>JAKSBG010000225.1 GCA_022361255.1 Verrucomicrobiales bacterium
GATCATCTCGGATTTTCCCATCGAAGATCTCAAAGACACCCTCCCCGGATTTCATATCACCCCGCAGTACCTTCAGCAGTATGACGAATGTGTCGTTACAGAAGGAGCGGCCAAGCGACTGGAACTCTCTGCGGAAGCGAGACGTCTTCACAACTTTGTCGAAAAGCGCAGGGATTTTGCGAATGTTCTCGAATCTGCTCTCGAACGCGGGGAACTTTGTCTGCGACCGATTCACGGCGATCCCAAGATCACGAATGTCATGATCGACACGGTGACCGGAAAGGGCACCTGCATTGTCGATCTCGATACGGTGAAACCCGGTTTGATTCACTACGACTTTGGTGATGCGGTACGCAGCAGCTGCAATCCGGCAGGGGAGGAAACAGCAGACCTCAGTGAAGTGTTGCTCGATATCGAACTTTTCGAAGCGCTCATCAAAGGATACCTCGAGGAGGCCCGCGGGTTTCTATCAGAAAACGACAAAAAGTACCTTTTCGATTCGATTCGCCTGATCGCGTTTGAGCTTGGCCTCCGTTTCTTTGCTGATTACCTCGCCGGTGATGTTTATTTCAAAACGAGCCACGAGGGGCAGAATCTGAATCGTGCCCGCGTTCAGTTTTCTCTCTGCGAGAGCATCGAAGCCCGGGAAAAAACGATGCGTGGAATTATCGATCAGTATTGCTGATCCGGATCAGGACACCATCTGGTTCGGTTTTGACCACTTGACCCGGGCCATCAGGAGATTGCCCTTTGCGCCTCCCCGCGGGAGCCATTCACCGACCGTGATGATGGACTCCTCTGGTGAAATGTTCGTGACGTGAAAATTGCCCATCAGGGGGACTTTGTCGGGATCTTCGATGCCGTCCCCGTCGAGCGGGAAAACGGGCCTTTCGGTTTCGCGGATCAGAGTGAGCTTTTCCGGATCCACCTGCGCAACCCAGAGCGGGGATCGCCAGCGGATGACATTTTTGTTTGCAGTGTCTTCCCGCGTGTAGACCAGGAAAAGTCCGTCCGAATGAGTGAGCCAGTGCTGCTGGGTTGTCGACATTCCGATTTTTGATCCGTCGTCCCAGGTCCAGGGGATTTGCTTTTCGTAGTTCACCCCGTCTTCGCTGGTAGCGACGTAGCCGTGACTGTCTTCCGCGCGGATCGTCATGTAAAAGCGTCCCCGGAATTGCGTCACCGACGGTTCGAGAAGACCGCGTCCGACAGAGTTTTTCAGGGCCGGGCCGACTTCACGGATGACAAGATTTTCGCCGTCGAAGGAACAGCGCACCCCAGCGACCATTCGCGCTGCTGAATCCGGTCCAAAGGTAAACGACATCATCACATCACCGTTCCCGAGGGTGACCCGCTGCCCGCAATTGTTGGTGTAGATGAAGGCACCGCGAGGATCATCCCACTGCAGAATATTCCGTTCCGACCAGGAGCCGTCCTCCCGGCGTATCGCGTAGACCGGATAGCGTGGCAGTTGATCTTTTTTGGAGAAACGCGGGCCGCGGTAAAAAACGACGTGCCCCATGCAGAGTGTGGTTTTCGAAGGGGAATGATACTGCGGCACAACGTCACAGACGCCGGCTTCGAGCCCGGGGTGCCCTTCCACGGGAACCCGACCCAGCGCGGGAATGGGCTCCGGAGACGTCCACGTATTTCCACCGTCTCCGGATTTCATCCAGTGAACCGGTCCAAAATAGTCCGATCCTCCGATGGACTGGAGATTCATGAAGATTTCTTTCTGTCCCTCTTCCCCCGGAATGAGGCAGGCGCGCGGGTGAAACCAGGTGGTGCCTTCTTCGCCGTTCCGGTTGCGACGAAGAATCGTTCGCTCAATCGACTGGATGGTAAGAGCGGAGCCAGCCGTCTCAGCGGCGGTTGAGAAGAAAGCGGGACTGACGGCGGTTGCGGTTGCTGTCTTAAGGAAACGGCGTCGGTTGAACGGGAATATACTCATTTCGGTTACCCGGAAGGTGAAGGTTCGGGCGGGGACCGTCGATCCGAAATCTACCGTGAAGAGGGAAGTGCGTGATCAGTGAGCAAATTTTCCCTTACGAAAAGGAATTGAAGTCGTAGTATTTTCAAAACGATGCACGACGAAGAAAGCAGCGAAGAGAATCTCAGGATTCTCGATTACTGGAAAGAAGGCGAAGTCTGGTTTCAGCAGCACCTTCCGGACGGCGTACCCTGGTGTGATGAAGATCTCCTGCAGGAGGTGCCCGAATCGGCGCGCGGGGAGTTTGGTGTTCTCGTGGGGAGCTACGCCAAAATCGATGGGCAGAGCTACGAACCGGGTTCTGTCGTGGTGGTCGAATCCCGCGAAGAACTCCGCCAGTTTACTTCCGGGATTTCGAAAGTGGATGGTCTTGTTTTCCCCTGGTATGACCGGATCGTACCGCCCAATCTCTGGTTGCCGTACCGGAGAAAGATTGATCTTCACGAGCACCGTGCCCGGATTCAGCCGCCGTTGCTGAAGGCTTTCCTCATCACCTGTGCCGGAGTGGCTGCCTGTTTTTATTTTCCGGAAGTCATCATGTTGGCCCTGCTGGCGACTGCCTTCTACGGCCTGTTTCCACTCATTCAATACCAGATGGAATGGCTTCGGCGAGTGGACCGGTTTTCGGTGGATGATCTGAACGACCGGCTTGTCAGTGCCGATTTGTTCGGAAAGTGGCTCACGAAAAAATCCACGCTCTGGCTGAAGGTCGCTCTAGGCGTTCTGATCGCAGTCTTTGTTCTGCAAATTGTCGTGGATAGCAATTCTCGCAATGCCTCGATTGAGGCGGCTGCACTGGTGAAAGAGAAGGTCAAAGGGGAGGGCGAGTGGTGGAGGGTCGTCACCGCCGGAGTCATGCACGGGAACATTCCCCATATCCTCTTCAACGGGATGGCGCTCTTCAGCCTTGGGCGCGTGCTCATCGCATTGGTCAGCCCGGCATTGCTGAGCACCGTTTTCCTGGTTTCTGTGGTGTGCGGATCGCTGGCTTCACTCTATTTCAGTGGCGCTCCGGCATCTGTCGGGGCATCCGGCGGAATCCTCGGTGTGTTGGGACTGCTTCTTGTCGTGAACCGGAAGTTCCGGGATGCGATCCCGCGCTATTTGAACGCAAGCCTGATTCAGTCGACGATCGTTATCGCGCTCTTTGGATTGCTCGGCGCGGGATTCATCGACAACGCCGCACACGCCGGAGGTTTTCTCGGTGGCATCGCCGTGGGGCTGATTTGCTGGCCCTGGCTGCGTCTTGCGCCGGAGAAAAGTCGCCCGGTCTCGGTGATTTTCGGTGCGGTGAGTATGCTGATTCTGGTCGCTGCAGTGGCCAAGGTTGTGTGGGAGCTGTGGAAAGTAGGTGTCTAGATTTTTCACGACGAGACTGTCACAATCGCTAAAAAAGTGGCAAAACTTTCTGGAGATCGGGTGTTTACTCGACTCCTAATAACTTCCCTTTCTCCAAAAGATTTCCCCCATGAGGTTTTTCTGTATCAACCTGTTCGTTTTTCTAATCGCATTGTCAGTCTCTGTAGCGGCAGATTTCGTCGTGACGCTGGAAACAGATGATGAAAACACCCCCGGCACCCTTCGAAATGCGATCAAGCAGGCACATGAAAATATGGAGGAAGACACGATCACTTTTGATGCTGCTGTTAGCACTGTGTTTTTAGCGCCAGGCAACGGTCCTCTGGACGTCGATAGTAGCGATAAGATTACCATAGACTCATCTGCCTTTGTTGTTGGAGTGCAACTATTTGGAGGCGGGGATTCACGTGTTTTCGATGTTGCGTCAGGGGCTTCTCTGGAGATGAGAAATATTGAAGTGAGCGATGGAGTGGCACCTGACACTACAGGTGATGGACCGGAAGGCCCCAATGGAGGAGGAATACACAACCGGGGAGCGTTGATTCTACAGGACTGTAAAATTGCCTACAGCACTGCCGGGGCAGGGGGAAACGGTGGTGGAATCTACAATGAGGGAACTCTAATTCTGCAAGATTGTGAGATTGAGGATAACACTGCGGGGGCAGGCGACCTTGGAGAAGACGGCGGAAGCGGAGGGGGGATTTATTCCACCGGGGACGGCTCCAGACTCGAAATCTACGACAGTGAATTTTCAAGAAATGCGGCAGGAGATGGAGGTGCGGGTGACAGCGTTGCTTCCGGAGATATGGGCACGGCGTCGGACGGAGGTGCAGGTGGAAACGGTGGTGCGGTTGCGGCATGGGATCAGACAGAACTGCGCATTGCCCGGACCACCTTTGAGCAGAACAAAGCTGGTGTTGGAGGAGCAGGTGGAAATGACGAAAACTCTGGCCCCAGCGGCAATGGTGGAGCAGGTGGCAATGGGGGGGGCCTCGCGATGGAAGTCCCCAAACAACTAGAGGATACGGAAAACCCGGGGAGCTTCTTTCCTCTCGTGGAAGATTCCGTTTTTGCGAACAATAACAGCGCTTTAGGAACGTATGCTGCCGGTGGTGCGGCAGGAACGACGGCAGGTGCAGCCGGGGATGGTGGTCTCGGTGGCGGTGGCGGAGCTGTGTATGTTAAATCCTTCAATCCTGCAGCTTCGGGGACAACTCACATCACCCGAAGTCTGTTTCGCCAGAATTCCAGCGGTGCCGGAGGGGCGGGGAACAATGGTGGTGCGGGAGGCGCAGGAGGAGCACTTCTCGTTCAGTCGCCACCAGGGTCGATGGTAGAGTGGCAATTAGATAATTGCACCTTCACCTTAAATGACGCACGAGGCGGAGGAACCGCGTCAGGTGGAACCGATGGGGAGGATGGAAACGGGGGGGCGATTGCCTTCGAAGCGGGCGCAAACGATTACACAGCCAGGCTCAATCACCTGACAATTTCCGGAAACAACGCCGGTGGTTCCGGAGGGGGAGTCTGGGTAGAGGATAACGAGAGCGGCGGTGGAGGAATCGGGTTTGGTGAATTCGGCGTCACGCTTGGAAATTCTATCGTAACGAGTAATTCGGCTGACACGGATAGTGACATCGCATCTGGATTCACCCCCGACGGAAACAATCTCGTCGGAGTAGCCCCGGATCTCGATTTTCTAACCGATCTCGGCGGGGAAACTCAGGTATTGCCCCCCAATCTCTCCAGCCCCGCCATCGACGGAGGCGGAGTGCTTGCAGAACCTGTTCTGGTCGACCAACGAGGTTTTGCAAGACCGAAGGGAGCGGCTCCTGATATTGGTGCTGTCGAGATCGGCTTTCAGCTGGATGCCAAAATCGGGACAAGATCCAATCCCAACACTCACCGCATCAACGATTTCTACAGTGTATCAGCCGCCGGTCAGACCAGGAAGCTGAAGCTGAAAAAGCGACGGAAGAAAAACATGTATTTTTCCATCGAGAATGACGGGGATATAGCCGACACCCCTTCCGTTCGGGGTACCAAACCAAAGAGAAAACTCCGAGTGAAAGTGTATCGGATCACGGGAGGGCGGGTGAATATCTCCAGCGCGGTCAGAATCGGCTATGCTCTTGGAAATCTCGATCCGGGGAACACGGTCGCTTTTCAGGTACAGGCAAAAGCCAAGTCCAAGAAAAAGAAGGCGAAACAAAATCTGACCTACATCGCCTACACAGGGCTGGGGAGTGCATCTGATGCTGTGAGGATAAAAATCAGGAAAAAGAAGAACA
>JAKSBG010000267.1 GCA_022361255.1 Verrucomicrobiales bacterium
AGAACACTCAGCAAGTTTTCGCGAGTGTTCTCTTCCGGTGGTAGTGACCATGGCCGCCACCAGGACGACGATGATACCAATTTTCGCGCTCTACATACTCGTGCTTGATGCTGCTGCTGGTGCAAGAGCTAAGAAACGCAGGAGATATCGTAGAGATCAACAGGATTACGATGATTCGATGAACAGGCATTATGCGTGTGGTTATTGAAAACCTCCCTTGGCTCGTATCAGACCAAGGGAGGCTCCAAATGGCGATAGATTCTGAACTCGATCACCAAATTCGTTTTGGCGCCGCCAGTCAAAGAACTATCAGGATCAAGTGATCCCGGGAGATGCGGGACAGTTCACTCTCCCTTCTTATGATCGTGATCCTTGTGGTCGTCGTCATGATCATGCCCCTCGTGATCACCATGATCGCAAGTGCAGGCATACTCTTTGTAGTCGCATGTCGGGCAATCCACGAGATTCAGGTTGAATTTCTCGATCACGGTTTTCGCATCGGCCGCAGGCTTGATTTGAACAACAACGGGGAAGTCGTTGCCCTCCGGGAAGGCAGTCTCAGAGACTAGTACCTCACCACTCTTCACCAGTGTCATGCGAGTTGGATTGGATCGGCTACCACCAATGATACGAACGGACTGCTCACCGATGGGAACGGCCTTTCCGTCGTCACTGAGCGCTGTGATCTGGACCTTGCGATCTTCGGTCACGAAAAATTCGAGGTGTGGCTCGACGCCGTGGAGCACTTTGCCTCCGTTTGGACCGGCTTCCGCATGATCGTGGTCATGATCGTGGCCTTCGTGCTCTTCGTGTTTGTGGTCTTTTTCGTCAGCCTGTAAGGCAGGAGCGCCGATGCCGATGGTAAGAGCTGTCGCGAGTGCCGCGAAGGATTTCAATGTAATGTTGGGTTTCTTCATTTTGGTATATGGGTTCGATTGTTAGACGTTTAGGTTTCTGAGAAATGTGTATGGTTCAGCCTGCGGCTGCGGCTCCCCGCTCAAGAGCACGCTCGGCAGGCCGTCGGCAGAATTGATAGAATATCGCCGGAGTCACAGCGAGTCCGAGCAAGGTCGAGCTGATGAGCCCTCCCACGATGACGATGGCGACAGGGTTGAGAATTTCCTTGCCCGGTTCGTTGGCAGCCATGACAAGGGGGAGCAGCGCAATACCGGCGGAAATGGCGGTCATGAGGACGGGAACGAGCCGTTCCTCGGTGCCACGAATGACCATCTTGAGATCGAACTTTTCGCCCTCATGCGCCATCAGGTGAAGGTAGTGGGAGATCATCATGATCGAGTTCCGAGCTGCGATGCCCGAGATCGCGATGAATCCGACGAGGGTAGCAATGCTGATGTTGTCGAGGGTGAAACGAGTCAGCAAAATGCCGCCGATCACCGAGATCGGGATGTTTGTCAGGACGAGAAATACGAAGGCGAAGCTGCGGAAAAAGCTGAAGAGCAGAAACGAAATCACCGCGAGAATGATCGCAGACATGATGAGGATTGTCCGTCGCGCTTCCTGCTGAGCCTGGTATTCACCCTCGAATGCCACTGAGTATCCCTCTGGTAGTTTGACCTTTTCCGTCACGGCTTGTTGGAGCGCTTCGACGGCGGCGTTCAAATCGGGCGTAGTTGGATTGATTGACACGACAAATCGGCGCATCGTATTTTCCCGAAGGATGGTATTGGGACCGCTCGCCTGCCGAATTTCCGCCACGTAATGCAGAGGAATGCGTTGTCCGCTCTGGGTGTCGATGTAGAGATTGCGAAGTTTGTCCGGATTCTCCCGCCATTCAAGGGGCAGTCGGACGACCAGGTCGTAGACACGCTGGTTCTCGTAGATCTCGGCGACATATCCTCCACCAATGAGGTCGGCCAGTTCGTTATTCAATTCACCGGGGGTGACCGCATAAGCAGCGGCACGGTCACGATCGATCTCGATACGCAACTGGGGGACGGACCCTTGCTGCTCGGTACGTGCCTCCTCGAGACCCGGAATGCCGCGGGCGATGTCGGTGATCTCGGTGCCGAGGCGGCGCAATTCTTCGAGATCTGGCCCGAAAATTTTGACTGCCACTTTTGCGGAGACGCCACTCAGCATGTGACCGATTCGATCTGCCAGCGGAGTGCTCATGGCACTGAAGGTGCCGGGGATACCGCGCATGGTCTGCCGAATTTCTTCCAGGACTTCATCCCGGTGCTCTTCGCCGTATTCGTCAAATTCGATTTCGATCTCGACTGTGGACACTGGCACGACATGGTCGCCCCGCTCGGCACGCCCGGCCCGGTAGCCTACCGTTTCGATCCCCTTGATTCCGAGAAGCCGGTCCTGGGCAATCTTGGAAACCTCGACCGTAGTCTTCAGCGAGGTGCCGGGGGCAAGCGTGGTTGCAACGAGCGCGGTAGGTTCCCGGAAAGCAGGGAGGAAGTTCCCGCCCATCTTTGTGTAGGTGAGTCCTGCGAGAACGAGCAGCCCGATGGTGAGAGCGAGGAGGAGAAAGGGCTGATGGAGTGCAAATCGAAGCCATGTCGCAGAGAAAATCTTCTTCAGTAGGCGTACGAGGCGACCGTCGCCATGTTCCTTGCCCGGCTTCGGATTCAGGAGATAGGAACTGAGGACGGGGATCACGGTCAGCGAGACCACGAACGACGCCGCCATGCTGATCATGGTGGCAAATGCAATCGGGGTAAAGAGGCGGCCCTCGACTCCACTCAGCGCAATGAGTGGGAGAAAGACGAGAATGATCAGAACGGTCGCGTAAAGAATGGAGGAACGCACCTCGGCCGAAGCGAGTGCGATGACCTCGAGCTTGGGTTTCGGCTTTTCCAATGCGACATTTTCCCGCAATCGTCGAAAGACGTTCTCGACATCGACGATGGCGTCGTCGACCACCATGCCGATGGCGACCGCAAGACCGCCGAGCGTCATCGAGTTCACGCTCATGTCCATGAGATCAAAAACAAGGATGGTGATGCCGAGGGAGAGCGGGATGGCCGTGAGCGTGATCAGCGTCACCCGGACATTGAACAGGAAAAGGAAGAGAACGATGGACACCATAATGGCCCCGTCTCGCAGCGCTTCCTCGAGATTTCCGATGGAGAGGTCGATGAAGTCACGTTGCCGGTAGGTGATGATGAGTTCTGCGCCCTCGGGCATAGTTGTCTGAAGATCTTTAAGAGCAGCCTCAACCTTCTCGGTGAGTTCGATGGTATCGAATCCGGGAGATTTCCGAATGCTGAGGACGACCCCGCTGTCGCCCTTCAATTCGTCCCCGGTCACTTCATCATGGCTGGTTCCGACTCCCGCATCGCCCCGCATCGGCTCGACATCCCAGGTTACGCTGGCGACGTCGCTGAGGAGGATGGTCCGGTCCCCTACATACTTGACGACCGTTTTGGCGATCTCGTCGAGGTCGGTGGTCATGGCGAGGTTTCGCACCATGATCTCCTGATCGCGTTCGGTGAGGAAGCCGCCAGTGGTGTTCCTCACGGAACGTTCGGCTGCCGCTTGGATTTCCTCGAAGGTGATGCCGAGCGCGAGCATCTGGTCGGGATCCGGCTGGACCTGAACCTGCTTTACTCCTCCCCCCATCGATAACACCTCGGCGATGCCGGGAATGGATTGGAGCCGTCGCGCAATGACCCAATCGGCGATGACCCGCAAGTCGCGGTCACTGGTTTTATCGGTGCGATCCCGCAGGCCGACAAGCATGATGTCTCCCATGAGGGAACTAACCGGAGTCATGTAGGGCGTGATGCCTTCCGGAAGATACTCACCAGCACCGGTGAGGCGCTCCTGTACGAACTGCCGGGCACGGTAGATGTCTGTGCCCCAATCGAACTCGACGAAAATCAGCGAGAGCGAAATGTCGTTGACCGTTCGTAATCGGTTTACGCCGGTAACCCCCATGAGAGCCGCCTCCATTGGGACGGTGATCAGTGTCTCGACCTCTTCAGGGGCGTAACCGGGTGCCTCGACGAGTATCGTCACCGTGGGTTTCGTGAGATCCGGCAAAACTTCGACCGGCAACTCGAGTGTCTTTTTGACTCCGAGCACCAACAACACCAGTGCGATCGCGAGGACCAGGGCGCGTTGGGCAAGAGAGAAACGAATGAGTGCGTTCAGCATGGCAGATCAGGCGGCGGAAGTTTTCTGATTGCGCTTGCGGAGCAGGCCTTGCAGCAACACCAATACCAGGATCGTTGCGATCCCGGCCCAAATACGGATCACGATGTCGAGGGTGCCCGCAGGTCCGCCAGCCTCGCCATCGTGAGCATGCTCAGCCTCCTCGGCCGCTTTTTGTTCCGGCGTCATTTCGGAACCGTCCTCGTTGTGCTCGTGTCCGTGGGCAGCGTCGAGGGCCTCCTTGAGTGACATGCCGCTTCCGCTTCCAGCGAAGCTGAGACCATAGGAGCCCCGCGTCACGACTTCGTCACCGGGGAACAATCCCTCAACGACTTCAAAGTATTGGTCGTTCTGCTCGCCAAGTACCACAGGGACTTTCACATAGGCATTGGGAAGATCGAAATCTTCCACGAAAACAACTCGCTTGGTCGGATCTCCCTGGACGGCCTTTCGTGGAACCGACATCACAAACTCCCGGGATGCGGTAATGATCCCAAATTCCGCCCGCATTCCCGGCTTGAGCCGACCTTCGGCGTTTTCCACGATGAAAACTCCGTCAACCGTGCCGGCGTTGCGATCAGCGGCTACGCCAAACTTAGCCATTTTGATCTCAGTCAGTTCATCGCCGAGCGCCGGAATGCGCATCCGTGCTTTTGATCCCGGCTCTACCTTCGCGGCCTCACTTTCAGGAATTTTTGCCACGGCCCACATCGTTGAACGATCCGCAATGTCGAGAATGGCTTCCGCCGGTTCAACAGGTTCACCGAGACGGACGTGGGATTCCACTACGACCCCACTCATCGGCGCGACGAGATCGATCACCGGGGGCGGGCTGCCCGGCTGGCGACTCTCAACCTTCGCGATAACGTCACCCTTTTTTACCTCGTCACCGATGTAGGCACTCAACTCGACGACGCGCCCGGAAATTCGGGACGAAACCACAGCACGGTTTTCCGGCTTCTCCTCAATGCGCCCCACGGCAAAAGCCGTTGTCTCGAAGTCGCGTTCCTCGACCATCTCCGTCTGGATGCGAAGATTCTTCACTCCTGTCTCATCAAGAATCACCGTATTGGCGGCGCGGTCGGGATCGATCGCCCCCTCTTGCGCCGTCGCGGATTCAAAGCTCGCAAAGATTGCGGCCACAAGAAGCAACTGTCGATACTTGGTCATAGATTTCCTGGTTGGTAAAATGGTCATTTCGAGTCGGTGGCACCCTTGCGGATTAAGCCGGGATAGTCGCCGGTTACGAATCGGAATTGGGCATCGGCCCGGTAGTATTCGGCGATTGCCTGAACGGCGGCAGTTTCCAATTCCAACTGCTGCTCCTGGGCTCGCTGCACTTGGATCAGGCTGGCCTGCCCTTCGCGATATGCCTTTTGAAACTCAGAGAAGTTCTCCTCCGCGAGAGAAAGCACTTCGCCCGAGGCCTCACTGGCGAGAGCCCAGTTCGCAAGCCGTTGCTGAAACGCTTCCTCGTATTCACTACGGATATGAAAACGGGCCGCTTCGACCGACTTCTCCGCAGCATCGCGATTGATCAAGGATCTTTCGATTCCCTCCTGGTTGCGCTGACGGAGGGGTAGTGGAATGGAGGTACCCACACCCAGAAACGTATTTCGCTCCAAACCGGTCGGTTCATCAACAGCGCGTTCCCGCTCGCCAAAGACCCGAACCGCAATATCCTCCCATCGTCGGGACTTCTCCAGAGCTATGGACGCCTCAGCCTCATCGATACGAGAGAGCGCGAGAACAAAATCGGGACGCTTTCCGAAAATAGTTTCCGCCGCGATCCGCGTATCCGGGCGAGCCCCGGGAAGATCAAGGCGATCGGTGAGTTGAACCGGGCG
The DNA here is from genome assembly GCA_022361255.1 of Verrucomicrobiales bacterium. Classification (GTDB taxonomy): domain Bacteria; phylum Verrucomicrobiota; class Verrucomicrobiia; order Verrucomicrobiales; family DEV007; genus Arctic95D-9. Next base: position 5,973 of record JAKSBG010000267.1, read on the forward strand.
GGTAGGCTCAATGCCCATCAGTTGTTTCAACTTGAGTGCTCTCACCTTTTCTTCTGCAGCCAAAGCTTTTATCGTCTGGTCGATGGATCGGCCAGTCAGCCTCGCCTGCGTGAGGTCGAGCTTGGAGACCTGCCCTTGTGCCATTTGCTCTCCCAGGAAAGTAACGATCTCCTGATTCAATACTCCCAATTTTCGTTGGCGGGCAACCACGGCACGGGTCGCCATCAATTCCACCGCGGCGAGATCGACCTCACCGGCGAGTTCACGTCGGCGCTCCGCGATCTCCGCTTCCGCAAACACGACCTGATATCCGCGCAACCGTTTCTCATCCTTCAGACGCGAGGTGATTGGGAACCGCTGGCTGAATGCGACCTCGAGAACGCCTTCGTTTTCGTCGAGGCCCACACCGTCATCGCTGTAGTTCAGTTCAAATTCCGGATTGTCGAGACGGCCCGACCACCGAAGCACTGCCTTGGCGCGTTTCACTTCCAACTCGGCGATACGGAGTTCCCGATTATTGGCGAATGCTGTCTCAACTGCGCCATCGCGGTTCACTACCAGCGGCTCAGCACCATCGGCGAACAAATTACCACCTGCCACTATCGCAAAAGAAAGCAAAGCCGCAGCCGGATGGCGGAGGAAGGTATGGCGTGATATCATGTTTCGAGAGAAGCGTCGGCGAGTGAAATGCCGGTTACGGAATCTCCCCCCAAAGTTTCCCAAGATTTTTTAACACCAACGATATCTCCGGATTCTCTTCAATTTTTGTGGGGGGGAAATGTAGCCGGCGGCATTTCACTCGATGAAGAATCCTCGTTCAAATCACTCCACAACTACCTGACCGATGAAAGAAGACCCATTTTCGGAGAAGCTTGAAAGCACTCTTGACCATCTAAGATCCGATCCCGAGTCGGGCGATCTTCGCGATTTTGAGCGAAAAGTCTGGGCGGAGATCGCGCTCCACGATGAGAGACCGATTGCCCGCATACGTCGTTGGTTCTCAGACGGAGTCCCGGTCCTTACGAAACCCGCTGCCATCGGAATACCTGCTTTGACAATCCTATTAGGCGCGGCTGCGGCTGTAGCCCAAAGCTCGAAATACAAAGAGCAGGCGACGCTATCAATGGAACAGCGCTACGTCAGTTCGATTCATGCAGTGCTTCGGAGCGAGACCTATCAAGAGGAATCTCCGAAGTCCTGAAAGACCGAAGTCATGCGCTCGCTTTTCAACACTCTCATCCTTTCGATCTGCCTGGGACTCTTCGTCTTTTCGGCAATCTACTTTTGGCAGAAGCACCGCATCGACGAACACCACGAGCATCTCACCACCTTCGAGTGGTTTTGTGAGGAGTTCGAGGTGACTCCTGAGCAGCGTAAGAAAATCGAAGCTCTGCATACCGCCTACTTTCCAGAGTGCGAGGATCATTGCATTCACTACGCTGACACCAAGGAGACACTTGCCCACATCATAGAGGACCCGGATCTCGATCAGGCTCCCGAACATGTAGATGCGGCCCGGAGCCTTGCCGAACTGGAGAAAGAGGCGGATAAAGAATTCATCGACTTTGTCTACAGTGTCGCTGCCGAAATGAGTCCGGAATCTTCCGAGCGCTATCTCACCCGGATGAAGGGTTGGCTCGATCAGTCCACGAAAATCGCCAAGGACTAAGTTGCCCTCCCCCCAATGGATAATGATGAAGATGTACGCTGCATGGAACGTCTCCGAGAGGACGACGATCTAGCTCTCAATGACTTGATGCGGCGTTGGAAGGAACCGCTCGTTTCCTTCTGCCTGAGATCGACCGGTAACCTGACGGATGCTCAGGAGATCGCTCAGGAAACGTTTGTGAAGATCTATCAGGCTCGCAAACGATACCGTCCCACCGCAACCTTTTCGACCTGGCTATTCACCATCGCCAATAACCTCTGCAGAATGCGGGGCCGTTGGCGGAAACGGCATCCGGAAATACTGGAGAGTGACGGGAACGGGCTGATGGAAGACAATGAGTCTTCCATCGGGGATCCGGCTGCTGCTGTGGATACCAAGGATCTCGCCCGGGATCTCGAGCATGCCATCCAGCACCTCCCCCAGGATATTCGGACCGCTTTCGTCCTCTACGAGTTGCATGGCCAGCGCTACCGCGAGATTTCCAAGATTCAACGCTGTTCGGAGAAAGCTGTAGAGCGCCGGTTGGCGCGGGCACGGGAACAACTTCGTTCCCTCCTGGAGCACAAATGGCGCAACAACTCAGCACACTCATGAGCAATTCACATCACGATGATCACCAACACGAGGATTCCGACGAACATGGGGATCACGATCATGCGCAGGAGCAAGGCCACAAACATGGCGGAATCTTCGGAGAAAAGACCGAGATCGCCTTTTCCCTCATCTGTGGAGGATTGCTTCTCGCCGGATACTTGATCGGCAAATTCACAGCTGCTCCCGATTCGGTTTCACTCGCCTTCTACATAGCAGCTTACTTTTTCGGAGGCTATTTCGCAGCGAGAGAGGCGATAGAGAAACTTCGCAACCGGACCTTCGAGATCGACTTTCTCATGCTCGTCGCAGCGGCTGGAGCAGCGACCCTTGGCGAGTGGGCGGAGGGCGCTTTGTTGCTGTTTCTATTCAGTCTCGGTCATGCGCTCGAACACTACGCGATGGGCCGCGCCCGCCGGGCCATCGAAGCACTCGCCGAACTCGCTCCCGACTTCGCGTTGGTCCGTCGCGATGGAGTTTCCTCAGAGATCCCAGTCGATGAGCTGAAGCGAGGCGATACCGTGATCGTGAAACCTGATGAGCGCATTCCCGCAGACGGATTTGTCACCAAAGGAGAAAGCAGCGTGAACCAGGCTCCGATCACGGGCGAGAGTATCCCCGTCGACAAACGTCCCGTCGAGAACCCGGACTCAGCAGAAAGCGACGAGAATATTTCCCCGGAACACCGGCTCTTCGCCGGATCGATCAACCAGAGCGGTGCGCTCGAAATGCGCGTGACCAAACTTTCGGGCGAGACCACGCTCGCCCGTGTCGTCGAAATGGTGAGTGCGGCGGAAACCCAGCGTTCGCCCACTCAGCAGTTCACCGACAAGTTCGAGAAGATTTTTGTACCCTCCGTGCTCGCATTGGTCGTGCTGTTGTTGTTCGCGCCTTTCGTAATCGACGAGAGTTTCGCCGAGTCGTTCTACCGGGCAATGGCCGTCCTGGTGGCAGCGAGCCCCTGCGCACTCGCCATCTCCACCCCTAGTGCTGTGCTCAGCGGCGTGGCCCGGGCAGCCAGAGGAGGCGTTCTTATCAAAGGGGGTGGTCCGCTTGAAAATCTGGGCCAACTCGGTGCGATCGCCTTCGACAAAACGGGCACCCTGACCGAGGGCGAACCAAAGCTCACCGACGTTGCTCCCCATGGTGACGCGACCGAAGACGAACTCCTCCAAACCGCCATCGCAGTGGAAGCGCTCAGTGATCATCCGCTCGCGGCCGCTGTCGTCCGCGATGGCAAAGAGCGGCTGTCAGAGGATCTGACCAGAGACGCCGAGGACCTTCGCAGCATTACCGGTCGTGGAATCCGGGCCACGCTCTCGGGCGACATCGTTCACATCGGCAAAGACGATTTGTTTTCCGAAGTGGATGGCCCGCCTCTTCCGGAAGAGATCCTGGAAAAAGTCGAATCCCTCGAAACAGAAGGACGCACCACCATGATCGTCCGTCGCGGCGACCGCTACCTCGGAGTGCTCGGTCTCATGGACACCCCGCGGGAGGCCGCAAAGAATATGATCACCCGCCTGCGTGAACTCGGCGTGAAACGCATGATCATGATCTCCGGAGACAATCAGAAAGTCGCCAACGCCGTCGCTGAAGAAGTCGGCATCGATGAAGCCTGGGGAGACCTCATGCCCGACGACAAAGTCGCTTCGATCAAAAAGCTGCGGGAAGAGGAGGAAGTTGCCATGGTCGGCGACGGAGTAAACGATGCTCCCGCCATGGCCAACGCCACCGTCGGCATCGCGATGGGCGCAGCCGGGTCAGACGTCGCACTTGAGACCGCCGATGTCGCCTTGATGGCAGACGATCTGGATCATCTTCCCTTCGCAGTCGGTCTCAGTCGAAAAACCAGCCGGATCATCAAGCAGAATCTCTGGTTCAGTCTCGGCGTGGTGGCACTGCTCGTGCCATCGACGATTTTCGGGATGCGGATGGGCATCGCCGTTCTGTTCCACGAAGGTTCGACCCTGCTTGTTGTGGTCAACGCGCTCCGGCTTCTTGCCTATCGGGAGAAGCCGTGACCCATACGGAAGAAGATGGCTGCCCTTCCGGTGCTGCCCATGCCCAAGTAATTGAATAGCATTATTTCGGGGGGAATTGGAGGCGGCGGCGTTTCACTTTCCGACAAGCCTTGCCACTCATCCCTATGACTTCAATTCCACAATCCTCCGAGCCCCGCCGAAATCGCTATTCCCTCAACCTCGTTGTAGTCGGCGCCAGCTTCATTGCCGTCCTCGTAGGGACCGTCTCCTGGGGCGTCATCGAATACTTCACCGGAACAAGTCATTCGTGGTCCGATTTCTTTGGCCACCACCTCGTTCCGTCGCTCGTCATTGGTCTCATCATCTGGGTCATCCTTTCGGCCCTGTTGCAGCGCACCGTGATCGAACCTCTTCAGCAACTTTTCGCGCACCTCTATCGAGTCGGCTCCGGGCGACTGGATTCAGTGACACTGGATACCCGTATCAAGGAGATCAAAACGATGGTCGATGGGGTCAACCTTCTCGTCCACCGTCTCGAGTCGGCTTCCGGAGATTCAGCCTTTTCCGATGCGCAAGCCCGGCTCAAGAAAATCCGAACAGAGCTACGTTCGATGGCCGACGGAGCCGGGGAAGACAGCTCCCTTTTTCTCGACGTGATTCGAGAACTCAGGGCACTGGAGGGAGACCTGCTGTCTCTTGGAGTGGGGAGAGTTAATGTCGAAAATAGATAGAAGACTCCGAGATGTCACTTGTGTGTGTCTCCTCACATTTTGCCATCGGTTTGATAGGAGCGACTTCAATGACCAATCATAGTTCTCGTGCTGCCTATACCGGCCCATTCCTGAGAATGGTTAATCTTTCTCCCACGAATTACTCTGAAATTGACATAATACCGAATAGAGACTCGACACTTTCGCGACAATGGCATCACATATTTGACGATGATCTCCGACCCTATTCCCTTTCTTGCTAATATCGCCCTGATCGCCCACGCCGACAAAAAGCTATCATCCAGCGAATTGGGACAAATGGAAGCGATCCGGACGGAGATGAAGTTCCGAAAATCGGATTTCAACAAGGCTTTGAAAGTAGTCGGAGACGAGGAACATCGACTCACTCCCGTCGGCAGCTTTGCCGATCAGGTGAAAAATCTCGAATTGATGCTGCGTGTTGCCTACGCTGACAGTGATCTCGACGCGGAAGAATCAAGACTGGTCAGTGAGTTCTGCCAAATGATCGGAATCGCTCAAGAGCAACTCAACAGAATTGCTAACGAGGTGTTGGCAACCATTTCAGCGCAAGACAAGATCTGCACGTCCTGCGGATCTTCAGCCGAATCCGACGCAAGCTTCTGCCCGAAGTGTGGCGAGTCTCTCAAATCGGACGATCAGGAGGAAATCTTAGTCGATTTCGAGATACCAGCCTTTGGAATCGCAATCGAGTTTGCAGATTCGACAGCGGCAGCGTTTCCAAAAGCTCTTGAATACGCCCGGAACTCTTCCCAATATCAAAGCTGTCAAAAGGCGAAAAAGACCTGGCACCTCGCAAGCTTTCCTTCCGGGGCAATCCTTGATGCATTGCCACTTGCTCAGGCACTAAGCGGAATCCGAAACAAGACTGTCTATCAAGATGGGACTGAGAAATCGTGGGATGAAATTTTCAGTTTCGCGTGGTGTGCCGCTCAGCGGGAGACGGCCTATCGCCCGGTGGAATACTGTTTTGGAAAGGATGAAAACCGCTTAAATCCGTGGGGATGTAAACAGGCACGGATGGACTGGACCGAATGGGCCGATTGGTTTTCATACGGCGCATGGGAGAAAGGCGGATTGGTAGGCTCGAAAGTAGTCTGGCGTTTCGACAAAGAGAGGATACAGCACGAACTCGCGACGAATCTCTACAAGTTCCGTTATTGCCCGCACATGGTAACGGGACTCGCTGAAGCCTTTATCCGTCATCTCCCGGATACGGTCTCGCCTGAGAGCGATAAGAACTGGACTTTCGATCAACACTACGAGGAAGTTCCTGGGGCAATCAAGGTTGTTGAGAAGGAAGGACGCGGAGCATATTCGTTCACAAATGAGTTCTGGAGTAACGGAGTTCGGCCGAAAGGTTTGAGCCTCTTCGCCAAGATTCTTACCAAAGCTGCGGCTGAGACCGGCGGCTGTGGTGTGACACCATCGAAACTGCTCAAGTAAGCAGGACTACCGTTCCGCTACGACGAAATTTATGCCGGACAACAAACGCCAGCATTTCCTACCGCGCCACTACATGAGGCTATTCGCCGACGCGGAAGACATGATCGGAGCCGCTTCGATAACACCCTACAAGTTCGTAGGCCCGACCGCGCTCGGGAAACAGTGCCAGTCGGACTACTACTACGTCAACGAAGAAGAGAACCCGGAGGACGAAGCTGACAAGTGGATAAGCCACGTAGAAAGAGAAAGCGCTCCATTGCTGAGGGATATCGGCAGGAAATTCTCGATGACAGGCGATGAACACGTCGGGATGATGATGCTTGCCGTGATCTTTCTAAACCGAACCCGAAAAGCTGCGGAAATAGGTAAATTGTCTGCAAAGTGGTGGGCGGATGTGATCATCAAGGATGCGATTGACCGGGGCGAACTCCGCGAACCGCAAGGAGGCTGGAAGCCTGGGATGATGGATTTCAAAGGTACCAACAGTATGCTTCTGCGTCATTGCTTGTTTCACCCCTTCTTCGAGATGGTGACACTGAACTACAAATTTCTTAAACCTGCCGAGGAAACAGGAAGCAGCTTCGTGACCTCCGACAACCCCGTGGTGGTGATGAATCAGTTGCTCGACAAAAGAGGCTCCGAACGCTCCTTCGCCGGATTCAGCCGCTCAGGTTTTCAACTTGTGTTCCCACTTGGACCAGAGTGCTGTCTCTTCTTCTATGACCCGAAGGTCTACAAAGTTGGCGGCAAAAATAGCTCGGTTGTCGTTCTCAAGCCTGCCGACGTCGAACTCGTAAACTCTCTGCAGGTGCAATCTGCCGACAAGGTGCTTCTTTTCGCACCAACAACGACCAAATCCGGTGTCGGAGAACTAATCTCAAAATTTTCACGATTCCGTCAATCCATCGACTCGCACTTTCAACAGTGGGGCGAAGAAACGGGTAAAGAAACATTCGTCCTACATAGAGGCTCCCAGGCCACGCTCCCTTCACCGTGGAACTTCTCAAGGCACTCAGGAAACCGAAAGTAGGCGAGAACATGAGGCGCGATCCAGCCTGGACCGAATATTCAGAGCATCTCGCGGAACAGTGTACCGAAAACCCGGACGAAATGGATGAAATCTTGCGGGTTGCTGCGGAGTTGCCAGAGAACTGAGAGCCGCTGGTGGGAACTGACAGCTAAGGGGAAATCCGCTCCGATGTGAAATCAGCAGCCCCCGTCGAGACGGAAGCTTCTTCTGCTCCGCAAGCAGGTAGAATACAGCTCACACAAAGAGAAGTTGAGTCTCCACTTGTCTCGCAATTCTTACGGCTCTTCGCTTACGTTCAAATTCGATAGACACGTTTTTGCAAGTAAATGAACTCCAGTCATCAGTCAAACGCTCTAAAATCAGAGTGACCTGCGCAATTTCGGGACTTATGCTCAAGCAATGAAACTTACGAACTTCCGAATTCAAAATTTCAAGACCATCGAAGACTCGGATTGGATCGATGTTGACGAAGTCTGCGCTCTGGTGGGTAAAAACGAGTCAGGAAAGACGAGCGTCCTCCGAGCTCTATCAAAATTGAAGCCGACGGATGGCAGTGAATTCAGCGGCTTGAAGGAGTTTCCACGGAGTCGATACACAGCTGAATTTAAGAAACAAGATTGGCCTGTAGTTTCAGCGAAATTCCGCCTTTCGGATTCCGAGATTGGATCAATCCAGAAGATTCATCCTCTTTTTCAGGAGGTCAAATCAGTTCAATTCACCCGTTTCTATTCTGGAAACCTAACAGCAATTTTGCAACCTCAACTCGAACTTCCGACAGTGAAGCAGGAAGAGTGGTCATCACTACTCGGAAAGACTGTCACCACGTTAGAGCGTATGGCGTTCAACGGCGGCGACGGATTGGATGCAGCAAAAAAGGCGCAGGCTAAGAAGGCATGGAATGAAAAGGTGTCCGCGAGCATACCGAGCTTGAAAGAGAGCGGCGAAGTGGGCGTTGACTCGGAAAGGCTCCAGAAAAGAAAACAGTGGATCCTCAATACTTTCGATGAAAAATGGGAGCGCGACGAGTTATCCGGGATACTTGACGTAATTGATGAATTTCTTTCCCGGTTTGAGGCCAAAGAAAAGTTAGATGAGGCCAAGGATTACTGCATCGATCAAATGCCTGGTTTCATATATTTTGACAACTATGGGATGTTAAATAGTGCAATCTATCTTCCAGAATTCGTTCGCTTACTGAAATCTGGGCATCGGCAAAACGAGGCTAGAATCCAGAAGGCTCTTTTCACTCACGTAAACGCAGACATTTCGGAACTAAAAACTTTGTCCGAATCTGCAATGGAGAGCGATCCTAACGACTCGAACATTGAGGATCCCGCAGCACGGCAAAAAATCGATGAACTAACTATTAATGCCAATTCCGCAGGGACCTTTATGACACAGTCCTTCAATAATTGGTGGCTGCAAGGCGACTACAAGATTCGATATTCTTTCAATGGCCTTTATTTTCGCATTTGGGTTTCCGACGAAGGAAACGAGGCCGAAGTGGAACTTGAAGAACGCAGTGCCGGGTTCCGGTACTTTCTCTCATTCTTCCTTCTATTCTTGGTTGAGGCGGAAGAGAACCACGAGAATTGCATCCTTCTACTCGACGAGCCAGGACTTCATCTTCACGGCCGGGCTCAGATGGATCTGATTCGCTTTTTTGACAAAATCGCAATAGACAATCAGATCATCTATTCCACCCACAGCCCATTTTTGGTCGATGCAGATAGAATTGATCGAGTGAGAGCCGTTTACAAATCTCCTGAAAGCGGCACCAAGGTATCGCGAGACATCTGGCCGAAGGATCAAGATTCGATTTTTGCTATACAAGGCGCGCTCGGTTATGAAGTATGTCAGAGCCTTTTCCTCTCGAAAAAGCAGTTACTTGTCGAGGGACCATCGGACTTTATATTTCTCAAAGAAATCAACCGCTTGGTTCCGAAGGAATACCAGTTGGATGAAGAGATCGTGATTCTGCCTATCGGGGGATGCGCGAAGATCGTACCTTTCGCGTCACTCCTTATCGGACATGAAGTGAAATTTGTTTCATTGCTCGATTCCGACCCCGCAGGTGAAAAGGCTAAGAGAGAACTCCTAAAACTGGTTGGAGATGATTCTAGAATTACGAGCTACTCGCGGCTTTCGGGCGACGAAGGCATCATAGAGCTTGAGGACCTGATTCCGAGAGTTGAGTTCCTAGCAGCCTCGAATGCGGCATACAGCGACGAAATCTCCGAAAGTTTGATTGATCCAAAAGACGGCTCCTCAATCGTCGGGGCCGTAAAGTCACAGTTGAAGTCCCAAGGGTTTTCTCTCGACAAACTCCGAGTCTTGAGGACGCTCTTTAGTTTTGATCAAAGTAGTGACAAAGACTTTCGCAATTCACTTGTCAAATTTGGGGAAAGCGCATTTCCAAAGATAAACGCAATGTTGAAGTGACAGCTAAGAGAAAATCCACCCGTTGCGTAGCGGTGGACTTTCCGACCACTCCCCCATCATCTGGGAAAGCGGTCTCATCTGATCGCGTTGGCGTTGCCGATCAGGATAGGTCGAGCTTGCGTTTACCATTCGCGGACTTGTCCGCGTGGGTGGCGTGGCGGGCGCGGGTTTTGGCCCAGTGTCGCAGTTGCTCGATGGACTCGCTCATGGTGGTGGCGAGAGGGACGGATTCACAGAGAACTTCTCCGAGGTCGAGCTCGGTGGGTTCTCGATCCTGAGTGAAGCAACGATGGAGCGCCTCGACGAAGGCCGCTTCGATTTCCGCTCCGGTATGGAGCTCGCTGGCCCGGGCGAGGACGACCGAATCGAAGGCGGTCTTCTCGCGACCGTATTTCTCGATCACGATGTCCCAGATGGCTGTGCGCTCCTGGTTGTTGGGGAGATCGACAAACCAAAGCTCGTCCCACCTTCCCTTTCGGAGCAGTTCAGGAGGGAGCTTACTGACGTCGTTTGCGGTGGCGACGACGAACACGGGTTTCGTCTTTTCCTGCAACCAATTCAGCATGGTGCCGAAGACTCTCGCGCTGGTACCGCCGTCGGTGCTGGCATTAGATCCCCCCATTCCGCCGAAGCCTTTCTCGATCTCATCGATCCAGAGAACACAGGGACTGATCGCCTCGGCGGTCTGAATGACGGATCGCAAGTTGGCCTCGGACTGCCCGACAAGTCCGCCGAACAACTTTCCGGTATCGAGCTTGAGTAGCGGGATACCGAACACGCTGGCGGTGGCTTTGGCAGTCAGGCTTTTGCCCGTGCCGGGGACTCCGAGGACCAGCATTCCTTTTGGAATGGGTAGGCCATAGTCACGAGCACTTTGGGTGAAGGCTTCGCGTCGCTGTTGCAACCAGTCCTTGAGCGCATGCAATCCTCCAATGTCGTCGAGAGTGGCCGGGGCATTGATCACTTCGATGAGGCCACCACTCTTCAGTGCATTGGCTTTCTCCCTCGCCACGACGGCTGCTTCGACATCGCCCTTTTCGACGATGGCCAAGGCGAAAGCGTTTTCCGCCTCGATCGTGGTCATCCCGCCGGCCGCTTCGAGAACAAGTTCTCGCTCAGGTTGGCCGATGGCAGGAATTTTGGCCGAGTCAGTGATGGCGTCGAGGACAGTAGCAAGTTGCTCTTTCCCGGGTAGATCGAAATCAATCCGGGTCATCTCGCGCTCCAGTTCCGGAGGAAGTGGCTTCCACATGCCGACCACGACGATCAATTTTCCAGCCGACTTGGCGTGGTTGAGAGTTTCCCGAAGCATCCTGATGAGGAGCGGATCTTTCTCTTCCAGCAAGGCGCCGAAGTCGCGAAGAAGAACG
>JAKSBG010000243.1 GCA_022361255.1 Verrucomicrobiales bacterium
GATCAGGAAATCCTGGAGGGGCTGCATGCGGCATTGCAATCCGTTTTGGACAAATTTAACGAACCCGACTCGGCGACCCATCAGGAAAGCAGGATCAATGAAGTGAGTTCTCATTTCGAAGAGGCTCTCCTGAAGGAGTTGAATCGTGCGCCGGAGTTTTCCTGTGACCATCCGCGAACGGCTGAGGGCAATCTGCAGCGGAGTGGGTATCCGGACCTACTGATTCGGCATAAGGAGTCCGGACGAGTGATCTATCTGGATCCCAAACTGGTGGCGGAAGGATCGCTGACTTCGAGCCTGCGCACCTTCTATTTCACACCGAGAAAAGAAACGAATAAAGTTCTTCACAATGCGAATCACATTCTCGTCGGCATCGAGCACGACGGGAATACGGGCGAATGGAAATATTTGCGCTGGCACCTCGTTGATCTCGCTGATTTCAAGGTGACTCTGAAAGCAGAATTTCAGGCGAGCAATCGCGACCTCTACGTGCCTGAATTGATCATCGGCAGCGGCGAAGCCTCGACTGCGACATCCCGTGACCCGTGACCGCACCGAAGGTGCTTACCTCACAATCGGCTTCATCGAGAAGAGGCCCTGCGTTGCCTTCAGGGCGTCATCGGCATTCATCGTCTTGTATTCATGACCGGCGCCCCAGGAGTCGGAGAAGATGATTGTATTTTTCTCGTCGTTGTAGCCAATGATCATTCTCATGTGGCCGCCGCTGGTTTGTTCCGAAAGCGGCGGTTCCTCCTGATACTGGCCCAGTCCCAGCGACCAGAGCAGGGGGATTCCGTCATCGATCGATTTCCGCACCATCTTGTGAAAATCCTCATTCGGCACCGGATCACCCACGTAGCGGTTGTCTTTGAGTTCCACGAGACCGGTGTTGTGTCTCACCGCCAGGCATTCAAAGCGGGTTTTAAAAAGGTGGTCGATCTTACCCAGTTGCTCATTCGTTTCCAGAGAGCTGGTTCCCATTTCGGGATCCGATCCCGCAATTTGTGCGAGTTGGTGCATGTCGCAGGGAATTCCGTAGTATTCAAACAGCCGCTGAGCAGAGGCGACGACACAATAGCCTTTTGCCCCCTGATCGACCATGGGAATACCTGTTACGTAAACGCTTCCGTCGAGCCGCTTTTTCACATTTCGGGGGAGCTCCGACAGGGTTACGGAGGCCCCCGCGCGATCCTGAGTGGCGGCTTCGTATGCTCCCCCGGCGTTGCGTTTCGCGAGACGCATACGCAGGAATTCGATTGTTCCGTCCTCTTCCGGGTTGCGCTCGAGAACAGCTTTTCCACGGGCCGAAATCCAAATGAATCCGTCTGTCA
>JAKSBG010000209.1 GCA_022361255.1 Verrucomicrobiales bacterium
TGGTCTCTTTGTCGGTATGATTCACCATGTCGTATCCGTCTTTGGCGTGGCGCCCCGGCCCGTAGACTCCGACGGCAGCGGTTAAACCAACGAAAAGGAGAAGCACCACGGCAAAGAATCCGAAAATACAGCCGCAACATCCTTTTCCGCTTTTGTTTTTCGGCGCTTTTCCCGGTGTGGCCACGTTGTCGAGAGGGTGGGAGCTTTTCTTTTGCTCTTTCTTCCCGCGCTTGCCCTTTTTCTTCCCGGAATCCTTTTCGCCATAGGTCGGGCCTTCTTTTACAATGTCGTGAAGGTCCGGCTTCGGCATAGGCGGGGGAGCGATGCCTTCGGGCATTTCGAGGTCGGGATTCTGATCTTCTGAATCATTGTCTCCCGGTGTATCGGAATGGCTCATATCAGTTGTGGGTGTGGTAGGTCAGGGAAAAAGAGATAGCGATCCGCGAATCACTTCGCGTTTCAAGCGAAAATCGGCGATGTGTTTGTAATGGACGAAGTTGCCGCAGTTATTCCGGTCTTCAACCGCGCGAATCAGTTGGTCCGGGCGCTGGAATCGGTCCGTGACCAGACGCGTGCGGTTTCAGAATGTATTGTCGTCGATGACGGCTCGGAAAATTGCCTTTCTGACGCGCGACAGTTTTGGGAAGAGTTTTTTCCGGAAGGAAAATGGATCGTGTTTCCGGAAAACCGGGGAGTAGCTGCAGCCCGTAACGCCGGTGTTGCGGCGACTTCGGCGAAATGGATCTGCTTTCTCGATTCCGACGACGTGTGGCTGCCGACGAAGTTGGAGAAGCAGCTGGCCTGGCATGAGGTGAATCCGGCGTGCCGAATCTCGCAGGTGGAGGAAGCCTGGTTTCGTGACGGAGCCCCGGTCAAAAAACCGAAGGTGTGGCAGCCTCCTCACGGAATGATTTTCCCGACTGCTGTTGAGCGATGCGCCATCTCGCCCTCAGCGGTCATGATGCGCCGTGATCTCTGGGGAGAACATGGGGGATTTGACGAAGATTTCCGGGTGTGTGAGGACTACGAACTCTGGCTCCGCATCGCTCTGCGCGAGGAGGTGGGACTGGTGAATCAGGGCTGCCCTCTGATCGAGAAACACGCCGGGCACGGCGATCAGCTTTCCCTGGCGAGGGCGATGGACCGGCACCGCGTGGCGATATTGATCCGGTTTTTGTCAGAGCGGGGTTCGGCTCTTTCGACAGAGGAACGGGCGCTCGTCGTGCGGGCGATCCGGGAGAAAGCTTCGATTGTCGCGACGGGCGGGGAGAGGCGGGGGATGGAGGAAAGAGCTGCTCTGTTTCGGGCAATTGCCGGCGCGGCAGGTCGGAACGGGCAGGGCTTGCGGGATTTCTACGACTCGATTCTCGAGGAAATAAACTCGTCCGATTTGAGTAGTCCTGCGTAAATTCCATATGAGCCGATACATGACTGTGATTCACTGGTTTCGAAGAGATTTGCGTCTCTCCGACAATCAGGCGCTATGGCATGCTACGAGCGATGCGGAGAAAGTGCTGCCGGTCTATGTTTCCAGCGAATGGGAGGGCGATCACCACTGGACCGGTCCGGGGCGCCAGGCCTTTCTTTGCGGGTGCCTGGAGTCTCTTTCAAAAAACATTGAGCATGCCGGTGGACGTTTGATTTTCCGAAGGGGGAACGCCATCGAGGAAATCAAGTCGCTGGTCGATGAAGTCGAGGCGGAGGCGGTTTACTGCAATCGCGACCCCGACCCCCACGGTCGGGAGATGGAGAAAAAGCTCAAGCAGTTCTGCCGGGAAAAAGGGATCGGGTTTCACGATTTTCAGGATGTCGTTTTGCACGAACCGGACGAAGTCCTCACCGGCAGCGGGAACGCCTACAAGGTGTACACTCCGTATTCGAACAAATGGTTTGATCAGGAAAAACCGGAGCCGGTCAACACGGTCCGGACGATTCACACTCCGACGACGGTGAGGAAAGGAAGTGTTCCAAACGTGGGCGACTGGAAGCTGACTTTCGACGATGAGCTGCTCTACGAGCCGGGAGAGAAAGCGGCACGTCGACGGCTGAAGACCGCTGTAGAAGATATTATCGGGGAGTATGAAGAAAGGCGCAACGATCCCGCTGCAGACGCGACTTCGCACCTCGGGGCTGACCTTCGTTACGGGACTTTGTCGCCCCGTGAAGTCTTCCATCGGGCGGAAGAAGCCCGGCGCGCATCCCGATCCGAAAGCACGCGGAAGTCCATTCACACCTTTCAGAAACAGTTGGCATGGCGTGAATTCTTCATGGCAGTGCTGCATCATTATCCGGAAGTGCTGGAAACCGACTTCAATCCCGACTGGCGCGGGCTGAAGTGGGACGATCCCGGAAAAGGGGACCGGTTCGAGCGTTGGCAGGAAGGGCGCACCGGATTCCCCATCGTTGATGCGGGAATGCGTCAGCTCAAAGAGACGGGCTACATGCATAACCGGGTCAGAATGATCACCGCGATGTTTTTGACGAAAGATCTTCACATCTACTGGCGGCACGGCGAGGGACATTTCATGCGCCATTTGCTGGACGGGGAAATAGCGAACAACAACGGGGGCTGGCAGTGGTCCGCCGGGACCGGGGCGGACGCAGCGCCCTATTTCCGGATTCAGAATCCATGGACGCAGACGGAGCGATGGGATCCGGAAGGCGAATACATCAAAAAATGGGTGCCGGAACTGGATTCGGTTGACCCGAAGCGATTCCGAAAGCCACCGGAGGATGGAAAGGCTCTCAATGAAGACTATGTGAAGCCTCTCGTGGATCACTCGGAGGAGCGCGAGGAAACTCTCGCGAGGTTCAAGAAGCACAAAGAGGGGTGACGGAAGGTGCAGGATCATTTTCTGCAGTTTTCGGGGGATAGATCGGGAAAAGAGCGGATAGTCGGAAGCCTGCGCGATTTGCGCTCTCCAAGTTTGGCTTTCTTTGCCGCGTGCCGGTGCTTTTTCTTTCCCCGATTTCTACATGGATAATCCGACTCATGACAACCCGACTGCTGTGGTGGTCGGTGCAACCGGCGCCACCGGTCGCCTCCTCGTCAGACACCTCCTCGAGCGGGGGGTGAGAGTGAAGACTGTGGTGCGGTCTTTGGAACGAGTTCCCGAGGACATTCGCACGCATCCGAATTTCGATGCGCGTGAAGGCGAGCTTCTAAGCCTGTCAGACGGCGAACTGGACTCGCTGGTTTCCGGATGTTCAGCCCTGGCTTCCTGTCTCGGACACAATCTGAGCTTCCGGGGAATGTTCGGCCCTCCGTATCGGTTGGTTACGGATGCGACCCGTCGATTGTGTGAGGCGGCGCAAAGGCAGGAGGAATGTGATGACGGGAAAGTGAGGTTCGTTCTCATGAACACGACAGGGAATCGCAATCGGGATCTCAACGAGGAAATCTCTTTTGCGCAGAAATGCGTCATAGGCCTTCTCCGGCTCCTGTTGCCGCCTCATGCGGATAATGAGAATGCGGCTGACTACCTTCGCAGATCCTTCGGTCCGGATCACGCCGTGCTTGGCTGGGCCGCCGTTCGTCCGGATAATCTCGTGAACGACGAGGAGGTTACAGAATACGAACTTTACGAATCGCCGATCCGGAGCGCCATATTCGATTCCGGCAAAACCAGTCGAATCAATGTGGCTCATTTCATGGCGGAGCTGATGACGAATAGGGAAGTCTGGAGCGAATGGAACGGGCGGATGCCTGTTATTTACAATAAGGAGACTCCCGATTCCGCGCCGGAAAGCTGAATTTGGCGCGGCGGGGACAAACTTCTGAAATTCTTCGTTTTCCTTTAGCAAATCTTCTCTACAGTGGATCCCGTGAGTGAGTCCTATCAGGTGTTCGCAAGAAAGTATCGCCCCCGCACGTTTGAAGATGTGCTGGGGCAGGATCACGTCATTCAAACGCTCCGCAATGCGATTGAGCAGGACCGCCTCGCCCATGCCTATCTCTTTGTGGGACCGCGGGGAACGGGAAAAACATCGACTGCGCGGATTCTGGCCAAGGCCCTGAACTGCCCGGGCGGACCGAGCGCAAAGTTTGATCCCGATGATCCCGTCTGTGTTGAAATTGCCGAGGGAAACAGCCTCGATGTCCTCGAAATCGATGGTGCGTCCAACAACGGGGTGGAGCAGGTGCGCGAATTGCGGGAGACCGTGAAATTCGCTCCCAGCTCGGGGCAGTTTAAAATTTACTACATCGATGAGGTTCACATGCTCACGACAGCGGCGTTCAATGCCCTGCTCAAAACGCTGGAGGAACCCCCCGCGCATGTGAAGTTTATTTTCGCGACGACAGAGCCGCAGAAAATTCTTCCCACGATCATCAGCCGCTGCCAGCGCTTTGATCTCCGGCGTATCCCGACCGATGTGATTGCGAAGCATCTGCTTTTCATCGCGACAGAGGAGGGGATCAAACTGACGGAGTCTGCTGCCTTCGCGATTGCGAAAGGTGCCGAGGGCGGAATGCGCGACGCGCAGTCGATGCTGGATCAGTTGGTCGCGTTTTGTGGCGATTCAATTGATGAGACCAACGTACTGGAGATTTTCGGATTCAATTCAACGGAGTCCATTGCCGAGCTCGCCGGGCAGATTCTTCGCCGTGACAATGCGTCCTCGCTGGAGGCGGTACACCAGCACGCGGAAGCAGGAAAAGATCTTTCGAAACTCCTGGGTGACCTGATCGGGCACTACCGGAACGTTCTCGTTCTGAAGGTGGATCCCGATTCGCATTCCAGCGAAATTCCGCCCGAAGTTCTGGATGCCGTTCGTGAGCAGTCCGGGCTTGTCGATACCCACCGGCTCCTGCGATTGATCGACCTCTTTGCGGAAACCGATGCACGGATGAAGTGGGCTCCGAACAAAAAGCTTCACTTCGAAATCGGAGTCATCAAAGCGATCCAGTGCCTCGGCGAATCCACGATCGATGATGTGATTTCGCTGGTATCGGGCGCCGCCGATGCCGCAGAGCAACTGCCCGCGCCGCCTGCTTCGGCGCCTCGAGCGCAGGCACCCGTTTCGGAACCGAAAGCGGAAACCATTCCGGAGGTGATTCCCGAGACGAAAACGGAAGTCGCAGTCGCCCCTGCAATGACACCCGCTCCGCAGGCGGATGAAGTACCGGAACCTGCCCCGGAAGCATCACCGAATCCTGCTCCTGAAGTGGCAGCTCCCGCCGAAGTGGGGCCTCCTGCAGATCCTGCAGAAGAAGTTTCTCCCGCTCCCGCCGCAGAACCGGAGCCGGTAGCTGATCCGGTTGTGGAGGCTGCCGCCGCTCCTTCCGGACCTCTCTCCGGAGTGGAGTTGTGGAATCAGTCGAAGATCGCTTTGTGTCAAACGAAAGCATCGCTCGAAACCTGGCTTGGCGCGGCACAGTTTCTCTCTCACGAAGGCAGCGATTTCACGATTGGATTTGCGGCGGAGCAGAGCTTCTTTCGCGATTCTCTCTCGAGGGATGAAGGACTCATCGCAGAGCAGCTCAGCCAGTTCGCCGGTTCGCCGGTCAATCTCCGCATCGAAGTTCGCGACGATCTCCAACCTCTCGAATTTGAAATGGAGGAGGAAACTCCCGAACCGCCCGCAGAGGAGGTTGTTCCGGAGGTGGAAGAAGCCGCCGGGAGCGCGCCGGAGGCCGACGCGGAAGCAGAATCCGGGGAAGCCGGCGAGGCGGAAGAAGATTTTTCCAACGACCCACTCATTCGCGAAGCGCTTGAAAAATTCGAAGCGCGAGTTATCAAGTCGTAAAACCACCACCGAATCCGTAGACTTATGAATATTGCCAAAATGATGAAGCAGGCCCAGCAGATGCAGAAAAAAATGGGCCAGATGCAGGAAGAGCTTGCTGAGAAAAATTTCGAAGCCAGCGTCGGAGGCGGAAAAGTGACCGTCGTTGCGAACGGAGCAGGGGAGGTTTCCTCCATCAAGATTGATCCGGCCGTTGTCGACCCTGACGATGTGGAAATGCTCGAGGATCTCGTTCTCAGCGGAGTGAAGCAGGCGATCGCGCAGGCGAAGGAGGAAAGCGCAGCTGAAATGAGCAAGCTGACAGCCGGACTCGGATTGCCTCCGGGAATGGGATTTTAGTCCAGGCCTCCAACCAATAGCTTTTGTATGGACTGGCGGGGATTTCTCTATCCCCGCTTTTCTTTTTTCCATCTCGCGCGCGGGTTGCTCGTCGCCGCGATCGGAGCGGTTGTCGGTGGGCTCTACGGAATCGTTCACGATCAGGTGACCTATTCGATTTCGGAGGAGTATTTCACCCGAAACAAATTTCACCAGTTCGCCTACGCGCGGCCTTCGTTTGATTCCCCGAGATGGTTTGCCGGGATCATCGGGTTTCTCGCGACCTGGTGGGTGGGTGCGCTCGTAGCCTGGGTTCTCGCCCGGGTCTCGATTTCGAGGGAGGGGCAGCTCGCTTCCCCCCGCCGGCTCGCGAAATCGTTTGCGATTGTTTTTTCCGTGGCGATGGCTGCGGGTTTTTGCGGTTATCTCTACGGACTCTGGCGAAAGACGACCGGCTACGCACTTACCTGGCACGATTGGATGAATGAGCTGGGCATCCTGAACCGGGAGGCTTTCATGACGGTGGGATACATCCACAACGCCAGTTACCTCGGAGGCTGCCTGGGAATGCTTGCAGGGATTCTCTATCTTGTCCGGACGGGAAAGTCCTGAATTCCTGATGCAGTGAAGATTCCGTTCAGCCGGGCGTGGCAGCCAGATCGACCGGACGCCGGTTTTCCGCCAGCCATTGCAAAACGGTCTCCTCGTCCTCCGGAAACAAACGGGGAATTCCCATCCAGGTGGCACCGAATGCCCCGGCGAAATCTCCAAGTGATGAGTTTTCCAGATACGCAGTTTGCAGAATGTGCGGGAGGGCATGATCCCGGAAGGCCCGCTCTGTTTGATCCCTGACAAACGGGGCGCAGGAAGGCACGTCGCCGGCGAGCACGATTTTCTCCGGGGAAAAAATGTTGGCAAGGTTGGCGGCAATAATCCCGAAATGGCTGCCGAGGTCCTCGAGGCGTTGCCGGACGAATTCGTCTCCGGCTTCGGCCGCTTTCACGATATCGGAGAGCGCGAGTTCATCACCTTTTTCCAACAGCTTCGTTCGGACCTTTGTGCGGCGCAGGGAATGAAGCGAACGACTGACGTCTTGTATCACTCCCGTCGCGGATACCAGTTCGTTGGCGCTGCGGCGGGAACCGTCGGGAGATTCCGGCGAAAAGGTATGGCCGACCTGACCGGTCATGGAGGTGGCACCCTCGTAGTGTTTTCCATTGATGACGATCCCGACAGCGATTCCGGAACGCGCCGCAAGGCAGAGAAAATGGCGGCAGTTCTGACCGCTTCCCCGGAGAAGCTCCGACTGGGTAAGGCAGCGGATATTGTGCTCGACGAATATGGGCAGATCTCCGAAAGCTTCTTCAAACCGGTTTGCCAGGGGCACTTCATCGAAGTCCGGGAGGATCGAGTATTTTACAATTCTTCCCGCTTTCGCATCGACCAGGCCCGGAGCCGCGATTCCGATCGATAGCAAGGGCCGGGCGGAATTCTTTTCCAGGGTGCGGGCAAGGCGGATGATTTTCCTGAGAATTTCCTCCCGTCCCGCTCGCGGGGGGAAAGAGACTTCTTTTCGCCGCAATTCATTGCCCGCAAAATCGCAGAGAACGGCACGAGCCCGGAGCGCTTCAAAATCCAGCCCGAGAAAGCATCCATAGTCCGGATTGAGGTGCAGGGGGATGGGGGAGCGCCCGCGTTTTGCCGTGGCGGGCTCTCCTTCGAGAAGCAGTCCGCGCGCGATCAGGTCTTCGGCATATTCACCGGCTGTGGTGGGATTGATGTTGAGTTCCCTCGCGAGCTCGAGACGCGACCGTGTTCCGACCCGGAAGATTTCATTCAGAATCCGGTGCCTGCTGATCAGCTGTTTTGTCTCACGGGGCTGCGGTCGCATCGAAGGGTAAGTTAATCTAAAAATAGAATAAAGAAACAGAATCTCGCGCGATTCAGGCTTTGGACCGGTCAATATCCGGGGTGTTCTCCAAGCATTGTTCTATTTACAGAATAAAGTGTCTTGACGTTGGATGCGTGGTTGGCTCATGTTTGCGTGGCCTTCTGTCCCGGGGATCCCTTCCTCCTTTATGATGAATTTGACCGAGAAGCTTATGAGAAAAATCCAACTGTTCTGGTTGGTCGTGTTCGCAGTTGCGGGCCTGCATGCAAGCTTCGCTGCGCCGAAGAAAAACGTTCTTCTGATCATTTCCGATAACCAGACCTGGCTCGACACCGGCTGCTATGGGAACCCGGTTGTCAAAACACCGAACATCGACCGCCTTGCCGCCGATGGGGTCCGGTTTGAACACGCTTTCGCAACCGTCGCCAGCTGCGGTCCGAGTCGCGCCGTGATCTACACGGGGCTTCTTACCCACCGCAACGGGATGTATGCTCACCCGCACCGGGAGCACAATCAGCAGATCAGAGACGACGTGTTCAGTGTTTTCGGAATGCTGAAAGAAAACGGCTACCGCACCGGCCTCATCGGAAAAAATCATACGAAACCGGCGGAGAAATATCCGCTCGATTTCGAGACCAAAGGTCACAGACGGAACAAGGCGAAAATGGCCGCAGACGCCCGGAGATTTCTCACGGAGGACAGTGCGGATCCCTTTCTGCTCGTCATGGCCTACAGCGATCCTCATCCGATCGGTATTGAAGGGGTCGCCTGGGGGGTGAAACCAACCAAGAACTACACCCCGGTGGACTATGATCCGGCCGACATTCCCGTGCCCGGTTTCCTTCCCGATACAGAGGAAGTTCGCGAGGGAATGGCCGGTTACTACCAGCAGATTTCCTACATGGACCACGGCGTCGGGATGGTTCTCGATGAGTTGGAAAAGGCGGGCCACCGTGACGAGACGCTCATCATTTTCATTTCCGACCACGGCACATCCGAACCCGGAGCGATGGGGAACCAGTATGATCCCGGGCTTCGCGTCCCCTTCGTGGTCTGGCGCCCGGGTTTGAAAAATCCCGGTCTCGTAAACAAAGCGATGGTCGCATTTACCGACATCACTCCCACCATACTCGACTGGACCGGAACGTCGTTCGACAAGTATCCGTTTCACGGCCGGAGTATTCTTCCGGTCCTGGATCAAAAGAATCCGGAGGGCTGGGACGATGTCTTGACCAGCAGCGTGGGGCACGACATTTTCGCGTTCTACCCGATGCGCACTCTTCGCGAGCGGCGGTTTAAACTCATCTGGAACGTGAATTACCACGACGAATACCCGCTTCCGATCGATACCGTTCAAAGGCGAATCTGGGCGGGGATCCGCGAGCGGGGCGAACCAAAAATCGGACCGCGAACGATCGAGGATTTCCTCCACCGGCCGCAACTCGAGCTATACGATCTGCAGAATGATCCGTGGGAGGTGAGCAATTTGGCTTCTGATCCGGATCATGCCGGGACCCGGGACCGGATGGTGAAAGAGCTGGTGGCCCGTCTCGAAGAGCAGCAGGATCCGTGGCTGCGAAACTATCATCCCACCAAACCGGGACAGTAGTATGAGTGAGGAAATTTCTGACGGGAAAGCGGAGCGTCTTCTTTCGCTGGACGCCCTGCGCGGCGTCATCATGGTGACGCTGATTTCTCATGGACTCGGTCTCGCGCAGACCGCGAAAAAACTCGGGCACTGGCCGGAGCCGGGAAATGAATCCTTTTCCGCCCATCTGTGGAATACAATTGCCTTTCACACGAGTCACGCGCCATGGAACGCGCAGTTTTACCTCTTCGGAATTGCCTACTGGGATCTGATCCAGGTCGGTTTCATGTTCATGGTTGGAGTCGCGATGCCCTATTCCTTTGCCTCGCGACGGGCGAAAGGGCATTCGGAGAAAAAGCTGATCGTCCACGCCGCGTGGCGCGCCCTGTTGCTCATCCTGCTCGGCGTCTTCCTGCAAACGAGAAACACGCTCGAATCGAGTAATGTCTTCACCAATGTTCTTACCCAGATCGGCCTGGGCTATTTCCTGATTTATTTTCTGTTAGGGAGAAAGTTCAAGACCCAGCTGATTACCGGTATTGTTGCGCTGGCCGGTTTCTGGTTGTTGCAGATTACCTGGCCGGTTCCCGGGGAGCTCCCCCCGAAAGCAAGCGCCAGCATGGAGACGCTCTCGACTCCGGAATCCGTGTCTGCCCGCTTCGCGCAGGGGACAAACGTCGGCGCGGATTTCGACCGCTGGTTGCTGAACCTCTTTCCACGGAAAAAGGAGTTCGTCGAAAATGCGGGCGGTTACGTGACGCTGAATTTCCTGCCGTCCGCCGTTACGATGCTCATGGGCGTGATGGCCGGTCAGCTTTTGCGAAGCGGACGAAGCGAGCGGGAGAAACTGCGGAAGCTGCTATTCTCCGCAGCGGTTTGTATGGGGATCGCGGTCGTCGCCAGCTACACCATCTGCCCCGCCATCAAAAAGATCTGGACTCCCGGCTGGACGCTTTACAGTGGCGCCTGGTTGCTCGCCCTTCTCGCCGCCTTCTACTTCGTCATCGATATGAAGGGGTGGAAAAAGTGGACCTGGCCGTTCGTCATTGTCGGACTCAATCCGCTCGCTGCCTACCTGATGTCGATGCTCTTCCGCCGTTGGGTCAATGACAGGATGGATGTCTATCTGGGCGAGGGGATCGCCGCTTCTCCCTACGCACCGACCTGGTACGCTCTTGGAGGATTGATCTTTTACTGGCTGATCTGTCTCTATCTGCACCGTCGCGGTTGGTACATCCGCGTCTGAGCTCATTCCGCCCGATTTGGTTGACCGAAGGGTAGGCGATCCATGCAGCAGGTTTGAATGACCCGCCCTAATCCTGATTGTATCTCTCACAGGGTTCGCCCGGAGAATGGGGGTGGAGATGCAATGGGGGAGAAGGACCACGGAACACACCGAATACACGGAAAGGCAGGAACACGGGAAAAAATCAGCAGAGCCGCTTCCGTGTGTTCCGGGTATTCCGTGGTTCTCAAAAACAGCGGGATTCATCCCACCGCAAACGGACCATGAATCCAGAATCCACCAGCCGATGTCAGGCGTACTCCACCGAAGGCGCAACGGCCCTTGATCCGGAGAGACTCTCCACGTTTATCTCATCCAGCGGACTTGTCACGCCCAGTCCGTTGGTTCCGACCGCCACATGCAGATAGATCTCCGTCGTCGTGATGTCCTCGTGCCCGAGGAGTTCCTGAAAACCGCCGAGGGCCGGAGGCGGTTTGGACGGAGCGTAGCGAAGCCCGGAGGGCGAGGCGGCGGGCGGAGCCGACGAGTCAATGTGCGTAGGTCCGTCCCTCCCTCCAGCAAATGGGTGGCGAAACTGTGTCGCAGGGCGTGACTGGTTACCCGCTTATCAATGCCGACCGCTCTCGCGGCACGCTTGATCGCTTCACTGTAGACCTGTCCGTGCATGTGATGACGGCGACGGACTCCGCATTCGGGGTCGATGGACGTTTGGCGGGCGGGAAATAACCAAAAACACCGAGGGTCGGAAGTGTTTTGGACGGAGCGTAGTGAAGCCCGAAGGGTGAGGCGGCGGGCGGAGCCGCCGAGTCAAAACCACTCGAAGCTTTCGGCTGCCTGGGAAAATTTCCTTCCGAGTGCTCCCTTAATGTGCGCTCCTGCTAAGCCTGCCTTTCTGTCCTCCTGCCAGATTGACCGAGCCTGTTCAATCTGTCCGGCAATCTCTTTCTGCAGGCTTTTGGGCAGGAGTGTCACTCGATCCTTGTCGCCTTTCGCCTGCCGGATTGTCAGCGTCCCCCGGTCCAGGTCGATGTCTTTGATCCGCAACCGGACCAGCTCGGAACGCCTCAGACCCGCGCCGTATTGCAGTCGTGCAGGTAGCCCGTATTTTCCGTCTGTTTTCTTCGGGACTTTGGTCGGCTCTTCCAGTTTGGTGATAACCTGCTGCGTTTCCTCTTTGGAAAGAACGACCGGGATTCTAGCGCCGGTTTTCCTGAGTTTGACGCCAAATCTCGGGTTCTCGACGCCACAAACCTGTTTAAAAAAGAGTGCCAGAGCATTGAGTGCCTGCTTTTGAGTGCTGTAGGCGCAGTCCTCGTCGTCAACGACAGAAGTCAGGAAACGGGTCGCTGTTTCTACTTCCATCGCGGCACGGTCGTTCTTCGCAAAGGCACCGTAGCGGGCCAGCCACGCGCCGTAGCATTGCTTGGTTCGCCTTGCGTGCCCCAGTCGCGAACCGGCGGAGACCACTGCCGCCCGAAGTCGTTCGGGGAGACTGCGATGATCGACATGTGCCTCTTCGCAGGCGCGCAGCCAATTGAGATACCACTGAATCGCCCCGTTCCACTGATCCAGCTGCCAAGGCTCCCTCTCGCGGTCCTCCCGCATCACCTCACATCGCCAAAAAGATTTCGCGGCATCGCGGCCTGCTTCCAACTCATAGCGAAGCCGATAAAAACACCGAGGGTCGGAGGTATTTTGGACGGAGCGTAGCGAAGCCCGAAGGGTGAGGCGGCGGGCGGAGCCGCCGAGTCAATTTTCGAACCATTCCAGAAGGAGAAGAAATCCGGATCGTTCAAAGTCAGACAGACCACGGAATTTGGAAAGGTCTTTTCTCCAACACGCTTTTTGCCTCCTTGTGCTCATAGAAAACAAA
>JAKSBG010000387.1 GCA_022361255.1 Verrucomicrobiales bacterium
GCTTGCCAAACTTGAAGAAGCTTCCACCAAGGTATGGACTGAATCGAGTTCTGAATTCTTCAAACTCGCTACACCGGCACGTGATTCGCCCAATGACGTACGTCAGAGTGAAAGAACCGGAAAAAGAAACGGTCGATACCACCGCAGCGGCTGCGCCTCCTGATACATCGATGACGCTTGCGGACCCAACCGGGTCGTCCGATTGAATTCCGGGAGAACCGATTGCAGGCTCCATTCCGCTGCTTCCCGCCGTGGCAGTAGTGGCTACCGCACCATGAACGTTATCCACAGTGCTCAATTCATTGAGATCAATGTCGAAAGAAGCACCACCTGAAACGCCGGGGTAGGGGGCTGAATCCTCCAGAGTACCGCCTGATCCGGGATCGCCGAGCCAGATGGTAACCGCATCTGCTGCCGTGTTGCTCAATCCGGATCCATCCACGATTCCCACCTCCACATCATCGAGGGTGATGTCAGGCATCCAGTTGGAAACGAAATCCGCAACGTCGCCGGCCGTGTCACTCACAACAACAATCGCGGTTTCGCCCGGGGCGAGGGATGTAAGTCCGGTGATGGGATCCGCGACTCCGGGATCTGCGGAATCGTCATCGTAGAACAAATCCGGATCAACTCCCTGTGTCCACGTCGTGTCGCCACGGTTTACCATCTCGAACCAGTCCGCAGTCAGGTCATCCCCGGTTTGTCCGGGCCAGATCTCCGTGACTTCAATGTCGATGCCGGAATTCTCAGGAAAATTCGGTTCGCCCTCGTTGGCAACGAGAACGGTGTTTCCATCAGGTGTGAAAGTAACCATGTCAGGAAGGGCACCGACAACAACCTTGTTAATAAAAGCTGCAGTCGCGGCGTCGTAGAAATAGACTTCGCCGGGTGCCTGTTCATTGCTACCCGGAACGCCCGCTGCAACCAGTCCTCCCGAAACAGCAACGCTTGTGACAGCGGAATCGGTAGCGCCGTTCGTGGCCGGATCAATCGCGGCAACTACGGCGGGATTCTCCGGGTCGGACATGTCTACAATCTCGAGCCCTGAGTCCGATGTTACAAACATGCGCATCGAGGCAGGATCATATGCCGAAATTTCAGCTCCGGCCAAACCGCCAAGAGCGCCGACTTTCTGCAAGGACACGGGCGGATTTGCCCCGGCCGACTGCAGCGTGAAAAATCCGGACAGCAGAATGCCGGACACAACAGCAAAAGGAAATGCTAATTTCATATCTATATCTAGTGTGAGAAATATTTCTCACTGATATAGAAAACCCCTTCAGAACACGTGCTAGAAGCGCACTGTTACTATACCGTTACCGCAAGGAAACAGTATTGTGACTAAAGGTAAAATGTAGCCATTTATCTTACAGAAATGACATATATCTGATTCCGGTAATCTTTACCGGTAGCCCGTTGCATCCCGCATCGAAATGAACAGAGTGTTACATTTTTTCCATCTACCATTTCTACGATTTGTCATGCCCCCAAACTATGGATGAAAGCATCCACCCGGGACCGCCCGCCGATATTCCGGCGTGAAGGCTTACACCTCTGCCGCCTCTGCCGGTGCATCGATCCAGCGATCGTGCTCTTTGATCAGGTCGATCAGTCGGTCAACCGCCTCGTCCTCCGGAATGTTGAACTTCACGGCTTCCTTCCCGACGTAGAGGTTGATCTTTCCGGGGGCACCTCCTACATAGCCGAAATCGGCGTCGGCCATTTCACCGGGACCGTTGACGATGCAACCCATCACGGCAATACGAACCCCCTTGAGGTGACCGGTTGCTTCGCGAATCTTTTGAGTCGTGGTCTGAAGGTTGAACAGCGTTCTTCCGCAGCTCGGGCAGGCGACGTAGTCTGTTTTGAAAATACGGGCCCCTGCGGCCTGAAGAATGTTATAGGCGAGGCGGAGTGACTGCCCCGGCGCCTGCTCGCCTTGAATGAGAACAGCATCTCCAATGCCGTCGCAGAGAAGCGAGCCGATATTCATGCTCGCGGTAAGCAAAGTTCTTAGAAAGTCGGCATCCGGGTCATCCGAGGGGGCAAGCGTGTCTTTGAGCAGAATGGGATGGCGCACTCCCACTTTCGAAGCAAGAAGCCGGAAGGCGGAAATGACCGGCATGTCGATATGATCAGGCACAGTAATGAGCTGTGATTCCGGTATCGCGTTGATTTCGGCAATCGCATCAGGATCACGTGGATCAATCTCCCTGACACCGGATTGCTCCACGACGATCTCGGGCTGGAAGTCACCCATTTTGTCGAGTTTGTGGGCGACGGCGTCCCATTTCGCCTGCGAAGTAAAAACGCGAATGGTCTCGTCGTCACCCAGCGGGATTCCCTGAATCTCCATTTTGCCGGACGGGCGACGCTCATATTCGAACGGGTTCCAGGTGACATCCTCCCAGCTGAGCGCTCCTTTTGATGACGGGACTGATGCACGGAGTTCCCCGGTCAGATCGACGAGAGCGCGCGCCACAGGGATTTCATAGACAGCGTCCTCGGTCAGGCTCACGCGAATGGTGTCTCCGATTCCGTCGGCAAGCAGAGACCCGATCCCGATCGCGCTTTTGATGCGCCCGTCTTCACCGTCACCCGCTTCGGTGACGCCGAGGTGGATGGGGTAATTCCAGTCATCGCCTTCTGCAGCGAGCCGGGCCACAAGGAGGCGGTACGCCTCGATCATGACTTTTGGATTGCTCGCTTTCATCGAGAAAACGAAATCGTGAAAATCGTGCTTCCGCGCGATGCGGGCAAACTCGAGGGCGCTTTCGACCATACCGAGCGGGGTGTCCCCGAAGCGGTTCATGATCCGGTCGCTGAGCGATCCGTGATTGGTTCCGATGCGCATGGCAACGCCGCGCTTTTTCGCTTCTTCGACGAGAGGGGAGAAGGCTTCGTCGATGCGCGCCAGCTCCTCCGCATACTCCTCGTCGGTGTATTCGAGAACGGCGAACTTTTTCTTGTCGGCGTAGTTCCCTGGATTAACGCGGACTTTCTCGACCCACTTCACTGCCTCCATCGCAGCGTCGGGTTTGAAGTGAATGTCGGCGACAACAGGGACGTCGGTGCCTTTTTCCCGAATCCCCGCAAGGATGTGCTCAAGGTTTTCGGCAATTTTCCTGGTCTGTGCCGTAACCCTGACAATCTCACAGCCCGCTTCAACGAGGCCCATTGATTCGCCGACGCAGGCGTCAGTATCGCGGGTGTCGCTTGTCAGCATCGACTGCACCCGAATCGGGTTTTCGCCGCCAATTCCAACGGGACCGACCATCACCTCGCGGGTTGGTCGGCGGGGGGAATGGAGAGGGGAGGGAGTGTAGGGGGTGGTCATGACGGGCTCCCGGGACTCTTCACTCAGGACGCTTCTTTTTCCACGGGAAGAAATTTCGGCGTAGCCTGCGGTTCGCCGGTTTCACCATCCGGCACCCGGTCCCCGACATCCTTCAGGGTCACGAAAGCCATAAAGCCCAGCAGGAAGAGAACAAATGCTGTCTGCACCACTTCGAGAACCTTGAAAGGAATCGGGCGTTTGCCGATCCATTCGACGAGCGCCATCACAATATGTCCGCCGTCGAGAACAGGGAAGGGGAGCATGTTGAGAATGGCCAGGTTCACATTGAGAAGGACGCTGAACCAGAGGACAAGACGCCAGCCCTCGGGGTGCTGGAAAAGATCGTAGTAGAGCCCCATGATGCCGACCGGTCCACTGAGGTGACCGGCTTTCACGTCGGATTTCGGTGAAAAGACCGCTTTCAAGGTGCGAACGATGGAGTTGAAACTATTAACTACCTGGGTGATCGGGTTTTCGCGAACGAGCGTGCGGATTCCGTCGCCGTCCCAGCCGATCCCGATCTTCGGATCCGTCCCGTCCACTTCCGGAACGCGCGGGGTGATTTCGGTATCGAAGGTCTTTTCCCCTCTCTTCACTTTCATCGTGACCGTCTTGCCGGCTTCGAAAGGATATTCAGCGACATCCTGCGGTCGCAGAACTTCGTTTCCGTCGATGGCGAGAATGATATCCCCGGATCGCAATCCCGCTTCCTCGGCCGGACTGTTCTCCAGCATCTTTCCGACAACGGGTGAAATCTGCGGGTAAATTTCGATCATGCGCAGAGGGGGGCGCCGACTGACATAGGCCCAGGTGCGCTTCAGCCAGCCGCCTTCGACTTTTTCGGCTTCCGCTTCGGCAGGTCGCTCCACCGTCACAGTCATTTTTCCGATTCCGGGACGCTCCAGATCCACCTCGATGTTCTGGTTGTCACTCGAAATGATGGACCACATGATGGATTTATCCATGCCGGTAAATTTGTCGACCATCTTGCCGTCGACGAAGGTGATTTTATCACCCGGTTTGATTCCGGCTTTCTCAGCGGCGGAACCTGCTCCGACAGCGCCGACCACCGTTGTGCCGACCGCCTCACTGACGGGCTTTTTCACGACAAACACAATGCACGCGAAGAAAACAGCGAGTAGAAAGCTGAACAGCGGCCCGGCAAAGGCGACGATGATCTTGTCGAGCGGAGTGATGGGGGGGAGGTTTTTCTTTTCCTCCTCTTCACCTTCGACCTTGCCTTCGATGCCCTCCATTGGTGCCATTTGCGGGAGCGAGACAAAGCCGCCCGCCGGGATCGACCCGAGGCCGTACTGCACGCCGTTGTAGGTTTTTTTCCAAATCGGTTTGCCGAACCAGATCTGAAAGCGGTCGATGTAGAGGCCGCGCCAGCGTCCTGCGAGGAAGTGCCCCCACTCGTGCACGACGATCATGACATTGAAGATCATCAGTACGAGGAAAATGATCCAAAGAAAGCGGAGAACGGATAAAATAAGGTCCATGAAGTTGTTGGCAGAGAGAGAATCCCGGAGAACGATGATAGCGTGTCTCTTGAAAGGGGGCGGAATATACCACCGCGAGCAGGAGAGGCAAAGTCTAGTAATTACTGATTCCACATTTTTAATAAAACCATGAGAGTTCTGCTCCAGCGTGTCAGTGAAGCCTCCGTGACCATCGAAACGATGGAGAAAAGTCGAATCGGGGCGGGCTTTTTGCTTCTTCTCGGGATCGAAAAGGAGGACGGTGAAGAA
>JAKSBG010000058.1 GCA_022361255.1 Verrucomicrobiales bacterium
ATTTCTGGAAGATCAGGACACCGTTCCTCAGGTTGCGGACCAGCAAGTTCGTTTGCTCCTCATGCGGCTGGCGGACAAAAACCTCGATGAATTTTCTGAGGAGGATTTTTGTGGTTCAAAAGAAAGCGAAGACCTCCAGGAGAAGCTTCTCTGGCAGTGGTGGGGGCCGGGCGACTACGTGCAGGGCTATCTCCAGGCAAGGCCTTTGATTGCCACTTGTGACCTCCCGTATCGGCTGCAGGAGATGGTTGGTGAGGCGCGACGCTGCTATGCCTTCGGGCAAACAATTGCCGTGATGGCTTTGGGACGGATGATCCTCGAATTTGCAATCACAGACATCGGAGTCCGAACAGGACGCTTCCCAGCTCCTGACTCCCTAGACGATTACTACAAAGCCTACCCGCCTTTCACGCGTGCTGACAAGCTACTCGGAGAAACCGGGCCACGTCGAGCACAGTTTCGAGAGCTTTACGACGCCGGAAGTAAGTCCATCCACTCCTCGTCCGAAGAGTTCAGCGAGCATCCGATTGGCTACCTTCGAAAAGTCCTAGATTTCGTCAGCGACCAATACGCGATCAGCATCCGGTGATTGATTCTAACTGTCAAAATTGAGAGCTACTATGAGCGAGAATATTGAAACGAGGCACTCACCGTCCGATCAGGCCATCACAACCGCCGAGCAAGATAGGCTGTATCGCTCAGGTTTTTCCAGAAGACTCTCGAAGGGAATTCGAGAGATGTCTGGCGATGAATCCATGGTGATGGCTCTATACGGTGATTGGGGTAGTGGGAAATCTTCAATAAAGAACATGGTCTTGGAGAACCTTCGCAAGACTGAAGAGAACTGTCCGATTATTCTGGAATTTAATCCGTGGCGACTTGGATCGGAGGACCAACTGTTGATCACTTTTTTTTCGGAGGTTTCGAGAAAACTCGAAGTGGTAACGAAAGGGGCAATCGACGATGGCGGAAAGAAAAAAGACAATGCCGAAAAACGCGCTTCACTCTGGAAACAATACGGGCGATACGTAGCCTATGGGGCATCCACGGCGAAGGCTGCTTCGACGGTCATGGGGATGCTCGGAGTCCCCGGAAGTCCTCTGGTGGATCTCCTCGGAAAATCACTGACATCCGCTGGTGAGCTTGGAGAAATTGGCAAACAAGCTGCGGAGGATGATGCAGAAAGTCAGGGCCTCTCTCTGGAAGAGATTCGGGAGAAACTTCGGTCTTCGTTCAAAAGCGACGATTGGGACAAAAACTTCCTGATTGTGATCGACGATATTGACCGACTTAACCCCAGTGAAATTCGGCAGATTGTTCGATTGGTTAAGGCCAATTCGGATTTTCCTAGATTCATCTTTCTTCTCCTCTGCGAAAAAAGTCGCGTCGAGCAAGCTCTTGACGAGGAGTTCGGCGGCGAGAGAGGTGCAGAGTTCTTGGAGAAAATTGTGCAGCTTCATTTCGATGTTCCAGCACCTTCGCCCGATGACATGAACGCTTTGTTTTTCGAGAGGATCAATTTCCTGTTGGACTCCCTTTCAGAAGCAGTGCCGATTTGGGACAAGGAGCGGCACGATGATCGATTTGCCCACCTTTACAACGAATACCTGAAGAATCAGCTTCGCACCCCTAGGGCAATTACGAGATACCTCAACGTTTTGGAGCTTTCGCTATCGTCCTATCTCGAAGAGAGTAGCTACGAAGCGAATCCTGTAGATGTCATGGCGCTTGAGGCAATCCGACTGTTCGACGGAGAAATATATTCCAGCCTCTTGGCGGAAGGAAAAGCCACACTGCTTGGAATCACGGACGCTTGGAACCTCAAATCTGAAGACGAAAACCCAGCCGAGAAATTCTGGGAGGCTACGGACGCTGCAGACGCTGCAAAGAAAGTTGTTCGTCTACTATTCCCCAACTTCGACAAAAATTTCTACAATGGAGGTAATCCCGCTGAGTGGCGACACCACCTGCGGGTTTGCTCGAAAGATTGCTTCGATCGATATTTCGAATTTGATCTTCGGCCTGACGCCCTTCGGGAGTCAGAGGTCGAAAACTTGCTCCAAGTTGCATCAGACCCTGACTCGGCTGGAGAAATCTTAGACGGGATGGCCGAGGGAAGACGGCTTGGTCGTCTCCTTGAAAGACTTGAGTCATCGAAAGAGATGCACGGACTCAATATTGATGGGCAATCCACTCTGATAGCCGCTTTGTGGGATCGTTCGGAAAAATTTCCAGAGCGTGGAGGAGGGATTCTCGGAGTTGACGGTCGTCGACAGCTTTCTTGGTTTACTGCACGGAGCTTGCGATCTCTCGAAGGCAGCGAGTCGAGGGACTCTCTCCTGTTGGGAGCAGTGAAAAAGATAAGCAATCTTGCGAATACAATCTACCTGGTTGCGAGAGTAGAGTCAGATAAAGAGGCGAGCAGCTTGGTTACCGCCGAAGCGGTTTCGGACGCGGCAGCAGAAGCAAAAACCCGGCTATCGGCTGCATCGCATGAGAAGATTCTGGACGCCGCGCATGAATGGCCGGGACTTCTCCACTGGTGGCGAGAAAAAGATTCTGAATCTGCTGCGGCGTTCATTGAGCGTGCAATGCAGTCTGCCAAGGGTCTTGAAGCGATCTTGCGTTCTGAGCTGGGAGTCGTCGAAGGCGGGGGAAAGACTACCGAATATCTTAACCTTTCCGGCCTGGAGAAGACCGCACCTGCTGATGAGATTCTGGAAACAATTAATTCACTTGGTGGTGCAGTTTCGCAGCGACTGAGTGAGCTTCGAGATTGTCTGGAGATGATGATTCAAAGGAGGAATGAAGGGAAGTCACTGCAAGGATCAGACATCGCGATGGAGATGGATTGATGGACTAAATCGACTTGAGAGAAACAAAATTAACAATGAAGAAAATTGAACACCCAAAGGTCTTCGTCAGCCATGCATCCGAAGACAAAGAACGTTTCGTCGCCGACTTTGCAAAGAGATTGCGGGAAAGCGGCATCGACGCCTGGTATGACGACTGGGAGATCCAAGCCGGTGACAGCTTAGTCCAAAAGATTTTTGTTCAGGGAATCGCGGAGGCGGATGCGTTCGTCATTGTTCTATCCGAAAACAGCGTGGAAAAACCTTGGGTGATTGAAGAGCTTGATTCAGCAGTCGTGAGGAAAATCTCGGATGATTGTCGGATCATTCCGGTAGTGCTCGATCACTGTAATGTCCCGCAACCTCTCAAGCACCTGAGGTGGGAGACGATAGCTGATCTGGGCAACTGGGATTCCGAATTCCAAAAAATTCTCAATGTGCTTTGCGGATCAACTGACAAACCACCACTAGGCGAAGTGCCACCTATGGCAGCGGCACAGGTGATTGACTTTGTCCCTGAACTCTCCAAAGCCGATAACATGGTATTCGCGGTATTTGGAGAGCGGTATTTGTCGTGTGGAAAGATTGGCATCGATGTTCAAAAGGAATTCTCCGTTTTTGATTCTGTGGGATTGTCTAGAGAGGAGGTTTTGGAAAGCCTTGAAATGCTCGGCTCGGAATCCTACCTGAAGACATACCACGGATTTAATCCGAGCACGGGAAAACATGAAGTCGTGCTTGCGAGGGTAAGGTGGTCAGCCTTGGAAAGATTCGCTCGCCGAAAATTTCCTAACTACGACCAACTTTTCCGGGACCTTGTCTCCGCAATTACGAACAACGGAGCGGAATCACGAGACGCGATCGTCACCTTAGTTTCGATGCCTGAAAATCTGCTCGAAATCATGGTTCACGACCTCGATTCCAGGGGCCTTATTCACGTCGTGTATGAATCCAATGGCCTCTTCCATTGCCTCAGGCCAAAATCACCTCAGTTAAAACGGATGTTGGGATAGCGGAGATCTAGAATCTAAGAAACCAATTGCTGAATTCGATCTTCAGTGAGTTCTTTACAATTTGCGGTAAACTCCCCCATGAGCATAGAAGTAGATCGTGAAAGTCTGGAGGCCAGAAGATTCCTCCTTGAGTCAAATTCAACACTCCGATTCGTTCAGTTCAACTGCTGCGGTGGCATTGGAGTCGAGGAAGTTGAAACAGGACGCGTCTTTTTCGATCCTGGCAAACCTCAAACCAACACTTCGTCCGGCCAAGACGCCCCTTGCCCGTTTCCTCAATGCAACGAAATGCATCCCAGTTGGGAGCCTGCTGATGATCTAGAAGAATATCCTCCTGCTTGGGGGCGGCTCTGAAGGATCAGCTTCAGTTGGATTTTATGAAAATTTTCTACGGAGAAACAAGAGAAGGCGATCCAGAATTTGGTGAATCTTATCATGCTGCCGCATTTTTGGCAGCATCGGCTGACCACAAGGTTGAGATAGTCGGGAATGAGGACAATTGGTCGCTTGCATCAGAGTTCCTCAATCAGATTCGAGAGGGATCTACCACAATTATCGGAAAAGGCGCCAGGTCCGATGGAGAGTCGATAGGCATGTCTGCCGATCGATTTCTTAAATTAAAAAATTCAAATCTTCCGGGTCTTGTTGCAGATAAGATCGCAACTTTGCTGACTGTGACTGATGATGTGAAGCGTGTGTCCAAACGATTCTACTCCGAAAAGCCATCGTGTTTCCTATGGACTCGGCACGGAAAATATCAGCCGGAACGGAACCTTACTGGCTTCGCTTTTCATCAGCTCATTGAAGTCCTCA
>JAKSBG010000057.1 GCA_022361255.1 Verrucomicrobiales bacterium
AGCGCCTGGATCAGTTGCACGCTGACGGCGGCCTGTTCACCACGCAGCCGGTTCTCGATCCGCCGCGCGTCGAGACGGAAACGCTCGGCATCGACGACTTTGAAGCAGCTGACGAAGCCACCGTGGAAGCGCTCGCGGGAGAGACGGGCGGCCTGGTTGGCTGAGGCCACCGCACTCTTTTGAGATACGATCTGGCGCGGCTACACCTGCAACACCAACAACGAATCATCACCTTCCAGCATGGCGGTGATTCGGCGTCTTCAAAATCTCCTTCGAAGGCGTTGAAATGCTGCGTCTTTTCCCGAAGTTTCCCGTCTATCTCAGAAAATGCCTGATTCCGTTTCCAAGATCCCTCTCGAACGGCTTTCGAGTCGCGAACTGAGAACGTCCCTGCTGAGGTTCGTCCACTCGCGCGTCGGGAACCCCCACCTTGCGGAGGACCTCACCCAGGAGATTCTGCTTCGCGGGGTGGCGAAGCATTCCGAGCTGAGGGATCACGAAAAGCTGGAGTCGTGGCTGTTTCAGATCGCCCGCCGGACCGTGGCGGATCATTTCCGGCAGGCCCGCCCGACCGAGGCGTTTCCGGAGGAGATACCCGACGACGATGAGGACTGCCAATGCATGGCGAAAGAGGAGGCGGCGCTGCTGGGAACGCTCACGGCATTCATTCGCGATGTGATCGAGGGACTCCCGCCGATGTATCGCGATGCCTTGCGCTACACCGACTACGAGGGCCACACCCAGGTCGAGCTAGCCGAGAAGGAAGGGATTTCCCTTTCGGGAGCGAAGTCGCGCGTGCAGCGGGCCCGCCACGAGGTCCGCGAAGCGGTCCGTCGCTGCTGCCATATCGAGAAAGACGACTGCGGCAGGATCCTCGATGTGCGCGAGCGAACCACGCCGAGGGCCGTCTCGGAGATCGAGCGGGTGCGGCGTCTCGGGGCCGCGTCCTGACAACGGGCGCCCGCATCGCCGGTCGGTGGGGACTGCGGCGAAAATAGGCTGCGTCCTTTTTCCCGCTCTCGCGTCTTCCCCGGTGTATGAAAACCGATCCAGAAATCCTTCCTGTCGCCATTATCGGAGCGGGCCCTGTGGGGCTCGCCGCCGCCGCGCATCTTCTCGAGCGCGGGGAACCGCCCTTGATCCTGGAAGCCGGCCCGTCGGTCGGGCATTCCGTCCGCCAATGGGGTCACGTCCGGATGTTTTCGCCGTGGCGCTACAACATCGACCCTGCCTCGCGCCGCTTGCTGGAGACGGTGGGCTGGGACGAACCCTGCGGCGAGAAACTCCCGACCGGAAGCGAGATCGTCGACGAGTACCTGCAACCGCTCGCGGAGGTCTGCGCGATCGCCGAGGCGCTGCGACTGGGACATCGCGTGACCGCCGTCACTCGCGAGGGACTGGACAAGGTTCGCAGTCATGGCCGGGCCGAGCGCCCCTTCGTGATTCGCACGCTCGACGCTGCGGGAGCGCCCGCGACCTATCGGGCCCGGGCGGTGATCGATGCCAGTGGCACCTGGAGGGGGCCAAATCCGATGGGCGCGGACGGACTCAGGGTGCCCGGCGAAGAAGCGTTTTCCTCCCGGATCGACTACGGCATTCCCGATCTGGCGGGCGCCCGGGAGGAGGATTTCGCCGGCGCCCGGGTGCTCGTGGTCGGCAGCGGACATTCGTCCTTCAACGCCGTTCTCGATCTCCTGCGAGTGAAGGAAACGCATCCCGCCACGACGATCACCTGGGCGATGAGAAAAGCCCAGCTCGGCAATGTGTTCGGCGGTGGCGCCGCGGACGCCCTGCCCGAGCGGGGGGAGCTGGGTCAGAAAGTTCGCAGGGCGGTGGACAGTGGTGCGGTGACGCTGCTCCATCCGATGGCGATCGAAGGCGTGACCGAAGGCGACGGCGACACGGCGCTGAGGGTGCAGGCGTCGGTCGGCGGGGAGGGGCTCGAGTTGCCGGTCGATCGCATCGTGGTGGCCACCGGGTTTCGTCCCGATTTCGCCTTCAGTCGTGAGATCCGGCTGCGGCTTGACCCCGCGCTGGAGTGCGCCGAGAAGCTGGGGCCCTTGATCGATCCCAACGAGCACAGCTGCGGCAGTGTTCCTCCTCACGGCGCGAAGGAACTCGCGCACCCCGAGCCGGGTTACTACGTCGTCGGCATGAAAAGCTACGGCCGCGCGCCGACCTTCCTGCTCGCGACCGGGTACGAACAGGTGCGCTCGGTGGTGGCGGAGATCGCCGGCGATCCGGAAGCGGCCGCCAGGGTCGAGCTGGCTCTGCCGGAGACCGGGGTTTGTTCGCTGAATGAAGCGCCGCAAGAGGTCGCCCCTTCCTGCGGTGGAGAGCCGCAAGAGGTCGACCCCTCGCCATCGGTTTCGAGTCGCAAGACGAGTTGCTGTGGCTGAGGTCGAGTCATCGCCGTCGGGCCTACAGGAAGACGAGGCAATGCCGCCATGGCCCCTGGCGTGGCGGCTGGCCTGGGGGCAGCTGCTCTCCTGGGGAGTCCTCTACTATGCCTTCACCGCCCTTTCGGCACCGATCCACGCCGACACCGGATGGAGTCGCCCCGTGGTCCATGGGGGGCTGTCGCTCGGACTGCTCAGCTGGGGTGTGTTCGCGCTGCCCGTCGGCATGTGGATCCAGCGCCGGGGAGCCCGCGACATCATGACGCTGGGTTCCCTGCTCGGTGGCGTGGCCTTCGCGTCCTTCGGCTGGGTTCAGGAAGCATGGCAGTTCTACCTGGCCTGGGTCGCGGTGGGTGCTGCGATGGCGGCGCTTCTCTACGAACCCGCCTTTGCCGCGGTGATCCAGGCCTTTGGCAGCCGCTACCGGAAAGGAATCGTCCTGGTGACCCTGATCGGCGGATTCGCGAGCACAGTGTTCCTTCCCGTTTCTCACCTGCTGACCGAGCACTTCGGCTGGCGGCAGGCATGCCTCGTTCTCGGTGCCGGGGTCGCCTTCATCGGTGTGCCCCTGCATCGACTGGGGATTCCCAAGCTCTCATACCACCGCAACTCCCCCACCCCTCCGACTCTCGCGATTGCCGAGTCCCTCGGTGCCTTCCGGAATGATTTCAGGAACCGCAGCTTCGTGTTGCTCGCGCTGTGGTTCACGCTGCACACGGCGGTGTTCTCGGGACTCATTTTCCTGATCGTGCCAGCCATGACGGCGAGCGGTGCCGAGCCGGCCTCTTTGCTCAGCGCGATGGCCCTGATCGGGCCGATGCAGGTGCTCGGCCGTCTGCTCCTGGCCGCGCACGGGGCGGAATTCTCGGCCGTTCGAACCGGCCGCTGGGCGATGATCGTCCTGACCCTGTCGTTGCTCGTGCTCGTTTTTCTGCCGCCCACCTTTGGCTGGCTGGCCTGCTTCGGCGTGCTGTTCGGCCTTGGCAATGGCATCCTGACCATCCTCAAGGGAACCGCCATCGCCGAGTTCTTTGGTAGCGAACGCTACGCCGAACTCAATGGGGCGATCGCGGCCCCGGCGATGCTTGCCAAAGCGGCCGCCCCCCTGCTCCTCAGTGTCATTTGGGAGCACTTCGCCTCGCCCCAATGGGTCTTTGTCTCTCTGCTTTGCCTGCTGCTGATGGGACTCGCGGCAGTCTGCGCTCTGGGGAGGCAGGGCCGTTCGAAGGGAGACCGTTCGAGGAGAAGGTGTTCGTGACCGGGTCGGGATCCTCGCCGGGTGCGGTTCCGCAGGAGGCGCGATCCGTCAAACCCGGCAGCTGGCAGAGCGAACCGTGAGTGAGGAAAACCGATGAAGGGCGTGGTTGGATTCGACGGAGGCGGAAATCGTCTCGATTACCTGATGACCTGATCCCGCAAGCCCCCCCCCACACCTCACTCCCCAAAACCACCGCCGAGCGCCTGGATCAGTTGCACGCTGACGGCGGCCTGTTCGCCGCGGAGACGGTTCTCGATCCGCCGGGCTTCGAGGCGGGAGCGTTCCGCGTCGACGACTTCGAAGTAGCTGACGAAGCCACCGTGAAAACGCTCGCGGGAGAGACGGGCGGTCTGGTTGGCTGAGGCCACTGCACTCTGCTGAGAAACGATCTGGCGCTGCAGGACCTGGAGATCGAGCAGGGAATCGTCGACTTCCTGCACCGCGGTCAGCAACACGCTGCGGTAGGTCGCTATCGATTCCCGCCACGCGGCTTCCACCTGCGCCACAGCCGCCTTGCGGGCACCGCCCTGAAAGAGCATTACGTCGACCTGCGGGCCGATCGAACGAAAGACGCTCTCCGGGCTGGCGAAGAGGTTGTCCGCCCGCAGGCTGGCGACGCCTCCGCTGCCGGTGAGGGTGATGCGCGGGAGGAATTCCACCTTACGAATGCC
Source organism: Verrucomicrobiales bacterium (assembly GCA_022361255.1). GTDB lineage: Bacteria > Verrucomicrobiota > Verrucomicrobiia > Verrucomicrobiales > DEV007 > Arctic95D-9. The sequence goes on from JAKSBG010000057.1 coordinate 4,329, forward strand.
GATCTGCTGAGCGGCGGCAGCGAGGTTTTTCCCGGCGACGCGCAAGTCAGGTCGACGTTCGAGCAGTGCCGAGGGAACTCCGGCGGGAGTATCGGGAATCCGGATGCCTGCCCTTCCCCGCGACGGGGTGAAATCAGCCGGTGCTTCCCCGGCAAGCACGGCGATGGCGTGCTCCAACTTTCCAGTGGTTCGGTCCAGCCCGGCTGCCTGAACCCGGGTCGAATCCAGCTCGGTCCGGGCCCGGGATGCGTTGGAAGCGGCACCGGCACCTTCGGCGACCAACGTTTCCTGCAGTTTGAGTGATTCCTTACGCACGTCCACTGCTTCCGCGAGGATTGCCTTTTCTCTCTGCGCAAAGCGAAGGGCGAAATACTGGCGGGCGAGAGCAGCGCGAAGAGAGAGAAGCACGTCATCATACTGAGCCCGGGCAGCCTCAGCCCGTAACTTGTCGCGTTCGTAGGATCCGCTAACCCGACCCCAGAGATCGAGCTCCCAGGAGGCATTCACGGCAACCCGGTATTGATCGTATTTCAATTGATCCAACGGAAAGCGGAGATTGTTAGCACTGTCTTTGAACTGCGTGTAGGACCCGCTCGCGCCGATCCGGGGAAAGCGCTCGGAGCCGGTGATGCCGAGCGCGGCGTAGGCCTGCTCGACCCGGGCGAGAGCGGATCCGACATCCGGATTGTTCGCCTCGACTCGGACCATGAGATCGTCGAGAACCGGATCCCGGTAGGGTTTCCACCAGGCATCAGGCGTCCTTTTCGGCGTTTCGGCGGCGATGGCATGCCGGAACGTTGCAGGGGCATCCGGTTCGCCCCCGGTCGGAGTCAGTCGTGTTGCGACGGTATTGCAGCCCGGCAGGGCCAGACTGCAGAGTGTTGCCGCGAAAGCAGAAAGGAAAAATGGCTTCATGAGCGCGAGAACATCGGATTTCAGTGGGTGCGAACGCGGTAGAAAATGGAGTATAGAACCGGGACAAAAACGGTCGTGAGAACGGTGGCAAACATGAGACCGAATACAATGGTCACGGCCATGGCGGCAAAGAAGGCATCGAAGAAAAGCGGAATCATTCCCAGCGCCGTGGTCGAGGCGGCCATCGCCACGGGCATGAGACGACTGGCGGCGGAGTCGACCACGGCATCGAAGGGCTTCTTCCCCTCCCCCAGCTGCACGTTCAATTCATCAATCATGACGATGGCATTCTTGATCAGCATCCCTGACAAACTGAGAAAGCCTAACAACGCCATAAACGTAAAAGGGTTTCCGGTGGACAACAGCCCAACCGAGACTCCGATCAGCGCAAGCGGGACGCAGAGCCAGATGACGAGAGGCTGGCGAATGGAATTAAAAAGAAAGACAGTCGTCAGCACCATGAGCAGGGTGAAAAGCGGCAATCCCTCGGCGAGCGCGGCGTTGGCGTCGTTCGAGTCTTTGTATTCGCCATACCAGATCAGCTCGTAGCCTTCCGGCAGAGGGATTGCCTCGATCTGTGGTCGAAGCTCCGCGAAGAGTTCGCTGGCCGGCCCCTCGATCGGGTCGGTGTAGACAGTGATAACAGGTTTGCGATCGAGCCGCATCCGGATCTCGTCCTCGAAAACGGTTTCAACGCCCGATACGACCTGGCCGAGGGGGATTCGTTTCCCCGCGACCGGGCTCCAGATCTGGACGTTGTCGAGCTGATCGAAGTCGCCGTGCCGCTCCTCCGGCGCACGCAGGATCACCGGAAGAAGGAGGTCACCCTCGCGATAGACACCGACGGAGACACCTTCGAAAGCCTGGCGAATCGCTTCGGACAGTTCCGGTTTCCCGATACCGAGCAGGTTGGCCCGGTCCTCGGCGAGCTGCGGGCGCAGCAGCTTGACCCGCTCGCGCCAGTCGTTGCGGATCGCCTTGGTGTTGGGATGGGCTGCGAAAATCTTCTCCGCCCCGGCCGCAAGATCGCGCAGGGTCTCCGGATCGGGGCCGGAAAAGCGGGCCTGGATTTTCCCCTTGCCGCCCGGCCCGAGCTCGAACTTCACCCCGTAGCCGAGTGCATCGGGAAAGGCGCTTTCGAGAAAGGCATCGGTGCGGGCGATCAGGTCCGGAATCTGGCGCGAGTCCTCCACATCGACGATGAACTGCGCGTAGGACGGATTGGGCAGTTCCGGCTGATAGGTCAGCAGAAAACGCAGCCCCCCTCGACCAATCAGGGACGTGACGTGTCCGATTTCAGGTTGTTCCGCGAGCCAGTCTTCGACTTGCCGGGCCTGCTCGCTGGTTTCCTCGATGTGGGTGCCCTGGGGCAGCCAGAAATCGATCAGGAACTGGTCCCGGGTCGAGGGGGGAAAGAAGGATTGCTTCACGAAACCGAAGCCCCACATCGAGGTGACAAACATCGCGAACACCACCAGTACGGTGACCCAGCGAAAGCGGATGCACCGGCGAAGCAGCCCTTTGTAGAGCCGGTAGAAACGATTGTTGAACGGCTCCTGCGCGCGGCCGCCCGGCTCGACCGCTTTCACCTTGAGAAACATCACTCCGAGCAGGGGCGTCACGGTCACGGCGGTGACCCAGCTCAGGAACAGCGACGCGCAGATGACGAGAAAGAGCGAGCGGCAAAATTCTCCCGCTGCGTTGTCGGTCGTGCCGATCGCAGCGAAGGCAAATACAGCGATCGCGGTCGCGCCCAGCAGGGGGAGGGCCGATTGCTTCACGACACTGCGGGCGGCATCCGCAGCGCTTTGCCCCCGCTTCATTCCGACCAGCATGCCGTCCACGACCACGATGGCGTTGTCGACCAGCATGCCGAGCGCGATGATAAGTGCCCCCAGCGAAATGCGCTCCAACGCGACGCCGAGCGGATTCAGAATGATAAAGCTACCAATGATGGTGAGCACCAGGACCGCGCCAATCAGCAAGCCGCTGCGCAGCCCCATAAAAACTAACAAAACTACAACAACGATGGCAAGCGCCTGGAGGAGGCTGGAGATGAAACCGTCGATCGCTTCCGTCACCGAATCGGACTGGTGGGAGATGACCCCGACCTCGATCCCCAGCGGGATGTCGCTTTCCAGTTCCGCAAGGCGCCGGTCGAGCGCCTCGCCCATGGTCACCACGTTGCCGCCCGAGATCGTGGAGATGCCCATGCCCACGGCATTCCTGGAATCGAAACGGAGAATTTCACTCTGCGGCTCGACATAGCTGCGCCGCACCCTGGCGATGTCGCGCAGGTGAAACTGCCGACCTCCCTGAGAAAAAGTCAGTTCCTCGAAATCCTCGATCGAGGTGATCTCCCCGGTGGGGTCGAGCGCGATGTATTCGTCTCCGATCCGGACCCGTCCCGTGTCGCGAACGAGATTCTTCTCCTGCAGCTCGGCGAGAATGGCTCCACGGGAAATCCCCATGCCGGCAAGTTGTTCCCAGCGCGGTTCGACGATGATCGCTTCGGTGCGGTGACCGTGGATGTCGATCTTGGCGACATCCTCGACGAGGAGCAGCTCGCGCTTGAGAAAATCGGCCACCTCCTTCAGCTCGGCGTAAGTGTATTCTTCGCCGTAGATCGCGAGGTAGATGCCGAAGACGTCCCCGTAGTCGTCGAAGACGATCGACGGTCCCGCGCCCGGTGGCAGTCTCGGCTGGATGTCGTTCACCTTGCGCCGCAGTTCGTCCCAGACCTGCGGCAGGGTGTGCTGATCGTATTCCTCCCGAATGCTCACCGTGATCGTCGAGAGCCCGCGCTCGGACCGGGAGAGAATCTCGTCGAGCTGCCCCAGCTGCTGGATCGCCGTCTCGACCTCGTCGGTGACCTCCTCCTCCACTTCCTGCGGCGAGGCGCCCGGATACGGCGTGACCACGAGGACATCCTTGAGCGTGAACTCCGGATCCTCGAGCCGACTCATTTCCTGATAATTGGCGAGTCCGCCCAGAAGCAGGACCGCGGTCAGCACCAGGGTGGTCGTTTTTCGACGAAGGAAAAAATCGGCAATATTCATCGGGTTTGCTAATCGGTTAGGTGAAAGAGTTGGCGAAACTACTCAGCTCCCCAGATCCGCACCTCCTGCCCCTCACTCAGAAAGTGCACTCCCGATGTCACGATGAGATCGTTGTTCCCTAGTTCTCCCTTCACGACGATTTTCCCGTCGATCAGTGCTCCGGTCGCCACATCCACGGAGGAAACCGTGGAGGATTCCGGATCGAGGCGCCACACTTTCGACCGACCTTCATTTTCCGAAAACACGGCTCCGGCCGGAACGGGAAACCCGTCCGATCGGGAAAACTCGTTCGCCGGAATCGTGGCCCGGACCTTTGCCGTCATTCCCGGTTGGATTTGCGAGTCCTCCCCGGGGGTAAAGGCCAGCGTTCCCTCGTAGGTCCGCGTCACCGGATCGGCCATCTCGGAAAACTCACTGAACTCTGCCGGGAACGTTTTCCCCGGCAACGAACTGACGACCACGACCGGATCGGTGCTGGCGACCTTTTCCGCATCCGTTTCTCCCGCCAGGGGAACGGTCATGATGCGTTCCGGAATCTGGACCACGATCTCGAGGGTGGAGGTGTCCTGGATCAGGAGGATCTCCTGCTTGGCTGTGACATTCGCGAAATCCTCCACCCGGATTTCCGCGACGACCCCGTCGAAGTCGGCGACCATTTCCGTGTCCTCGAGCGCTTTCTCGGCCCGTTCGTAGGCCGCCTTCGTGGTGAGGAGATCGCGTTCGGCGAGTTCCACATCCTGTTGGGAAACCGCCTTGCCCTTGATCAGTTGCCGCACCCGTTTCGCCATGCTCTGGGCCGCTTCGTAGTTGGCCCGGGCCGAATCGCGGGCCGATCGGAAATCGCGCGGATCGAGTCGGGCGAGCACCTCGCCCTTGCGGACTTCCTGCCCTTCCTTCACCGGCAGCTCGATGATGCGGCCGGTGACCTCGAAGGCTTTCCATGCTTTCTGCACCGGCTCGATCCGGCCCGGGAACTCGACTGTTTTCGGGAGTCCGCCTTCGTGAATCGTCACGACCTTGACCGGACGCGGTCGCTTTTCCGGGGTCGGCTCTTCTTGCTCGTTGCAGGAAACGAGGAACAAGACCGGAAGAGTCCCCAGCAGAACGAGAGTTCTCCGAAGAGCGGCGGGTAAGAAGGGGAAACGAAAACTCATTGGCAAGATGTGGAGGTGATGGTTGCGGCGAACCGATCCTGGAGCGGCGTCCCTTCGGTCTCGTGAAGAGCTCGCCGAGAGTCGTCCTTTCGGGCGGATTCGAACGCCATCATAACACTCTGACATTTTCTGTGAAAGTGTCAGAAGTGACGGTTGACAGTTTTTCATAAAATGTCAAAATGTTTTTATGTCATCCGAAACAGAGAAACGAGACCAGGTGCTCGACGCCGCTCTCGATGTCTTCCTCCGCTACCTGCGTACGGAAGGCGCGAGGGTCGTGTTCGGCGTGCCGGGCGGACTCCTCCACCCCTTGTTCGCCGCCGTAGAACACGATGACGAGCTTCAGCTCGTCGTGGCGAAACACGAGGCCGGCG
>JAKSBG010000056.1 GCA_022361255.1 Verrucomicrobiales bacterium
ACCCGGTTCAATACGGCGGCACTCGAGTTCGGTTGACGAAACTGTGTCAGCTCTCCCGCATCGATCGAAAAATCCTCCCAGTTGATGATCGCGTTCCGGCTGTTCTGACGAATCTGCAGATTCCCACCCGTTCCCGAAAACTGCACATCTCCATGAACTACCACTCCTCCTCGCGGATTTGAGTAGACAGGCGTCCAAACAAAGAAGCTTGGCACGAGTACTGCAGTGACGGACTGGAGAAGGATACGAAGTTTCCGGATTCCTGAAAGCAATCCGGTCTCGGAAAAACAATTTTGTTTCATTGTATCAGCAGTCAGCGGGTTCTACTCGCTGACAGGGGGATTTTGCATGCCTCAAATTAGGCAGAAGCGCTCTACTAAGGGGAATCCAGATCCGCTGTAAAGCGGAAAGGCACTCGCGTGTATCACGCGTATTTGTCAGGGTTACACCCGCTGTGACACTATGTCAGGGTATTCCAGCGGAATCGGCGCAAATGCGTTATCTGCACGACGATCCCGGGAATATTTCAATGCCTTTACTTCTTTGCCCACCCCCTCCATGCAAACATTACCCACGGAATTCATTTATCTCTGACGACCAGTGAATTGCAACTTTTCAACCTGACAAAACTAACTAACGGAAACCTCAACTTTCGAGATTGGACAATATCATTGGAAAACCAAAGTGAACTGTTGCGCTCATTTATTCGTCACCTGCCCCGTCAAGTTCGAGTGTATTTCCAAATCCAGTTGAAAAGATACTTGCTCCGTGAACATCGTAATGGTCGAACCCTTCGTAGTAAGTATTCCAGAACTTGTAAGTCGTGAATTCCTTCTTCCGTTTTCTGCGCCAATCATCGGTGGTTCGGTCATCTGGGAAAAGGAGACTTAGCAAGCCGTCTACCAAAACATCCAGCTCTGGAGTTTCTGACGCTCGATCTGAAGGAACTTCCGGAACCTCTTCGAGAACAATCGTGTCGTAGTAGAAAGCGAAGTTCCCTGCATTTTGCGGAGCAGGGCCTGTCCCGAAAGCATTGGAGTGCTCATTCGGGAAGAGAATACGGTCGCCGAGAATATTGATCGTGAACTCGTCAATCCGCTGCACTTCACTCGGATCAGTCTCCGCGCCTTCAAACGGAACACCGTTCAGGAGCGCCCCTGCCGAAATCTGATTATTGGCTCTTCTCGGCATGTAGAAGCGAAGCTCGTCGGCCCCCTGGAACTCGCTGTCGGGGTCCGCGCTCAACGTTCCTGCGGCGGGATCGGTAGGATCGCTCGTCGCCACCGCGATTTGCGTGCTTCCTCCGCTCGCCGTTGCGTTGGGATTGAGAGCATTTACATGACCGATCATGGAATCCGTCATCGCGATGTTACTCGATGCGGAGACCTCGATATCTCCCGACCGATCTCCACTGCCCGACAGTGACAAGAGCGCGGAAGAAAGATCATCACCGTTTCCGATCTTTGTGTAGGCTCCTGAAGCACCGGAGGAAAACATTCCGATTTCATCACCGGATTCCACTGTGATATTACCGCTGAAATCTCCGTTGGCACCCGCACCGCCGTTGCCGATCTGGACCCAACCGAGCGTTGCGTTTCCGGAAGTCATACTCAGCCCTGCCTCTGTAGCCACAGAAATGTCCCCGGCGAGGTTTCCGTCACTGTTGCCACCGCCGTGACCGATTTGCACCGCTGACCCGGTGCCAGTTCCTCCGTTCAGTTCCGCAGATAGCGCGGACAACGAAATATCTCCTTCACGATCGCCGACAGTATTGGTGCCTCCGTGGCCGATCGCCGCTCCACTGTTGGCTCCCGCTCCACCGGTCAAATCGAGTTCTCCAAGTGATACTCCACGGGACATGTCCACGAGAATATCGCCACGCATGTCGGCCTGACTGTTCGCACCGCCATGACCCAGACGAGCTTCGGCGAGTGCCGCATCGCCGCCATCGAGCCTGAGCCCTCCCTCTTTGACCTGCAGTGAAATGGCACCCGTTGCATCAACAGAGCCGGAGCCGGTCGCTGCGAGCTGCTCCCGGTCATTGTACCCGATTTGTGCCGCACTTCCACCGGCGGTGTCCCCACCGCTCACGGAAACGGAGTATCCCGCTACTCTAGTGGATCCGGTCGCACTCCCGACGCTCGCAAAATCGTCCTGAGCGCCGTCGCCAATCACCACGCCGCCCCCGGCAAGACCGTAAGTGGCATCGTCGGACAAAACGTCGTCAGCTTCCAGGTCCAACTCATCGATCACGGGGCAGTCGTTGAAATCGAAGACACTGGTAAGACCGGTTGAACCATCCCATCCCCCGATGACATTCACTTCTCCGGAACCGGCATTCTGCACCGCTGTATTGACGGTCACGTTTCCACTCGCGAAGAGATCGATATCTTCCGAGTGGCTCAGGAAAGCGCCGTCACCATTGATCAAGAGATCGCCGGCGGTCACGCCGATATCGACTGCGCCATTGCTACGGCTGATCGCGTATCCTAGCCCGGCATCCGCCGCCGTCAGATCGACGGTCTGCGCGATCAAAGCAAAATCGGAGTTTGCACCAATCGTTCCCGTCCCGGCATGGCCGAGCAAGGCGGGCCCTGTCGAACCGTCGGTGAGGGTGACTCCTCCGTCGAGAACGCCGAGCAATATATCTCCGCTACGATTACCGGTCGATGCTTCCGCACCATGGCCAATATAGGCTTCCGTTCCGGTATTGTCTCCGCCGGTGAGGTTTATGTCCCCGCCGTTTACGACCACGTGAATGTCGCCGGAGAAATCATCCGGAGCAGCCACCCCTCCGTGACCAATCTGGGTGAAGGCGTTGGTTCCGCTTCCTGACTGGAAAGTAAGATTGCCGGCAGTCGTGACGACGCAAATCTGGCCTGTGACATCACCGGTGGCAGTGTTGTTACCTCCGGTAATTCCTCCTCCGGATCCGATTCTCGCATAGGAGGAAGGTCCCGTTCCTCCAGCCAAATTCACTTCACTGCCGACAACATGGACATCGGCACCGGTTTTGTCGCCGTCGCTGCCGGAACCGCCGAGCCCAATCATCGCATAAGTGTTGCTGGCTCCTCCGCCCGTCAGGTTAACGGCTCCCGCAGCAAGGACTTCGGTGGAACCGCTCATGGAGCCGTTGGTGACAAGTCCACCACCGCCGATTTGCGCAAATGCCTGGGAACTGCTCGCCGATGCATCTACTTCGACGCCGCCACTGGTTGCTACCACCGTAGTACTCGACGTGACATTGCCGCCACCGATGTGATCCGCAGCACCTCCAATTCCGTTACCGGCACCAATGTGAGTGTAGGCTCCACTCCCCCCGGTCGTCATCGTAACGGAATCTCCGTAGACGAAAACGTCACCGACTTTATCCCCGTTCACACCCTTTCCTCCGCTGCCGATCTGAGTGAATGAATCCGCCGCTGACCCCGACTGCAGAACGATGGCTCCCCCGCCCAACTGTGTGCCGGTGAGAGGATTGTAATTCACCGCTACGACACCCGCGATCGTTCCGTCCGTTTCCAAACCGCCGTTGCCGATCCGGCTGAATGCGTCGCTGCCTCCATTTCCGCCGAGCAGGTCGACTCCGGCCCCGGCGAAGACGGCGACGAATTCATCGGCAGCTCCGAAATCTCCCGCTTTGTTCCGGCCACCGTGACCGATCTGCGTCCACGCCGCAGAACCATTGCCGGAATCAAGCGTCAGCTTACCATTGGTGAACACGACAATGTTTCCGTCGGCATCGGCATCGCCCCCGTCGCCTCCATGCCCGATCATGGCATTACCACTTCCGCCGGAATCGCTACCGCTTAGAGTGATGTCTCCCACGCCGCCGAGAGGAACTCCTGCAGCAGGATCGATATTTACGTAAATCTCTCCCGAAATATCAGTTCCCACGCCATCGCCGGTCACGTCATTTCCGCCGTGGCCAACTTGTGCGTAGGCGTCGCTACCCGAGTTACCATTGAGCTCGATCGCATTGCCGGCGACTAAATTGATATCGCCGTCGACAGAGTTCACGAGGCTGTTGTCCCCACCGTGACCAATCTGCATATAGGCGTCCGTTCCCGTGCCCGCGTTACCGGTGATATTTCCTGCGCTCGACAGGGAAATATCCCCCACGTAGGCTGCCCCGCTTCCCGAACCGGGGAGGCGATTGCCGCCTTCTCCACCGTGACCGATCTGAACGAAGGTATCGGAGTTCGAACCTGCGTTCATCACAATGTTGGCTGCATTCCCGACCGTAATGTCGCCTTCCCTGTCCCCGAATCCGGCGGTGCCGTCACTCCGCGCTCCGCCGTGGCCGATCTGAACGTAGGCGTTGGAACCGCTCGTCGCATCCATCGTGAGATTGCCGCCACCGGTTCCGGCGGTGGTATTGATGAGAATGTCCGAATTGGTCACGACCATGTCGTTGACTCCTGCGGCTGCCGAGGAATTCGCACCTCCGTGACCGATCTGAGAGTAGGTCCACGTACCGGATGAGCCGGCATCCATGTCAATAAAAGTGACGGCGTCGACAAGAATGTGCGAATCGCTGACAGTGCCCACGTTGCTACCCCATCCCGCGTGACCGATCTGGGTGTAGGCACGATTTGTATCCAATGTCAGCCCGGCCCCGGTGGACACGTCCACAGAACTGGAAGCGATATCACCGACGAAATCCCGGCCACCGTGACCCACCTGGACGTACCCGGTGTCATTGGAGCCGGAGAGCAAATTCATCGCGCCACCCGCATCGACAGTGACGGTCGAATTGGTGATCGAACTGCCCGCGCCTCCCGAGCTGTATCCTCCATGGCCGATTTGCGAGTAAGACGAAGTCGCGCTGCTGCCGGTCATGTCCAGCGTTCCGCCCACGTCGACGGTGATGGCGGCATCACTGATCGTGGAACCTGCCGTGAAAGCATTCGATCCACCGTGCCCCACCTGAACGAAGCCATCCTCGCCGGTGCCGGCCGTCATGGTCATGGAGCCGTCGGCATTCACGTTGATGGTTCCGCTGAAATCGCCCGGAGAAGTATCACCCCCGTGTCCAATCTGTGCGTAAAGGCGAGAAGATCCGGTGCTTCCAAGCATTTCTAGGTCCCCGCTGGTAGTAACGGTAATGTTTCCATCGAAGTCACCTTGTGCCATCTGTCCACCGTGTCCGATCTGGACAAAGGCATCGACGTTGTCGGGACCGGCATTGATCCCCGCCTGCATGGTGATGGCGGCACTCTTGTCGATGACAATATCGCCGCTGGAACTTCGATTCCCCGAGCTTCCGTCGCTTCGGGCACCGCCATGGCCGATTCGGGCGGTCGCGTTTTGTCCTGCCCCGCCGGTGAGAGTGATCGCACCGGTGCCCGTCCCCGCATCCGTGTTGACGAGAATATCGGAGTCCGCCGTGGTCAGGTTGATGGCCTGAAATCCGCCGTGACCAATCTGGGCGTGAGTGGAATTCGCGCCACCCGTAATGTCGATCGCACCGACTACATCCACATTGATGTCGGAACCGGTTGCCACGGCCCCGGAACTCCGGTTGCCACCGTGGCCGATCATCGCCGATTTCTCCTCGGTGACACCGGCGAGAATTTCCAGCCCCTCCGCTCCCGCGTCGACGTCGATCGTTCCGGAATAGCTCGAGCTCGTTGCATTGCGCCCACCGTGTCCGATTTGCGTGGCGGGCCCTACGCCACCGGACGGCGTGGAATCAAGTGAGACGAAGGTCGCCGCGTCCGCGACCACATTGCCAGAGAGATCGCCTCCGGCGTTTTCTCCGCCATGCCCGATTTGAGAATAGGCTCCACCGCTGGTGCCTACCTCGAGTTGAATTCCTCCGGTGGAAGCAGTCACGCTCACAGCACCGCCGAAGTCGCCGGTCGCATTGTATCCACCGTTACCAATTTGTCCGTAGGTGAGATCTCCCGATCCGCCTTGAATCAAAACCCCGTTCCCGGCACCGTCAGCTCCGTTGGCCGTTACCGAAACCGCTCCAGCCCGACTTCCCGTGACGGTGGCATCCACACCGCCGCTGCCAATTTGGGCGAACGCGTTGGCCCCGTCGCCGCCGAGGACGTGCACATAACCATCTGCGGAAAGGGTGATGTCTCCGCCGGTCTGGGTTGTCGTGGCATGCATTGCTCCTCCCTGGCCAATTTGCGAATAAGCATTCAGCCCGGCCCCGCCGGAAAGCGTGACATTCCCGCCACCGACCACGTCGATTTGGAAACTTCCGACGATGTTTCCGGCAGCCGCGTCAACCACGGCTCCGGCGGCATCCAGTTCCGGCGTTCCTCCGTGACCGATTTGAGCGTACTGAGATTCTCCGTTACCCCCGAGGAGACGGATACCTCCCGCTCCGGCGTCGATATCAAAATCTCCTGACAATGTGGAGCCGGCAGTTCCACTTCCGGTTCCACCGTGACCAATCTGCGTGTAGGCACGCGCGCCGCCCGCCGTGGTGGAATCGAGAAGAATCGCATTTTCCGCCGCCACGACGATGTCACCGGTCAGGCTGCCGCCGGAGTTGTGCCCGCCGTTGCCAATCTGGGCATAGGATTCGGTGCCGGTCCCGCCAATCAGTTCGATGTCGTAACCGGAAACGCTGATGACGTCTCCCGCCGTTCCGTGGGAACCACGATTATCGTGACCGCCATGACCGATCTGCGCGAAATTCGGCGTCTGATTTCCGGGATTGCCCCCCGCTTGCACGAGCACATTTCCGTTGTCAGCATCGGTTTTGTCATTATCCGCAGTGACAGTGATGCTGCCGCTGGTCGTATGGGTGTTTTGAGGACCACCGTTTCCAATCATGGCATAGGCATCGTCATTTCCGGTGGCAGCTCCCACAACTTCGACGTGACGCCCGGCAACAACCTGAATATCCCCGACTTTCGTTCCGTTCGTAGCAAGACCACCGCTCCCGATTTGGGAGTAGGCATTGTTCTGCGCTCCGGCATGCACAAGCACGTCGCGAGTCGCTTCGACTCGAATGAGTTCTGTGACAAGACCTACTGTTCCGTGAGCAGCCGTTCCCCCGTGCCCGATCATGGCAGCCGCTTCATTTCCGGTTCCTCCCAAAACGCTGACGTCATTGGCGGCCCCCTGAGCAAGAACGGTGATGTCCCCGCTCTGATCTCCGCTCGCACTGCGACCACCGTGACCGATTTGCGCAATCGAATTCCCGCCGCCGGCGGAAGCCTGTAACAACACGCTGCCATCTGCAGTTTCCACCCGGATGTCACCGGTCCTTGCTGCAGCACCCTCATTTCCGCCATGACCGATTTTAGAGAAAGCCCGGTTACCGGTGTCGGCGAGCAGGCTGACGTCGGCGGAGCCGATCACGTCGATATCCCCGTGCGTTTCCGCATCATAGTTAAACCCGCCGTGCCCGACCATGGAATACGCGTCCTGCCCCGCTCCCGCATCAAGAACGACTTCCCCGGGAGCGCAGAAATCGATTTCGATATCCGCGTCGATCAGAGAGTCCGTTGCGAGAGCACCTCCGTGACCGATCTGGGTGTAGGTATTGGTCTGCGTCCCGCTGTTGAGGCGCAAACCGTCCGTTTTCACATGAAGAAAAATGTCACCCGTCGCGCCGCTCGCAGTCGCGGTGGGAACGAACCCGAGCTGAGTGTATGCGCCGGCAGCATTGTTGCTGGCGTTGAGCTCGATGCCGGATCCAGCGAATGAGTTGATCCCTCCACGTGTTCCGATTGAGACAGCGTCTCCCTGATCATCAGCTCCGATGGTGAGAATCCCGGCTCCGTTTCCGCCTGCGTCGTTACCATAGCTGGAACAGGCGAAGTCGATATCCAACGCCCCTCCTTCGGAAATGGTAGGTTCGCAATAATTGAAGTCAGGTGCTGTGCCGGAATACGAAACCGAACCGGTCGAAGTGAATCCGGTGCCGTCCCAGCCTGCCACCAGAGTGACATCGCCGTCTCCTGCGTTCTGGTATCCACTCAGCATCGTGAGGCTCCCCCCGGTGAGAATGTAAAAGTCTTCGGACGTATTAACGAAATAGTCAGGGCCGTCGATGGTGATGTCGACATCGTTGGAAATGGCCAGCGAGAGAGGGCCTGATCCGACGTTGCCGTTAATCATGGTGGAAATGTCGTCGACGGCGGAATCGGGCAGGCTGATGCCGCCGTTCCCGATCAACTGGAAACCGTCTCCACCGAGATAATCGGCCGGTGCAAGCCCGCCGTTGGTCTGGTGATACACATTGACGGTTTCACCACCGGAGCCATTCGTTCCTGAGAGGGTGCCGTCGGCGAAAATATGAACGCCCCCCTGACGGGTGCCTGTCGAAGCCGTCGCGTCGCCCGCACCGTGACCAATCATGGCGTAGTGCTGCGTACTTCCACCGCCAGTCAGGGTGACGTCTCCTCCGTTGTCGCCAACCACGATGATGTTCCCGGACATATCGGCGTCACTCCCCTGTCCGCCGTGGCCAATTTGGGAAAATTGCCCAGAGCCCCCATCCGCCTCTGCCCTTAGCGTGACGCCATTCGCGAGGCTCGTCACCGTGATGTCGCCGGAAAACGTTCCGTTTGTCCCGCCCTGCGTCTCATCTCCCCCGTGACCGATCATGGTGTAGCCGTCATTACCGGGACCAGCATTGGAATCGAGAATCACTCCCGTCGCCGCGACCACGCAAATATCCCCGTCCATGTCTCCCGATCCCTCGAGACGCCCGTGACCAATCTGAGCGAAGGTATCGTTTTGCGAGCCGCCTGTAAGCATAACGGAGCCATCGGTGTGGACTTCAATGTCGCCGCTGAGATCTCCACTTCCGCCTTCGCCACCGTGACCGATTTTCCCGGAAGCATCTGCAGCACTACTTCCCCGCACAACCACTCCCGCAGATTGGTGGATACGGATGTCACCGCTCGCCGCACTGCTTCCTGTCCCGCGGGTACCGTTCGTGCGTGCCCCACCGTGACCGATCATCGCCGGTGCGTTCGTTCCGCCTCCGGCAACAGTGATCACTCCTCCGCCGGTTCCCGCGTCCTGATTGATGTCAATATCGGAATCCACGACGGTGACGTTGAGGTTCGCAAATCCGCCGTGCCCGATTTGGCCGTAGGCATTGCTGGAGCCGGTCCCGGCAAGAACGTCGATTCTTCCCACAGCATCGACCGTGATGTTGGAATCCGTGATGGTTCCCGCATCCGTCCAATCCGAACTGCCTTTTCCGCCTCCATGCCCGATCTGGGCGTAGGAGTCGGTTCCACGCCCCTGCAAAGTCACGAACCCACCGGCATCCACATCGATGAGCCCCGAAACGTTCACTTGAGAGTTGTATCCCCCGTGACCGACCATGGCGTAGGCTCTGCTGCTTGTCCCACCCGTCAGTTCAATGTTTCCACCGGCATTGACTTGCACCGTTCCAGCATGGTCCCCGTCGGCAAGATTCCCTCCGTTCCCGATCTGGGCGACGGCATCAAAAGCTCCTCCCGTCATCGTGATGTTCCCGCTGGTGTTTACTTCAATCACATCTGCGGCGGCCCCGAAATCTCCGTCCATCTGATAGCCTCCGTGCCCGATCTGCGCGTAAGTGTAGCCGCCCGTGCCCGCCTGCAAGGTTACATTGTCGGACTCCAGAATTCGAACGGAACCGGAAGCGGACCCGTTGTCGTCGGTCCCGTTATCATCGTTTCCGCCATGGCCGATTTTCGCGTAATTCGTACTCCCCGATGCACCGTTGAGCGATAAATCATTGATCGTTCCGACGATGATGTCGCCGGTAATGTCACCGTTGAATCGACGCCCTCCGTGACCGACTTGTGCGAAAGTATAACTGCCGCCTCCTTGCCCGCCGAGTGTCAGATTTCCGCCACCAGCTGTAGCAGCCCCGGCTACGGTGTCGTAGTTGATGTAAATGTTTCCGGAATGCGTGCCGTCGGAATCATATCCCCCATGCCCGGCCATCGCGTAATTGCCGTTGCTCGTTCCGCTGTTGAAAGTGATGTCGCCGTCGGAAATCATCGTGATGTCGCCGGAGAAATTTCCGAACAGCTGCAATCCACCATGCCCGATTTGCGCATAGGCATCCGAATCTCCACCACCCGTCACAGTGATGCTGTCGCTGGAAAGAATGGAAACATCGCCGGTCGCATTGCCGTTGAAACTGGTGTTACTGCTGTCGTTGCCGCCGTGACCGATCTGCGCGTAGCTGCGATCCAGGCTCGCCTCGACGACGAGATTTCCGCCTTCGCCGATAACGATGTCCCCGATTTTTGCCCCTTCCTGATTCCGGCCCCCGTGACCAATTTGCGCGTAAGTGCCGTAATTCGGATCATTGGTTGTGTTTGTGCTCCCCGTCAGAACTACGTCACCACCTCCGGCGATCGCACCGGCACCACCGGCCGCGTCGGGATCGTAGTTGATGTAGATATCTGAATTGGTCACCCCGTCCGCTTCGTAACCACCGTGCCCGATCATGGCGTAGGCTCCGTAAGTGGCCGGTCCTCCGGAAGCCTGTCCCGGTGCGTCCCCACCCGTGACCGCCACGCCGCTGTCCGCAACCACCACAATGCGATCTCCCGCCGTGCCGAGGGCCGCATTGTGATCATAGCCACCGTGGCCGATCTGTGCGTATGCGGCGTCGAGAATGCCACCCGTCACGCCGACCTGACCGGCCGAGCGGATTTCCACGCTGCCTTCCGCTCTTCCCGTGCCATTGCCACCTCCGTGGCCAATCTGTGCGTATGCCTGGCTCCCGTCACCACCGGAAAGAATCACATCCCCC
>JAKSBG010000456.1 GCA_022361255.1 Verrucomicrobiales bacterium
ACGATCTTGTCCGAGATCCGGGTACACCAGACCGTTTCTATCTGTCTATGGAAGGCGTTGGCATTTTCAGCAGCGTTGACTCCGGCGCCACTTGGACCAATATTTCGCAAGTCGACCCGGTGCTGCACCAGACGATCACGACGGGAATCACCGTTCGGCGCAACATCGAGATGGCGGTCGCGCCTAATGGCCGGATGTATGCAGCCGTACTTCGCGGCGGGCAGCCTGACTACATCGGCTACACCCCCGACTTTACCGTCGGAGTGTGGGTCGGACGGTTCGACAACCGACCTCTCAACAAAATCTCCGGCGCGACCGGTGCGGCCCCGATTTTTCGTGAAGTAATGCTGCGCCTGCACCGCGACCGCGAACCGGTCTGGTACAATCAACCGGACAACGCAATTGCCCTGATGGTCGATGAGCTCAACGGAAAGCTTCCGCCTTCCTCCCTGACGCTTCCGGCACATCGACTTCGGCGGGAGTGGTTTGTGAATCAATCGCTTCCCGAATCTGCATTGCCGGACGAATACGACGCGGAAGGAAAATCCCTTCTTTCTTCTGACTACTCGGGCTGGTGGCGAAGCGAAGCGAACGACCTCCACGATGTCGCGGCCCTCAGTCCCGTTAGCGAAAACGAAGTTCCCCCGCCCTTTCGAATCATCAGCCCCCTGGAAGGAACGGTCGCCTTTCTCGATCCGGACCTACCCGGAGACGGAAGCCGCTTTCCTCTCCGGGTCGCCGGAAGCGGTGAGGAGAAAATCGAGTGGAGCAGTCCCAGTCTTTCGATCGAGGCCGAAGGGGATCGCAGCTGGCTTGTTCTCAAGCCCGGCGAACACGAAGTCATCGCCCGCGATCAAAGAACGGGACGAGAGGTGACGTCGCGGGTGAAAGTCGAAGTTCTGTGATCGCTACAGAATCACGGAACGGGCACTCTGAATGCCCTCCACTCCGAGGATTTCTTCGATCACTTCTTCTTCAATTCCGGAATCCACATTGAGCACACTCAGGGCTTTTCCGCTAACCTGATTCCGGCTCAGTGACATGTTGGCAATGTTGATACCGTGCTTCCCGAGAATCTGTCCGAGCGCACCGACGACTCCGGGAGCGTCCGTGTTTTCGAAAATGAGCAAATTGCCTTCCGGATTGACGTCGATGCTGTGATCCTGAATCCGGACGAGGCGGGGCTGATTCCCGAAGAACGTTCCTGACAGAGTGACCGAATCCTCATCGTTCCCGATCGTCACGCTGAGGAGGTCGGTGTAATCGCAAGCCTCAACCGGTCGGCTCTCCGTGACCCGCAACCCGCGATCTTCTGCGAGCGCCGGCGCGTTCAGATAGTTGGCGGAGCCGGACGTGAGCCCGTCTTCGAGATACCCTTTCAGCGCAGAACGTGTCACCAAAGTTGTGTCAATGTCACTGACCGTTCCAACGTAATCGACCCGGAAAGAATCCGGCTGCTTCGGCCCGATCTGGCTCGCGAATTTTCCGATTACTTCGGCAAGACTGAGATACGGCCCGATTTCCTTCAGGGTATCTTCGTCGAGATTCGGCATGTTGATCGCGTTCACAACAGAACCGTGAAGAAGGCGGTCACGAATCGCCTCGGCGATCTGAATACCCACATTCTCCTGGGCTTCCTCGGTCGAGGCACCGAGGTGCGGAGTGAAAACCATCTCTTCACGGGAAAGCAGTTCATAGTCAGCAGACGGTGGCTCGTCCTCGAAAACGTCAAGGGCAGCACCGGCGACTTTCCCGTCTTTAATGGCAGCGAGAAGAGCTTCCTCGTCAATCAGTCCGCCGCGCGCGCAGTTCACGATTCGCACGCCCGGCTTCATCAGCTCGATTCGCTCCGCATTGATGAGATGAGTTGTCTCCGGAGTTTTAGGCATGTGGAGAGTAATGAAATCCGCCTGCTTCACCGCCTCATCGACGCTCTCACACAGCTCAACCCTCATGTTCTTCGCCTTGCTCGCCGCAAGATACGGATCGTAAGCGAGCACTCGCATTCCAAACCCCATGGCGCGACGGGCAAATTCGCCACCGATTCTTCCCATTCCGAGAATCGCGAGCGTCTTGTTGTAAAGCTCGACGCCTTTGTAAGCCTTGCGACCTTCCTTGAAGCGACCTTCGACAACCGATTGATGTCCCTGAGGAATGTGTCGTGCGAGCGACATCATCAA
>JAKSBG010000055.1 GCA_022361255.1 Verrucomicrobiales bacterium
CTACACCTCCAGGCAATCGCCGACTGCCTCAACTCACCCGACGCACCACCGTAGCCGCCGTCGCAAGACGGTGGCCTATCTAAGCTCGGCCACGCTCTCTGCGAGCGCGGCTATTCTCTCGCGAGAGCATTCCTACTTCGCATAATAGGCCGCCTTGGCTCCGGGAGTCCGGCACTTCGCCTCTTTAGCAATCTGCGCAGCGAGTTCGCCGTTGTACCCTTTCACTTTGACCTTTTCCTTGCCGTTTCGCTTGTTCTTGATCTTGGCTTTCCCACCGATCACTTTCACCTTCACTTTGTGATCTTTGACTTTGACCCGCTTGATCCGGTCATCGTCATATGCGGAAGAATCCATCGGCAGCCCGGCAATCAGAAAAATTCCGGTGGCAAGAGCGGTGAGTGCTTTCGAAGTTTGGAAAAAGGGATGTTTCATTGAGTGGTACAGTGGTTGGTCGTTCCGGGGAAAAGCATTCCCCATCCCCTTTACAACGATCCAGCGGGAATTCTTTCCAAAAAAATGATGACTTTTTCTGCGCAATTGCGGAGTGACAGACCCGCCGGTTTTGTTCCATCCTCCCCGCATCATGTTTCCGACGAAGAAATCCCTGCTAACGATTGGCCTCGCTCTGTTTGCCCTCAACTCCGCTTCCGGAGCAGACGGCTACAAAAATCTGTTCAACGGAAAAAATCTCGACGGCTGGAAAGGCGCCGACGGATTCTGGAGCGTCGTGGACGGAACCATTGTCGGAAAGACCTCAGAAGACAATCCTACCAAAGGGAACACCTTCCTCGTATGGCAGGGAGGCGATGTCAGCGACTTTGAATTCATCTGCGAAGTCACCTTCGAGGGCAACAATTCCGGAGTTCAATACCGAAGCGAAACCGTGGACGGCGCCGGCTTTGTGTTAAAAGGATATCAGGCGGATCTTCATCCAAAGCAGGAATTCTTCGGCATGCTCTACGGTGAAAAGCTCGGCAAGCGGGGAATTATCGCAACGCGACACCAGCAGGTCGAATTTGCTCCGGACGAGTCGAAAAAACTCATTCGGCAAACACCTCCAACAACACAGCTCGACTCCTCGAAATGGAATACCCTGCGAATTGTGGCGGTCGGGAACCGCATGATCCACCTGGTAAACGATGTGGTAACAGTCGACATCACGGACAACCATCCTCTCTCTCTCTCATCGGGCAAACTCGGACTGCAGCTCCACGCCGGGCCGCCCATGAAAGTGGCATTTCGCAACGTCCGCTACCGTCCTCTTTCCGGCAGGGAAGGTGAAGAGACCTTGAAGAATGCCGTCGCGAAGTTCCCCGAAGCGCCTGCCGCTGCCGCCTCAGCCGACGCCCCGCGCCCGGGCCTCCACTATCAATGGGTAACGAACAATCCAAAGCCGGACTGGATCTGGCGTGCCGATAAAACCGACAACAATCCTATCTACCTGCGGAAACAAATCGACATCCCCGGCGAAATCAAAATCGCCCGTCTCTACACCACCTGCGACAACGGAGCGACTGTCCATTTCAACGGAAAAGGAATTGGAAAAATTCCCGACTGGCAGCATCCCCTCCTGAATATGGATGTCTCCAAACACCTGAAAGCTGGTGGCAATGTCATTGCAGTGGAGGCACACAACCGGGGCGGTATCGCTGCCTTCGTTTTCAAGTTAGAGATCGAAACAAGGGATGGAAAAACACACCATGTCATTTCTGACAAAACGTGGAAGCTCTCCACCACAAGTGCCCCCAACTGGCAGACGTCTGATTACGATGATTCCGGCTGGAACGAGCCCCTGAAAGTTTTTGGCAACATCGGAATGGCCCCCTGGGGGCTTCCCGGAAAAAACGAAACCTACGGATCAAAAAGCAAGCAACCCGCCAACACCGATCAGCTGACAATCGCGAAGGGTTTCAAGGCGGATCTTCTTTACACCGTCCCGAAAGACGAACAGGGCTCGTGGGTTTCCCTCTGCAACGCTCCGGGCGGAGGATTCTACGCCTGCGATCAGGGCGACAAGGGTCTCTATCACATCACCGTCAGCGAAGGCGGAGTCGAGACAAAGAAACTCTCCCTGACAGATCCCGAATCGGGGAAGCCACTTTCCGCAGCGCAAGGGCTTGTCTGGGCTTTCGACAGTCTCTGGTTCCACCGCGACGGCGGCCACCTGTTTCGAATCAGTGATTCCAGCGGGAACGGCGTTCTCGATAAAGTGGAAAAGCAACCGTCCGAAACGGGTGGCGGTGAACACGGCAACCACGCCGTTCTCGTTGATGAAACCGGCGAACAGCTCTATGTCGTCGGAGGCAATCACGCGAACATTCCCCCGGCCGGAGCGACAGCTCGCTCCCACGTGCAAACCTGGTCCGAAGATCATCTACTGCCCCGCATGTGGGATGCAAGAGGGCACGCCCGGGGAAGGCTCGCGCCGGGAGGCTGGATCTCGAAATATGATCCGAAAAAGAAAACGCACGACCTCATCGCAGTCGGATTTCGGAATCAATACGACGCCACCCTCAACTCCGCCGGTGACCTCTTCGCCTACGACGCCGATATGGAGTGGGACATGGGCAACTACTGGTATCGCCCCACCCGGATCAATTTTGTCGTCAGCGGATCCGACCATGGCTGGCGAAGCGGGACCGGAAAATGGCCGACCTACTATGAAGACAGCCTACCCCCAGTCGTGGAAATCGGTCCCGGTTCCCCGACCGGATTTCTTTCAGGGACCGAAGCCGGATTTCCCGAAAAATACCAGCGGGCGCTCTACGCACTCGACTGGACTTTCGGGACCATTTGGGCCATTCACCCGAAACAGCAGGGAGCTGGCTATACCGCCGGGAAAGAGGTTTTCGTTGCCGGCATTCCCCTTCCCGTCACCGATGGTGTGATTGGCGACGACGGCAATCTTTACTTTCTTGTCGGCGGTCGCGGGACGCAATCGGCGATGTATCGAGTCCGCTACACCGGAACCGAAAAAACGGAAAAAGCACCACCACTCGAACCGACGAAGGAGCGAAAGCTGGCCCGTTCACTCGAGGAATTTCATGGTGTGGAAAATGACAAGGCAGTCGACGCGGCGTGGCCTCATCTTTCCTCCGGCGACGTCTACCTGCGCCACGCCGCTCGGGTCGCGATTGAATCACAGCCCCCGCAATTCTGGATCAGAAGACTGCTCGATGAGACGGACCCGCAAACCGTCATTTCCGCCTCGGTCGCTCTCGCGAGAGTCGTGTCACAGGCATTCGAAGAGGAAAAGGTTGCCGACATTCGCTCAAACCTCCTGAAGAAACTGAACGGAGTTGATTTCGCCAAACTAAC
>JAKSBG010000160.1 GCA_022361255.1 Verrucomicrobiales bacterium
ATCACCCTCGAAGAATCTTTAAACAGAACAGGACTGGCATTCTTTGAGAAACTGGACTGCTTCCCTATCAGTTAATTTCGCTTCAACTTCCCAGAATAAAATAAAATCTTCCTTTACCTAAATTAGCAAACCCAAAAGACCTAATTAAAAACAACAGAAAGTGCTGGTATGTCACTTCTATTGTTTTCAATTAAGTCCTATATACTCAACCACCTAGTAGTTCGTTTATAAAGTTCCGTAAAAAACTCATCGGATGATTCTGCTGATATCGAGCATTTTAGTCATCCGACAAGTGACATATTAATTTAAACATGAACTACTAGAAAGGTGATAGAATTATTTCTTCAACAAGGCATACTCCAGGACATCACTTACCGTTTTTACAAACTTAAATTTGAGTCCTTTTAAATATACATCCTTGATTTCTTCAAGATCTTTCTTATTATTTTCAGAAAGCAAGATTTCTTTTATTCCTGCACGTTTAGCAGCCAGAATTTTCTCTTTTATACCACCAACCGGAAGAACTTTCCCACGAAGAGTAATCTCACCAGTCATGGCAATATTCTTTCTTACTTTACGCCCTGTAAGCATTGATGCCAATGATGTTGCCATGGTAATACCTGCAGAAGGTCCATCCTTAGGAATAGCTCCTTCCGGAACGTGTACATGAACATTATTCTGATCAAATTTTGAAGCATCTAAAGACAGTTCATCGGCATGAGATTTTAAATACTCCAGCGCAATTACTGCAGACTCTTTCATCACATCGCCCAGGTTTCCTGTAAGCGTCAACTTTCCGTTTCCTTTGCTTGAACTTGACTCCACAAATAAAATTTCCCCGCCGTGTGCTGTCCAGGCAAGACCGGTTACTACTCCGGGAATTTCATTCCCCTGATAGGATTCTTTATTGTATTCAATAACACCTAGATATTCACGAATATCTGCTTTGGTAAGTTTAGAATTGTACTCTTCTTCAAATGCAATCTTTTTAGCGATACGGCGAACCACTTTCGCAAGCTTTTTATCCAACTCACGAACTCCTGATTCTCTCGTATAATGCTCAACAATATGCTCAATTACATCTTTCGGGAAACTCACTTGTTTTTTCCCTACACCATGAGCTTCCAATTGCTTAGGTATTAAATGACGTTTAGCAATCTCAACTTTCTCTTCAATGATATAACCGTTGACATTAATTAACTCCAAACGATCACGCAATGGTGGTGCAATTGTGCTTAAAGAGTTAGCTGTAGCCACAAACATCACTTTCGAAAGATCATAATCAACCTCTACATAGTTGTCGTGGAACTCGCTGTTTTGTTCGGGATCCAGAACTTCTAACAAAGCAGAAGCCGGGTCGCCATGAAAATCCTTGGAAACCTTATCCA
>JAKSBG010000259.1 GCA_022361255.1 Verrucomicrobiales bacterium
ATCTTCTGCTCGATCCCCGCAAAGCCCTGCCGGACCGCGCCGGCATAGGGATCCCCGCACGCTGCCGCGCCGAACAGCGACATCCCGACCGCCATCCGCGCCCATACCCGTCCCATCATCCAACTCCCTCGCCATGTTGGAAAGGTCCACGGCACCGGGACGAAAGATTTTCAAAGCCCGCTCGGAAATTCCCCGGTAGGTCGCACGAAAGACGCGACCGTAGGCACCTTCCCCGAGCGGGGGAAAGTGAATCTGGTAGTCTTTGATTCGAATGTTTTCTTCTTCAGGCACGATTCAGGGGGCTACTTGCTAAAGCTTTGAATTTCTCCGCTCCACTCAGTCGGAGGCGGATTCTGACGGAATTCGAAAGCATTTTTCTTCAGCCAGGAAGTCGGAGGGTCATTCTGGGGGAGCGTTTCAAGGATATCAATGGTAGCATCCCAGTTCCGGGATACGAAGTTTTCAAGAGCATCCTCGTAGGTTCTCGCATCTTCGTCACTGATTTCAGATCCGCCGACTTTCGTGGGAAGAATCAATTCATGGATGGGGTAGCTCTCTTCGAAACCGGCAGGACGAATCAGGCAAAGTTTGCGAAATCGCCGGTTTCTTTCCCCCTTGATTCGCTTCCAGGTTTCATCCGAAATCAGCATCGGGATTCGAAATTCTTTTGCGATCCTTTCGAGCCGGGCGCCGAGATTTGCGACGCTGCCGAAAACGCTGATATGCCATTGCTGGGAAGGTCCGGTTCGACCGACGGCAATCCGACCGGTACTGATCCCGATCCGGACTGCTGACATATGTCGGCCTACCTCTTCTTCGTAAACAACACGATCGGCGAGGCGGTGGAGAATTGCCTCGGCTGCTTCCACGGCTTCGAGGGCGTGATTGTGCTCGGCAACTCCGATATTGGGCCAGCCCCAGAGTCCCAGTGCACCGTCACCGGCAAAGTCGGTAACAACTCCGCTGCTTCGGAAAATCTCTTCTGTAATGAGACCGACGACCCGCTGGTTTTCATCAAGCCGGTCGAGGATTTCATCGTCGCTTTTCGCCAGCTCTAACATGCGGGAGTGGCCTCGCCGATCCGCGAACATCACGGTGCAGTCCACCATCGCGGGCTCGAGGGTCGACTGATCCTGATCCTGCATCAGGCGCCGGAGTCCGGGTGAGAAATAGGCTGCCATCTGATCCTGCAGCTTCTGCTCCGCCCGCGCCGATAGAAGGCTCGCCACCAATGAGGTAATGAGGCGAATAAACGGAACAAACGATGCCGCAGCGACTTCCGTGGCCTGCCGCGTTTCGAGGTAGATAAACACAGGGCGCCCGTCTTCGTCGCGGTAAACCTGTGCCTCATCGTCGAGGCGGGAGACCGGCATGATGATAACCCAGTCGACTTGATCGCCGAGACTCTTTGCCTCGAAAACCCGGCGGTGTTCTTTCAGCGACCAGATATGGATATTGGAAGGACGCGGGTTGTCCAGATTGATGCGGGAGAGAAGTGTCCGGCTGGGGCGGAAATCGGCACGTGCGTTCGGGTCGGGATTGAGAATTTTGTGATTCACCCCGTCTTCGTCCTTTTCCAATCCGACAAATGTACAGCTTACGCCGCGCTGACCGGGAAGGGCATTTTCGAGAAACACAGAAGCGCTGGTAAACAGCTCGGAATCCTCCGACCATCCCGTGAGAACCTGCTCGGGGAGATCTTTCTGCAAAAGACGCAGCTGGAGGCGCAGGCTGTATTCGTCGAGCTGGGCGACTTCGTCGTATTCCTGAGTCGGGAGCGGTTCGTTCTCGAAATTGTCTTCTTTTTCCTCAAGCCGGTCGCGGAATTTTTGGAGTGCTCCCGCGAGATCCTCAGGAGCAAGCAGGCAGACGAGAGCAGTGACTCCTTTGGCTCCGATGAAGACCATATCCCCGGGCTGAAGGCTGACAGGATCGCTGAGGGCTTCCCGGTTTACAGGGCGCTGTGCCGTGTAGAGAGCGTTGGGAGTGGATCGTCCGGTCAGGGCGGGGAGACGGGAAATCTGAACCCCGGTAGAGGTGCGGGTTGCTTCGCAATGGTTTCGGCTGACAAGCCGGTCGTTCCAGGGAATGCGAAGCAGCTCGACCGCTTCCCCTTCCAGGGCTTCGGGTTTTCTGCCGATACGCACGGGAACATCGAAGTCGACCGGGGCGACGATCTCTTTATCAGGAAGTTCGAGATTTACGGCAACGAGAAACATGGAGAGGGACGTATTTCAGGATCAAGCGTTCCGCAATTCCTGAATGCTTTGACGAAGAAAGGGCTGAATCATTTCCGCCGACTGTTCGACGGAAATGGATTTTCCGGATTCGATGGACAGGGATGTCATTTCTACATCTGTGATCCCGCAGGGGGTAATGGCGTCATATCCGCTGAGGTCTTCGGTAACATTGAGACCGAACCCGTGCATGGAAATCCACTTGCGGACACCGACTCCAATAGAGGCGAGTTTGCGATTCTCCACCCACGTTCCAGTGAGTCCTTCGCGGCGGGTGGAATCAATACCAAGACTGTTGGCGAAGTCGATCAGAAAAGACTCAATTTGTCTGAGGTAGGTGTGTAAGTCACGGCCGTAGCTGTTGAGATCAAGAATCAGGTAACCAACCAGCTGGCCCGGTCCGTGGTAGGTGGCCTGGCCTCCGCGATTTGTCTCGACGACGGGGTGGGGGAGGGGGTCGGTTTCACGAAGACTCGACCGGTCACGGGTGCGGCCGATTGTGTAGACTGGTTCGTGTTCGAGCAACAGGGTTGTGTCATCGATCAAACCCTGTTGCCTATCTGAGACAAGAGTGTTTTGCAACTCGAGCCCTTCGTTGTAGTCGACTCTGCCGAGCCACCGGAAATCCATAAGAAAAAGGGAAATTGGTCAGGGCGTTTCGTCCACCGTTTCGTCGCGCTGGTAGATGGGGAGTTGACGGTAGGGGACGGTGAAGGAAAGAACCATCATCGCCGTACCGTAGGTTCCTCCGTTTCTGCCGTTAGACCAGGAGCCGTTTGATTGCTGTTTGGAAATGTATTCTCCATACATCCAGTCAGCATACTGCTCCCAGTAACGCCCCCCCAATTGAAACATGGCCTGCGAATTGTAATAGTTTGCGTAGTATTCGTGAGCGTTGTTCACGATTTTCATCCGGTTCTGGATAATGTATTCCCCGGACCGGAAAGTGGATTCGGTGCCGTGAAACCCGCTCAATTCGAGGCAGAGAAGTCCGCAGCCGGTAAGGGTTTCGGAGTGACCCCAGGGGTCGGTGTATCCGAAACGTCCGGATTCCATGTCGTGGTTTTTGAGAACGTAGCCAACGGCTTCTTTGATTGCTTCATCAGGAATCGGTGCGCCGTTCAGTTTTCCCGAACGGAGAGCCATGAGGGCCCAGCCGGAGCAGGAAAGGTCCGAGTCGCGGGAGTCCGGTTTGTAGCGCCAGCCTCCCTGATGCTTGTCCTGTTTCGGAGTGGACTGCGCTTCGAGAATCAGTTTCGTGGCGCGGGCAAGGACGGGGGAAAGTTTGTCCTGGGTCTCCGGGTCGACCATGCC
>JAKSBG010000053.1 GCA_022361255.1 Verrucomicrobiales bacterium
ACGTGACCGGCCGAGCGGATTTCCACGCTGCCTTCCGCTCTTCCCGTGCCGTTGCCGCCTCCGTGGCCAATCTGTGCGTAAGCCTGGCTCCCGTCACCGCCGGAAAGAATCACATCCCCCGGCCCCGTCCCACCGTCAGAGTGCGCTCCGATGGTAATGTCCCCGCGATACAGGGGAGCGTCGACGTTCTCACCGCCAAACCCGATTTGCGCGTAGGCGGATGCTCCGGTTCCGGCAAGGACTTCGACTGTTCCGGCTTCACAAAAAGAAATGTCAATATTTCCCGTTCTCGTTCCGCTAACGGAGCCGTAGCCACCGTGACCGATCTGAGCAAATGAGCGCGCGGCACCTGCTTTCACAGAAAGACCTCCATCCTTCAGGTAGATGTCGGTGCTGCCAAGCGCGGTGGAAGCAGTACCGAAAAAGCCGATCATTGATCCGGCGTCCGCCGTCGACGTGCTGGCAAGGACCTCAAGACCGTGAGCTCCGATGGAAGTTGTTCCGTTTCTCGTTCCCACATAAACGGCGTCGGTTTGATCGACTGCTCCGATAACAACTTTTCCATCATTATTCCCGAAGGTCGCGCAGCTTGAGAAATCGATCGCAGCGTCCGGCACGATCACGGGAGCGCAGAAATCAGGATCACCGGCCACGAGCGGATAATTCACCGTCGCGCTGAATCCGGATCCATCCCACCCGGCCACCAGATTCAAATCACCAACAGAATCATTCTGGTAACTGCTGAGAAAAGTAATGTCACCACCGGTGAGCAGATTGAGATCGTTGGCGGTAATGATGTTTAAATCCAGCCCATCGAACACAATGTTCGCATCGCCATTGAGAGCAACAGTGACGCCTCCCTGCAGAATGTTGGCCTGAGCACCAGCCCCTCCGATCATGGGTGAAATATCGTCGAGAGCACTGGTCTCGATGTTCGTCCCGCCCCCCAAACCAATGAGGTCAAATCCGTCGCCACCAAGATAGTTTGTCGCGAGTCCACCGGCATTGCCGGTCTGATGATACAGATTCACATTGTTACCAGCAGATCCGCTCGCCGCAGTCAGATCACCTTCTGCCAGGATGTGCACACCGCCCTCCCGGCTGCCACTCGATGTCGCGCCCTCCGCATCACCGTGACCGATCATGGCAAAGTTTTCGGCATGGTTTCCTCCGAGAAGCGAGATGTTTCCGCCGCTTTCGGCTACCGCCGATATATCACCGGACATCGCCGCCGTCATGCCCGATCCCCCGTGGCCGATCTGTGCATATTTTCCGCCACTCCCGGTTTGCTCGGCCGTCAGGGAAATCCCGCCGGACTGGCTCACGACCGTAACGTCTCCGGAAAATGAGTTACCCGCCGTGGCATTGCCCTGAACCTGATCACCTCCGTGGCCGATCATGACGTATGAATCACTCCCTCCCGCAGAATCACCGTTGAGAATAACGCCTGTTCCGGCAACCACACAAATGTCGCCGTCGAGATCCGCTTTTGTGAAATCTCCACCATGACCAATTTGCGAAAACACATCGAAGGCAGTGCCGGCGGTAAGTGTCACCGTCCCATCGGTATGCACCTCGACCGAACCACTGTAGTTGCCGGCATTTCCGTTCGCCACACCTCCGTCGCCGCCGTGACCGATCATCGCGTAGGCGTCGTTGGCATAGCCGCCCGTCACGCTGACCCCGGCGGCCCGGTGAACCGTAATGCTCCCCTGATACGTCCCGAAGTTTGCATTCCCGTCGTTCCGGGCTCCTCCGTGCCCGATCTGAGCGTAGGCATTGCTGGCGGCACCGTTCAAGGTCACACCTCCCGTGCCCATCCCTGCATCCTGATTGATGTCGATATTGGAATCAACGATTGTCGTATTCCGCGAATTCACCCCACCGTGACCAATCTGCGCACCGGCGAAGGTCGAAGTTCCTCCATTCAAATCCACCTGATTGAGAGCATCCACCGTTATATGACTGCCTGCAGCAACCGTAGTGACACCGTCGAAACTGCCGTGACCGATTTGGGCGATCGCGTCGGTCGACGATCCGCCGTTTATCACGACGCTACCTGCAGCGGCGTTCACGTCGATGGTTCCCGACAGAGTGCGCGTCGTATTGTTGGCGCGGTGAACCCCGCCATTTCCGATTTGTGCGTAGGACTGATTGCCCTGAGCGGACACTTCCACGTTTCCGCCTGTGGCCGTAACCACGACATCACCCGAAACTTCGCCACTTGCACTGTCGTCCGCAGAATCCCCGCCTCCGCCGGACCCCACCTGAGCGAAAGAATCGCTTCCCGATCCACCGGAAACCGCGACGGAGCCGCCCTCAACGAAGACACCGACGTCGGTCTTCGCACCGTCGCTGCCGGAGCCGCCCGCACCGATCATTGCGTAGGCGTCCGTCCCGGTGCCTCCCGAAACGGCAATCGCTCCCGTGGCGGTTACTGTTGTCGCACCAGTGATCGCGCCGTCTGCATTCGAGCCACCGCTGCCGATTTGGGCGTAGGAGTTGGAGGACCCTCCGCCTACCAAATCGATTCCACCCGCGCTCGCCGTCACATCTACCGTACCAGTGAGATTACCGTTAAATCCCGTCCCTCCGTGACCAATTTGGGAATATTGCCCCTCCGCACCGGTGATTCCGGCCTGGAGACGAATGTTTCCCGCCGTTGCCGTCACGTCGATTGTTCCACTTACATCGCCTCCCGCGTCGTAGCCTCCGTGACCGATCTGCGTGTATGCACGATCACCGTCCCGATCAGAAAGCATCCGAATTCCATCCCCGGCAATCACCTCAATGTTGCCGACCCGTGTGAAAGCTCCTGCCTCGGCTCCCCCGTGACCGATTTGTCCATAGCTGAAACTGTGATCTCCCGCCGTCACATGGGTCGTGGTCCGACCGTCGTCTCCACCGCCGTTTCGCAGAAACACCTCTCCGACAGTGGCCGTGACGCTGATGTTCGATTGGGTGGCAACGGCACCCGTTGCACGAAATCCGCCGTGGCCGATCTGACCGGCCGACAACTCATGAATGTTCCCTCCCCATACGAAAATGTCGCCCCCGCTGGTTGATACATCGATGTCGCCACTTTTCTCACCATCCGACAAATCACCACCGTTACCGATCAAGCCGTAGTTGTGGTCGCGTCCGCCGCCACGGGAATAAATGTGATCGCCCGCACTCACCGTGATGTCCGCACGGAAATCGCCGTCCGCCTCGTAACCGCCCAGACCGATCTGGGCGTATGCGCGCCGGCCATCGTTGTTGCTCTGGTTATAGCGACCACCGCTCACCAGAACACGACCGTTCGTGGAAGTAACATTGATTCCCGCGATGGCTCCTCCACCCACAATATCGGCATTCATGCTTACGCCCGCATTGGCCATGTTTGCCCCTCCGTGCCCGATCTGGGCAAAGGTGAGATCGTTGATTCCACCAATAACGTCAATGTTGTTGAGCGCGGTGACGTTGATCGCGCCGGAGAAACTGCCGGGTGCGGAACTGCCCCCGTGACCGATCATCTTGTAGTTCAGATCGTGATTGCCGTCGCGGATCTGCAGATCGTCCGCACTCGTGATGGTGATGTCGCCATTATGATCCCCATCTGCATCATCACCGCCGTGGCCGATCTGTGCGTAGGAACGCACGTTGTATCCCGCTCCACCATGCCCGGCACGCATCAGAATCCCGCTACCCGCTCCTGTCGTGGTAACAATGATGTCCCCACTGTTCGCCCCTACGTTTTCCGCCCGGCCACCGTGCCCCAATTGGACGTAGCTCTGCTCGCCATTCCCCCCCTGCATAACGAGATCTCCCGCTGAGATCACGGAGAGAATTCCGCTGTGAGCCCCGTCCGCATTGAGCCCTCCATGACCGATCTGGGCATAGTTGCGATCATCGACTGCATCGCCCGTGGTATCTTCCCCGCCGGCCAACTCGACTCCACCGGCCACGTTAATAGAAATCTCCCCGGAATGATCCCCGAGGGCATTGTATCCTCCATGCCCGACTTGAGCATAGCCTCCGGTCGCAAGATTGGACGCATCCAGATTTCCTGCTAGAACAAGATTGCCGCCATTCGTCGTGTCGATAGTGATCGTCCCGGAATTTTCCACTGTCCCGTCGTCCAGTACCGCCGATGCTTCAGAAGACGCTTCGCCACCGTTTCCGATTTGCGCATACGCAGTGTTTCCCGCCCCGGCTTGCAGCGACACATGACCGGCCGCGTCGAGATCAATATTGCTCGTGTAGACTGAGTCCGCATTGCGACCGCCCAGCCCAATTTGAGCGTAAGCGCGCGTGCTGCCTCCACCGGTCAGAGAAATGGAGTTACCACCCGCATCGGTTCCATTAGCCGTGATCGTGATGTTTCCGGAACGGCTCGGTAATGCACCTCCCCCTACTGAGTTCAATCCCCCGTGACCGATTTGCGCATAAGCATTGTCTGCAGTTGTCACGGTCGCCCCCCGAACCGAAACATATCCACCCGCCGTTATCGTAAGCGCATCGTTGATTGTGGTGCCTGCCACGTGATTCAATCCACCCTTCCCGATTTGAGCGTAGGCGTTGTTTGCTGTTCCACCCTCCACTTCGATGTTCCCGGAGACATTGAGAGTAATGCTGCTGTCACCACCGTTCCCCCCGTTGCCCGAACGGCCGCCCTCCCCGATCTGTCCATAGTTTTCAGACCCCGCACCTCCCGTAACCGACACATCGGAAACACCCGACAAATTGATAAAACCCCGTTTGCTGTTGTTCGCCGAGTATCCTCCGTTTCCAATGTGCGCGTAACTTTGCACACCGGCTCCCGTTCCCCCGGCCACCACGAC
>JAKSBG010000070.1 GCA_022361255.1 Verrucomicrobiales bacterium
AACTTGCTGAAATGAAACGATTTAACGCGCTTCTCCTCCTTTCCTGCCTGTCGCTCTCCCCCGCCCTCGGAGAAAACAAATCCGACGCCCTGCCTGAAACGGTTAGCTACTACGAGCACATCCGCCCCGTCTTCCAGGCCAAGTGCCAGGGCTGCCACCAACCTGCCAAAGCGAAATCGGAATACATCATGACCGATGTGGCCTCGCTCATCAAAGGCGGCGAGACGGACAAAGCCATCATTCCCGGCAAACCGGACGAAAGTTATCTACTCGAACTGGTCGTAGCGCACGAAGGGGAAAAACACCCCGAGATGCCTCCCAAGGAGGAACCTCTCACTGACTACGAAGTGAAGCTGGTGAAAAAGTGGGTCACGCAGGGGGCGAAAGATGACACCCCGGAAAATGCGCAGCAGAAATACACGATGGAGAACCCGCCCGAATACGCGGTTCCCCCACTCGTCACTTCGATGGACTACTCCCCCGACGGAAAACTGCTCGCGGTAGCCGGTTTCCACGAAGTGCTTGTCCACAAAGCGGACGGTTCCGGACTCGTCACCCGTCTCGTGGGGCTGTCCGAACGCATCGAATCCGTTGCCTTTTCCCCAGACGGCACCCAACTTCTCGTTGCCGGCGGCCTGCCCGGCCGGATGGGAGAAATTCAGATCTGGGACCTCGCGAAAAAGGAGCTGAAACTCTCAAAGATCGTCGGATTCGACACCGCCTACGGCGCGAGCTGGTCGCCGGACGGCAAGCACGTCGCCTACGGCCTCCCCGACAATACGGTTCGCGGGATCAAAGCATCGAACGGCGAGCAAATCCTTTTCATGGGATCGCACAATGACTGGGTTCTCGACACGGTCTGGTCGATCAAGGGCGATCACCTTGTCTCGGTGGGCCGCGACATGACATCGAAACTCACCAAAGTCGAGACCGAGCGCTTCATTGACAACATCACCTCCATCACTCCAGGAGCGTTGAAAGGCGGAGTCAATACCGTGACGCGTCACCCGAAGCAGGATCACGTCCTCGTGGGTGGTTCTGACGGGGTTCCCCAGATCTATCGCATGTACCGCGAAACGGTGAGGAAGATCGGCGACAACGCGAACCTCATCCGAAAGTATCCGGCAATGAAAGGCCGGATCTGGGACGCTGATTTCGTCCCCGACGGGAAAACCTTCGCCGCCGTTTCCAGCCTCGACGGCAAAGGCGAGATCAGCCTCTACAAATCGGAATATGACGCGACGATCACCCCCGAGCTGAAAAAGCTTTTTGAAACCGTCCGCCGCTCGACTAACGCCGCCGAGAACAAGGACGACAAAATCGAAGAATTCCAGACCCGGGGAGCCGAGCGCATTGCGAAAGTCGATGTGGGAACCGCACTCTATTCTGTCGCTTTTTCCTCTGACGGAAAAACCATCGCTGCGGCCGGTGCGGACGGATCAATCCGCCTTCTCAACGCCGCTGACCTGAAGGAGAAACTCGCCTTTGCCCCGATCAGCATCGACAAGGAGCGCGCCATCGTGAAAGCCGATCCGAAAGCAACAGACCGCGCAAAAGGAAAAATCGCCGATCACAAAGAATCCCTTCCCAAAGGTCGCGAGGTTACCGCGATCGAAGTCAGCCCGAAGACCATCGACATCGATTCCCCGAACGCCTACCGCCAGCTTCTCGTGACCGCGAAGCTCAACACCGGCGAGACGGCTGACATCACTCGCATGGTGAAATACCAGCTCGACCAGCCGCTCGCCTCCATCTCAAAAACCGGCGTTTTCCGTCCGACCAAAGACGGAGCAGCCACGCTCGCTATCAGCTACGAAAATGTGAAAGACGACGTGCCCGTGAAAATCGGGAATCAGGCCGCAGATGTTCATCTCAATTTCGTTCAGGACGTCAATCCCGTTATCACCCGCCTCGGCTGCAACATGGGAACCTGCCACGGGGCCAAGGACGGCAAAGGCGGATTCAAACTCAGTCTGCGCGGCTACGATCCCCTCTACGACGTTCGCGGTTTCTCCGATGATCACTCGGCCCGACGCGTCAATTTTGCCTCGCCCGATGATTCACTCATGCTCCTCAAGGCGACCGGCGCTGTCCCGCATGAGGCAGGAGTCGTTACAGAAATGGATTCCCGCTACTACCACACGATTCGCCAGTGGATCGCGAGTGGAGCCAAACTCGATACCAACGTTGCGAGAGCGGCCTCGATCGAACTTTTCCCGAAGAATCCCGTGATTCAAAACATCGGTGCGATGCAGCAGCTGCGGATTGTCGCCCGCTACACGGACGGAAAAACGCGCGACGTCACTCTCGAATCGTTCATTGAATCCGGAAACACGGAAGTCGCTGAGCACGACGACTTCGGCCTTCTCAAAACGATTCGTCGCGGGGAGGCCCCCATTCTTGCCCGTTATGAAGGTGCCTACGCCGCCACTACGCTGACGGTCATGGGCGACCGCGAAGGATTTACCTGGCAGCAACCCGAAGCCTGGGGTGAAATTGACAAGCTCGTCGCTTCCAAATGGCAACGCATGAAGCTCAAACCGAGCGAACTCTGCAGCGACGAAGAATTTATCCGCCGCGTCTACCTCGACTTAACAGGGTTACCTCCCGCATCTGACAGGGTTAAGTCATTCATCAAAGAGGGTTCACCGACGAAGGAGAAACGGGCCAAACTCGTGGATGAACTGATCGGTTCCCCGGAGTTTGTCGATCACTGGACCAACAAATGGTCTGACATGCTTCAGGTGAATTCCAAGTTCCTCGGCGGCGAAGGCGCCAAGCTCTTTCGTGAGTGGATCAAAACCGAGATCGCGGCAAACACTCCCTACGACAAATTCGTTTACAAAATCCTCACCGCGACCGGCTCAAACAAAGAAAATCCCGCCGCGAGCTACTACAAGATTCTCCGTGATCCTGACATGATCATGGAGAACACGACGCACCTTTTCCTCGCGACCCGGTTCAACTGCAACAAGTGCCACGATCACCCCTTCGAGCGCTGGACGCAGGATCAATACTACGAAACGGCCGCCTACTTTGCGCAGATCGATTTGAAGCGGGACGGAAAAAATGCCCCGAAACAGAACATCGGCGGAACCGCAGTCGAAGGAGCCAAGCCTCTCTACGAAATCGTCGGTGACAAGGCCGAAGGCGATATCAAACACGACCGCACCGGCGAGGTGCAGCCTCCGGCTTTTCCCTACGAGGCAACGATTGAAAAAGCGGCCTTTGCCGATCCCAAAGCTCCCACCCGCCGGGAGGAACTTGCCGGGTGGATCACGAGTCCGGACAACCAGTATTTTGCTTCCAGCTACGCCAACCGGATCTGGGGATACCTGTTGGGAACCGGAATCATCGAACCGCTCGACGACATTCGCGCCGGCAATCCTCCAACGAATCCGCAGCTGCTCAACTACCTGACAAAGCAGTTCGTGCAGAGCGAATTCAACGTGCAGGAGCTGATGCGTGAAATCTGCAACTCGCGAACCTATCAACTCTCTATTCGGACCAATGAGTGGAATGAGAAAGACGAGACGAATTTCTCCCACGCCAAGGCCCGCCGCCTTCCTGCCGAGACGCTCTACGATGCGGTCCACTTTGTCACCGGAGTGAAACCAAACATTCCCGGAGCCGGAGCCGGAACCCGCGCGAGTCAGCTCCCCGACGCCAAGCTCGACCTCAAGAGCGGCTTCCTCGCCAACCTCGGTCGCCCCGCCCGCGAGAGCGCCTGTGAGTGCGAGCGATCAGACGATCTGCAAATGAGTGCTGTGATGGCGTTTCTGTCAGGGCCTGCCATCGCTGATGCGATCGGCTCAGACAGCAGTGACCTTCCCGCCCTCGTCGCAAGCCAGCCCGACGACCGCAAACTGGTTGAGGAAATCTATTACCGTGTCCTTGCCCGCGCACCTCGCAAAGCCGAAATTGATGCCGCCATCGCGAGCATGAACGAGATCGAGAGCGATCACCAGAGCCTTCTCGCCAAAGCCTCCCGGGCCGAGGCAGACTGGGTCAAAAAGCGCAGCGAACTGGAGATCAAACGCCACCAGGCAATCAACAAGGCGAACGCTGACATCACAGCCTACACGCCCGAATACAACAAAAAGAAGGCGGAGGCCGAGGCCGCGCAGAAGCAGCGCATCGCCGACGCCGCAAAAGCCGAAGAGGCAAAGCGCGCCGAGCTTCCCCAATTAATCAATGCGTTCGCCGCCGGCGTAAAAGCCGACCAGCTCTGGACCCGTTGGCACAAACTCGACGTCGCCAGCGTGACCTCTTCGGACAAGGTGAAAGTTGAGATCACTCCTGAAGGATCGGTTCGATACACCGGAGGATACAAGAAAGGCAACATCGACTATCTCGTTACCGGAAAAACGACGGCGCAGAACATCACCGGAATCATGATTGAGGCACTGCCAAACGCGGCAAATGCGGCCTACGGTCCGGGATTGAACCCCAACGGAAACTTCGTCATTACCGAAGTGCAGACCAGGTGGAACACGCTAGCCGATCCGAAAAAATCGAATCCGCTGAAAATTACCGGAGCCAAAGCGACCTTCAATCAAA
Organism: Verrucomicrobiales bacterium; assembly: GCA_022361255.1. Lineage (GTDB taxonomy): Bacteria > Verrucomicrobiota > Verrucomicrobiia > Verrucomicrobiales > DEV007 > Arctic95D-9. Next base: position 4,561 of record JAKSBG010000070.1, read on the forward strand.
ACGGCTTCGATGTGAAGAATGTCTTCAACGGAAACGTCGCCCGGAACGACAAAGGGTGGGCCCTTTCGGGAACAAACTACCAGATCCCCCATCGTGCCGTCCTCAAATTTGAAAAGCCCGTTGCCGGTGATGCCAAAGGAGCAAATCTCACGGTCGGTGTCCTGTGCCGCTACAGCCAGGGAGACTATCCGATTTCCCATTTCCGTATCTGGTATACCACCGACGAAAATCCGATGAACTTTGGATTGCCCGCACAGGTGGCATCCGCCGTCGCTTCGGCCCCCGCCAAACGCAGCGAAGCCGAGCAGAAAGCGCTCGCCGCCTACGTGGAGAAAAACAATGAGGATCTCGCAAAACTCGTCGCCAACCATCTTGCGCAGAAGCGCCCTCTCCCTGCAGACCCGAAGATGACCGGACTGAAAGCTGCCCTGACAAAAGCAGAAACGCCCGTTTCCGAACCGCAGCCGCTGGTCCAGCTCCGCAGTGACACGAACTACTCCATCGAACAGGCCGCGAACCGGAGACTCACCGCTGCCCAGGATCTCGTCTGGGCGCTTGTAAACAGCCCGTCATTTTTGTTTAATCGCTAATAGAAGAAAAAAGGAATACGGAACCGGGAGATCGGGGAAATTCCCCGCTCCTTTCCAATCCACTCCCAACCAACCGCCCACCATGATCAGATTACCCGGAGAAATCGCCAAAGACCTCTGTGATTCCCACCTCGCTCCCGGACGCCGGGATTTCCTCCGTATTGGAGGCGCGGGAATGCTGGGAATGACGCTGAACAACATCCTTGCTGTTCAAAACGCGAGCGCCGCCTCCAAACTGGTGGGGCGTCCCGGTTGGGGAAAAGCGAAGTCGGTTATCATGGTCTACCTCCAGGGAGGGCCGAGCCACCTCGACCTCTGGGACCCGAAGCCGGATGCACCGGACAACGTGCGTTCCCAGTTCAAACCGATCAATACCAAAGTCGACGGCCTGCAGTATACCGAACTGCTGCCGAAGCTCGCGCAGGTGAATGACAAATTCACGACGATCAACTCGATGAGCTATACGCCCAACGGGTTGTTCAATCACACCGCCGCGATCTACCAGATCATGACCGGCTACACGACCGACAAAGTGAGTCCGTCCGGACAGCTCGAGCCCCCCAGTCCGAAAGACTTCCCGAACTTCGGATCCAACATCGTCCGCATGAAGCCGAGCGAAGAGCCGATGCTGCCTTTCGTCATGATGCCGCGCCCGCTCCAGGAGTCGAACGTTATCAACAAAGGCGGAACGGCCGGGTTCCTCGGGAAAGCCTACGATCCCTACTACCTTTTCCCCGATGGTGACGACATGGACATGTCAAAGATGAGTCAGATCAAAGTCGACGATCTCCAGCTTCGTCCCGACGTTTTCTCTCTCCGGCTTCAGCGCCGCGCCAAGCTTCGCAATGCCCTCACCGATCAGATGCCGGTAATCGAAAAGGCGGTCGAGGATTACAATCTCGATGAATACTACGACAAGGCGCTCAACCTGATTGTTTCCGGACGGGCCCGGGACGCTTTCAATCTCGACGCGGAATCAGACGCGCTGCGCGACAAATATGGTCGCAATACCTTTGGTCAGAGCTGCCTTCTCGCGCGGCGACTCGTCGAAGCGGGAACCAAGGTCGTCGAAGTGGTCTGGCCGAAAGTGGCCAACTCCGACAACCACAGCTGGGATCACCACGTCGGTTTGCCCAAGCGGATGAAAGACCAGTCAGCGCCGATGCTCGACTCCGGACTCAGTGCACTTTTTGCCGACCTCGACTCACGCGGTTTGCTCGACGAAACCCTCGTGGTTGCGATCGGGGAGTTCGGACGCAGTCCCGAAATGGGAGTTTCCACGAGCGGAAACAACAACAGCGCCGACGGTCGTGACCACTGGCCCTATTGCTACACCAGCGTGATCGGCGGAGCCGGAATCAAGCGCGGTTACGTTCACGGGAAATCGGACAAGACCGGGTCCGCACCGCTCGAAGACCCGGTTCACCCGACTGAGATTCTCGCAACGATTTATCACGCCATGGGAATCGATCCGCAGTCCATCGTCTACAACCACCTCAATCAGCCCAGAGAACTGGTCAAAGGCGAAATGGTCGAGAAGTTGTTTGCGTGAGCCCCGGGTTCTTTACACCCGGAGGCTCATGTAGCCTCCGTCGATGTTGTAGGCTTGTCCTGTAATGTAGGACGCATCGTCGCTGCAAAGATAGAGTGCGAGTTTGGCGATTTCGTCCGGCTTCGCCATGCGTCCGATCGGCTGCACTTTGGAGAGCTTTTCAAACATCTCATCTTTGGTGTCCGGATAATTTTTTTCCAGGTAACCGTCCACGAAGGGAGTGTGCACGCGCGCCGGGCAGATCGCATTGCAGCGGATGCCATCATCGAGATAGTCTGCGGCAATGGAGAGGGTCATCGTATGAACCGCTCCCTTGCTTGCCGAATAAGCGAAGCGATCTTTGAGGCCGGTGATTGCGGCGATGCTGGACATATTCAGCACCACTCCCCCGCCCCCTTCCACCATCATCGGTAGAATCGCGCGCAGGCACTGGTAAACACCTTTCACATTCACATTCATGACGCGGTCGAAGTCATCTTCGCCGGTGGAAGTGGCCGTCCCGATATTGGCAACACCGGCGTTGTTCACCAGAATGTCGATTTTCCCAAATTCGGAAACGGCACCATCAACGGCTGATGACACGGATTCGGCACTGGATACATCGCAGGAGCGCCAGATCGCTGTGCCTCCGGCCTGATTGATTGCTTCCGTTGTCTCGATAGCAGCGTCCTGATCGAGATCAAAAACGACGACCTGCGCACCGGCCCCTCCGAAAGACTCCGAAATGGCGCGCCCGATTCCTGATGCGCCTCCGGTTACGACTGCTGTTTTACCTGTTAAATCAGACATGCCCTACCGTGTGTCGGCAGGGCATGCGTAGCAAGATCTAATCTGTGGCGTGATCAGAAAGGTGGGAAGATATTATCTATCGTTGTCGCCCCCTCCAAAAAGCGAACCGAATCCCGAGAAAATTCCGGAACCGGATTTACCTTCCTCTTCGGTGACGTTTTTGTCGTCAGTATCCCCTCCAGAGCCGGAAAATCCACCTTGTTCCATAAATTGGTTCGATGCGTCTGCCAAATCAATATCTTCACCGTTTGCACCAACTGTCACCCCTGTTCCTGATATGACTCCGGCATCCGTCAATCCACCTAAAATTCCAGCAGCCAATCCGGCCAATACCTCTGCATCCTTTTCATCAGCAAGCCAACCGACTAGAGGATCAAACCACGCATCCGCGTCGTTATCGGAACCAACTGTCGCACCGGCGCCAACAGACGTGGACCCGAGATTCGCAGTTGCACTCAAATCGATGCCGTCTGAATCGGCGGAAAGATCTAGAGAAAGAAGAGGATTGGAAGCGGATGACCCGGATCCCGTTGCTTCCTCACCCGTACCTGACGAATCATCGGGAGCAGTGGCCACCGTCTCCGTTCCTGTCGTGCCTCCGGCCCCTGTGCCTCCTGCCGAGACCGAAGCATCGACTGAACCGGTAGTTCCTCCCGCTGCAACAGTGGCTCCTGCAGAGCCCGTAGTTCCGTTGCTGTCAGTTCCACCACCAACAGTAACACCCGCAATTACAGCGGGGGACTCGTCGACATCGGGGATCAACATATTTCCAAGCGAGGCCAGGGTATCAGATATCCCTCCGCCAGTCGATGCAGATGCTCCACCGGCGAAAGATGTGCTGGAAACGTCAGCAGATGCTCCAAGAGATGCAGCAAATCCGGCATCGCCCGGTCTTGGCATAAATCCAAAAACCCGCTCCTGTTCGGCAGCGGAAAGCAACGAAAGAGTCTTCGCGAGCTTCTTTCCATACTCTACATAATCGCCCCCTGCAAAACCGGAACTGACGGTGCATTGCACAGCAAGAAGCTGAGCCGAGGCTTCATCATCCGAAAACTGCCCGAAGGACGAGAACGGGAGAAAAAAGACGGCTACCAGAGGGAGCCAGAAGGATTGTATTTTCATGATTCTGCGAGTGCTTCACATTACAGTTATTATATTTTTTATGGTTTTTCAATATCTTTTATGCAACTTCTCGCACTTTTTGATTACAAAATCGGTATTGTTTAGAGAACTTGATTTGGATGATATTTATAAAGGTTATCTCGGAAGGAAGAAATCCTGCTTGGAAATGCCTGAGATCTCTGGCCATTCAAAATCCACCTTGATCCTCCTCTACCCGAGATTATGCTCCGCCTTTCGGACCCCTCCCCTTTTCCTTTCCGGAATGAATCTCGCAGAAATACTTACATCGGAACGGATCGTTCCCAACCTCGCTTCCGAAGAGCAGCTACCCGCGATCACCGAACTGGTGGATCGACTTGTTGCTGTCGGGTCTTTGACACCGGAACAACGGGATCCCGCACTCACTGCACTCAAAGAGAGGGAAGAACAACGCAGTACCGGAATCGGTGGAGGCATCGCAATTCCGCATTCCTTTCTGCCAAACCTCGACGGAGTGCTCGCCATCTTCGGGAGATCGATTCCCGGCATCGATTTCTGTGCACTGGACAGAGCACCAGTCCATTTCATCGTTCTCTTTCTTGTTCCCGAAAAGGAACACAATCTGCACCTCAAAACACTGTCCTCGATTGCCAAGATCATGAACAGCGCAGACACCAGAAACCGTCTCGCCGAAGCAGGAACCGAAACGGAAATTCTCGACATCCTCACCAATCGTCAGGTGGCTTGAGTCGGTGCCCTTTCCTGTTCTTTCCCGTTTTCCCAGGAATTTCAACTTTCCGGAACCATGTCACAGACCTTCGCTGATCAACTCTCCGAACTGCTCAACACCGCCCTTCGCTCCACTTCCGCCGCAGATCAAATCCCGTCCGGTTTCACCGCGCAGATTGATCAGGCTCAAAACCGGAATTTTGGTGACTACCAGTCGAACGCCGCCATGGTGCTCGCCAAGCAGGTGAAGAAAAACCCCCGCGAGTTTGCTGCTGAAATCATTGAGGCGATTCCCCAGTCGGACCTGATTGATACTCCGGAGATCGCCGGCCCCGGGTTTATCAATTTCCGGATCTGTGGAGAGGCTTTGGAAAACCGATTGAGTGCCCTGCTCGAAGATATCGAAAGAATCGGCGTCGCACCGGCGGAAAATTCACGGACAACGGTTGTCGACTACTCGGCCCCCAACGTGGCCAAGCCGATGCACATCGGGCACATTCGGGGAACGATTATCGGGGACTGCCTCGTTCGCATCAGCCGCTTTCTCGGCCACAACGTTATTTCTGATAATCACATCGGCGACTGGGGCACCCAGTTCGGTATGATTCTCTGGGGATGGAAAAACATTCTCGACGAATCCGCAATGGAGGAGGATCCGATCGAGGAACTTCTCCGGATTTACCGCGAAGTGAACGCCAAAACAAAGGACGATGAATCTTTCAAAGACATCTGTAAAAACGAGCTCGTAAAACTCCAAAGCGGTGATGCGGAGAATCTCGCGATCTGGGAAAAATGTATCGAGCTGTCCAAGTCCGGTCTCCAGAAAATCTACGACCGGCTCGACATCCACTTTGATCTCTGGCTCGGTGAAAGCTTTTACAATGACAAGCTCGGCCCGCTCGTCGACCAGTTGCTCGCCTCCGGGATCGCAGTGGAATCAGAGGGCGCAGTCGCCGTTTTCTCCGATGGAACCCTGGGCGAAAAGGATGATCCTTTTCTGAAAAACGAGGACGACGAGTGGAAACCGCAACCGGCTCTGATCCGGAAATCAGATGGTGGCTTTCTCTACGCAACGACCGACATCGCAACCATCGACCACCGCATTGACGAGCTGAAGGCCGACGCCATCTGGTACGTCGTCGGAGCACCACAGCAGCTTCACTTCGATCAGTTGTTTCAAATTTCGAAACGCAGGGGCCAGGACGTAGACCTGCAGTTCATACCCTTCGGCTCCATTCTCGGGAAAGACCGCAAGATGCTGCGGACCCGTTCCGGTGAAACAGTCCAGCTTGCAGATGTTCTCGACGAAGCAGTCGTGAGGGCACGTGCGATTGTCGACGAGAAAAACCCCGATTTCACTGATGAAGAAAAGGCGGAGATCGCGGAGGTCATCGGAATCGGCTCGGTCAAATACGCCGAGTTGAGCCAGTTCCGCATGACGGATTACATCTTCGACTGGGATACGATGCTCGCCCTGAAAGGCAACACCGCCCCCTATCTTCTCAATGCTTACGTCCGGACGCGGGCCATCTTCCGGAAACTCGGGAGCGATTACGAAGTGGCATCCGAAATCTCCCTGACAGAGGACGCGGAAAAAACACTGACGCTGAAGCTCGCTCAGTTCGCTGAAATCGTTCCCACGGTGCTCGACGATTTCCGCCCGAATGCGCTGGCCCAGTATCTCTACGAAGTGGCGACGACCTACCACAAATTCTGGGAGGCCTGCCCTGTTTTGAAAGCAGACGGTGCTGTTCGCGAAACCCGCCTTGCCCTCTGTGAGCTGACCGGACGAGTGCTGCGATGCGGATTGGGCTTGCTCGGAATCAAAACGACAGAGAAGATGTGATCCTCTGCTGCCGTGGATACTCAACTCAAAGAACTGCAAACCTTTCTCAACCGCACCGTCCTCGGTGCCGATCTGGCGGTTTACGACTTAGTCGCCGCCTTGCTTGCCAGCGGACACGTCCTGATCGAAGGGCCTCCCGGAGTTGGAAAAACCACGCTGGCAAAGTCACTCGCCGCGGCGGTGAAAGGTCGCTTTCGCCGCGTGCAGTTTACCCCCGATCTGCTGCCTGCCGACCTTGTGGGCTATTCCCTTTACCGGCAGGATCGCGAGGCTTTTGAATTTGTGGAGGGGCCGGTTTTTACCAACCTCCTCCTTGCCGACGAGATCAACCGGACCAGTCCACGCATTCAAAGCGCCCTGCTGGAGTGCATGAACGAAGCGCAGGTCAGCGTCGACGGAGTCACTCATGATCTTCCCGATGTGTTTCAGGTGATTGCGACCCGAAATCTGCGCCACGGGGCCGGCACCTTTCCCCTTCCCGCCCCTCAGCTGGACCGCTTTCTCATCAGCGTATCCATGTCGCTCCCCGATCGTGAAACAAGGGCGGACATTCTCCAGCAGCACGCCGGAGACCCGGCTCCTCATCACGCGGAGGCCGGGGACGAAAGCTCGGGCATCGTTGAGCTCGAAACCTTGCAGACCTGGCAGGACGAAGTCAGAAATGTCACCCTTTCCCCCAACTTGTCCCGCTACATTATCCGGCTCTGCGATGCCATTCGCGCACATCCCGAGATCGATGCGGTCATCAGTAACCGCGGAGCTATCGCAATCATGCGCTTCGCTCAGGCCGTCGCCCGAATCGAGAATCATGACGCCGTCTACCCGGAAGACGTGAAGCGCGCCTTCATCCCCTGTGTGTTTCACCGCCTCCTCGGCGATGAAGGGGAATTCGGCCAGGAGGAATCGACCCGACGTTCCGCCGCCCTGAGAATGCTGCTCGAAGAGTTGCGCGAAAGCGTTTCCGTTGAGTAAAGTATCCCAATGAAGTCCGGCTCCACCGATGTTCGACAAAGCCCGGCGGGTTTTGCCGCAATCTGGACTGCCGTCGGATTTCTGATCACCGGTGCCGTGATGCTGTCCGGACCGCTTTTGCTCATCGGATTGATTCTCGCGGGCACATGGATCACGGCGCGGTATCTCGCCAGTCGTCATCTGGAGGGACTCAGCATCGAGCGATCCCTCCCGGCACGAGCCTGGACGAATCGCCGCTTTGCGGTCGAGGCGATCCTTTCGAACACCGGGATGACTGCCCGCAATTTCATTTTTCAGGATCCTCTTGCAGTCGGTAACCATCCACCAGTTGTTGAGTTGGAGAGCGGAGAAAAAACCACTCTCAGTTACGCCGCACGCTGTTCAAGGCGGGGGCAGGTTGTGGTCGAAAACTGGACCGCCCAATCCGGATGGCCGTTGAACTGGTTTGAATCCCGGCGAAGCGGAAAGTTCTCCCATCGCGAAAGCAACTCCATCCTTGTTCTCCCCGATCCGTGGCTCCCTCCGCGGCTCCGCGACCACGTCGACGGGTTGCTTGTATCCGCCTCCCCGTGGACTGGCGTCCCGGAACCGGCATCGGAATTTCGCTACCTTCGGGAATTTCGTGGCGGTGACGCCGTCCGGAAAATTCACTGGCCTGCCAGCCTGAAGACCGGAGAGCTTCTCGTTCGCGAAACTGAACCTCCACGCCCGCTTCCTACTCGATACGGAATTCTTCTTCATTCCTTTTCTCCAGGCGGAGAACTGGTGACTCCGGAATCTTTCGAGACCGTTCTTCGTATCACTGCAGGTCTTCTCTACCGCTTTCGCAACGCCGGAATCGAAATCGTTTTTCAGGCGTTTCCGGATGAATCGGCCAGACTCCGACACCGCGAAGACTTCGACCGGGCGCTCGATGAGCTGGCACTTCTCCGGAGGAAACCGGTTTCAGAACTTTCTCTCATCGAATCCCGTCCCGGAGCCTTTCAAAACTGCGACGAGGTTTTTGTCATCAGCGATTGCAGTCGCGAACTCTGGGAAAACGAATTGTCCGCAGCGATGTCAGTTGCTCATTGTGTCGATGCAAAGTCAGTCGGCATCGGCCGTTCTGTTACTCCTCCGCTCAGTCTCGCCCGGAAACTTTCCGATCATTCCCGTTCTGCACGCCGCTTCGCATCCTGAACCACATGCGGATTCAACCCGTCATTCTCGTAGCGCCTTTCCTGGCCGGATTCACCGGCTGGATGCTTTCGGGTTCACCGATTCCAATGGCATTTGCCACAGTGCTTCTACTCGTCGCGCTCACAGGAAAGCCTTTTCGGAAATCAGAGTCGATTCAGCAGTTTCTCTTTTTCCTTTTTCCCGCTCTATCTCTGGTTTCTGTCTTGATTCAAATCCGGCTTTTTCAGCGTGGAGAAGCACTCGCAACCAACGCCGATCTTCCCGGCTGGTTCATCGCGGGAGCAGGAATCACGGCAACAGCAGCGATGCTTTCCCTGTTGCGGGTTACCAGATGCGGGGATGCCGTCTACTCTCTGGCACTGGCAGGAGGCCTCCTCGTTTTTTCCTCCGCCTTTCCGGTCGAACTTTATGATTTCAGCGAATGGCAGGTCTATCCGCTGGCAGCGCTTCCGGTCGTTCTCCTTCTGATCACCGGGCTGTCCGACCGGAAAATGAGAACATTTCCCCTCCTCGCTTCCGGGATTGCCGGTAGCCTCGCTCTGTCCGGTATCGGAATATTCTTCGCCAATACCACCGACAGACTGGATGAGTGGATTCACCGCGACGAGACCAAACTCACCGACTACGACCGGGGCGGTGCGCCACAACTCGACGACGGCCGGGGAGGCCCCGACGGCAGCTCCCGCCGACTTCCGCGCGAAGTAAAACTCACTTTCGACGACCGGGTTCGTATCTATCTCCAACCGCAATCGCCGGAACTGTTCCGCGACCAAACGAGACGCCCCCTCTACTTGCGAACCTCGACTGTCGCGGTCTTCGAAAGCGACGAAGTGATCGCTCCGGTTCGCAGTGCACGCTGGCTCTACGATGACGACGACGGGGAAACAGATTTCACAATCTCTCTCCGCGCGACTCAACCCTATTCGGAAAAAAACGAACCCTCTTTGGTATCCGACTATACCCTCTTCATTGAGCGGGAGGCCGCCTACGCACTCCCGTTGCTACACGGCACGTCCCGGGTCTCCGCCAGCGCCCTTTACGAGTTCGCCGACAACTGGTATCAGCTCGCTCCGGATGAGAAATTTGATCGCCTCCGCTATACCGCTTCGGTGCCGTCAAAACTCCCCGCCGGACTCCCGGGAGGAAGCATCAACTCTCTCCGCCAACCCGGTGCACCGGGAATCTATCTCAACCTTCCGCCATCTCCTCTCGCGGCCCGCGTCACCCATTTTTGCGAAGCCCTTCCCGACTATATGACACTGGAGGGGCTTCGAGCCTACCTGGAAGATCACGCGACCTATTCTCTTGATTTCGAAACTCCGGAAGATATGAGTCCAGTCGAAAATCTTCTCTTCGGGAACAAAGAGGGGCACTGCGAACTCTACGCTGCTGCGGCTGTGATGATGCTCCGAAGTCTCCGCATTCCCAGCCGGCTCGCCTATGGATACAGCGGAGGAATCGCCGATCGAAATCAGCAGGTGATCGCGTTTCGTGACCGCGATTTTCATGCCTGGGCGGAAGTGCTTACCCCTGAAAATACCTGGGCTGTCTTCGACGCTACTCCGGCATCCGACGAGGCAGCCTCCCGCAACCCCGTTGCCTCCCCTGTCCCGACTGTCGATTTCGCAGGGTATGAGAATTTCTCCACCTCCGAGCTGGATCCCCATGAAAGGGGAAACCCTCTCGCCAACTGGTTCTTCTCCGCGACCTATTTTCTCTCCCGGCATTTTCTCCCGTTGACCGGAGGCGGAATCACTCTTGCGATCGTGTTTCTTCTTCTGAAAAAGAGAAAAAAGAACGAAATCGACCTGCATTCGCGTGGGCAATCGACTAGATCAAGCAGAAACCAGACCTCCGCGCTCATGCAGGCTCTCGTATCCTGCGGGAATCTTCTCGGAACCGAGAAGGAAGCAGGGCAAACCTGGAGGGAATTCCTGGAGACACTCGGTAAGGAATCGGAGATACCGCAGGTATTTGAGGAAATTGTTTCCTATCACTATCGTATCTGCTACGCCCTCGATACTCCTGACCCTGACACAGAGACAAACTTGCAAAACCGCCTTACGGAGTGGAAAGATTGCCAAACCGACTCCGTACGATAATGGAAGAATCACCCTGGCATGAAAAAATCCGAGGCTATATCGATCTGAAAATGCTCGATGAAGCATGGAACGCGATCGAACAGCTCCCTCCCGACGAGCGTTCATCCCCCGAAGCGCAGGAGCTTCGGATTATAGTCATGCTGGACCGGGGACGACTCCATGACGCCTGGGAGCTGAGCGCAGTTCTTTCCGACTTGCATCCGGAGAATCACGCCGGATTCATTCAGGGAGCCTGGTGTCTCCATGCCCGCGGCGAAACGGAGCGTGCCATCGAGCACCTCAATTCCGGCCCTGCATCGCTTCGTGACGAACCCATCTATTTCTACAATCTCGCCTGCTACGAGCTTGCCCTCGGAAAAAAACAGGCTGCGCTGACCTGGCTTAACAAGTCTTTCGAAATGGATCCTCCGTCGCGAGCCAAAGCCCTCGAAGACCCGGATCTTGCTGAGCTTCGTGAATCCATTCTCAATCGGGACTGATGGAAGAAATCGAAAAACTCTTCCGCCACAATTTCGAAGAACGTGGTGAACTGGGTGCCTCGCTGGCGGTCTGGCGAAACGGTGAAGAGATTCTTTCTCTCCACGCCGGGTGGCGGGACCGCGACGAATCGGAGCCGTGGACTGCCGATACGCTCTGCCCGGTCTGGTCGGTCACAAAAGGTCCTGCAGCCATTGCAACCCTTCATGCGCTCCATGAAAACGGAATCTCTCCATCTGCCCGCGTCAGCGAAGTCTGGCCGGAACTCCGTGCCGCCCGCGATTCCAGACTGACCTTCTCCAAACTGCTGGCACACGGGGCTGGACTCGCTGCGCTCGGCCCGGAGAACCGCCCGGACACCCTCAACTACTCCGCCGTGCTTTCCGCTCTGGAGCAACAGGAGCCGAACTGGGAACCGGGGAAAGCTCACGGATACCATCCCCGGACCCACGGATACCTTCTCGATGAAATCGTGAGGCGCGTTTCCGGAGCCAGATCCCTGGGTAGTTACTGGGCCGAAGAAATTGCGGCCCCTGCAAAAATCGACTTTTCCATCGGAGAACTGTCCTCGAGTCAGCTTGACCGGCTCGCTGCTGTCGTTCCTCCCAAAATCCAACGTCCAAATCCCGAGGAGCTCCCCTTCTATCGCGCCATCGGCGACCCGGACTCGATCGCCGCCTCTGCGTTTGGCTCCCCCTCCGGCATGCGGGCGCTTAGCGATATTAACAAGCTGGAATATCTTCAGGCCGGACTCCCATCGCTCGGGGGAGTTGGTTCTGCGTCCGGCATCGCCCGGTTCTATCAGATTCTCGCACAGGCCGGAGAGTTGGACGGGATTCGCTACCTCCCCCGGCCGGTGGTGGAAGCGGCCCGATCCCTGCAGTTTTCCGGTGACGACAAAACCTTTCTCATTCCCACGGCATTCGCAGCCGGATTCATGAAAGACCCGGTTGGACCGGACGGCAAAAAAATCCGTCAGTTTTTCGGCCCTTCTCTGCAGGCCTTCGGCCAACCCGGAGCGGGAGGAAGTCACGCCTTTGCCGACCCCGAAAACGGAATTTCATTCGCCTATGTGATGAATCAGATGGAGACAGGAGTACTTCCCAACCGCAAGTCACTTGATATGGTTGATGCGCTGTATCGGGAGTTGTGAGAGCCGGTAGTCCTCTGATGAAGAGTGAAAAGAGAACGAAAGAGAATTCCCGGAAAAGTAGAACTGGTCACCTTTAGACCAAGGCTACGGTTTCCACCATCCGTCCAACAATTCCTTCAAGGCATCGACCCTTTCCGTGTCCGCACTCAAATCCCTTTCCTCGCGCGGGTCATTCTCTACGTCAAACAACACCGTTTTTTTGACATACCCGCCCCACGGTTCATCGCCCTGAGGAACGATCAGTTTCCAGTCCCCTTTCCTCACCCAGCGATAGGCAACATCGTCTTCCGCCTTCCACGTGGCCGATGCATCCCCCGGATAAATCGCACCGAACACCGGGCGCTGCGGATCAATATCACCTAACAAATCCACACCGGGAAGCGAGTCCCGCCTCTCCGCCCCGGCCAGTCGCAGCAGGCTCGGGACAATATCAATGCTGCTTACCAGTTCGTCTCTCTCACCCGGCTCCACCTTCCCATCCCAGCGAATCAGGATCGGACTGCGGACACCTTCATCAAAGGGCGCGCGCTTGCTGTTTTTTGTGTGGGCGAATTCCTCTTCGCGACCTCGCTGCGGACTGGTTGAAGGACTCCAGCCATTGTCTGACACGAACACGAAAATGGTATTATCCGGGTCTGCTTTCTCTTCCACGAAACGGACCAGCCTTCCCACCGTTTCATCGAATTGCGCGATGGAAGCGAAGTAGGGAATCTCGTGCGGCTTCACCCCCGGTGTACTTTCGGCGATGTCATAAAACTCCTCCGGGGAGTCGTGCGGCTGGTGCGGCAGGTAGGGAGCATACCAAACCATCCACGGCGTGTTCTCCTTTTCACACTCGACAATGAATGTCTCGATCGGCTCCATCGTTTGCCTGCCGATCTTCAAACCGGCGTCCCCGTTTCCATGAGCAGCCAACTCCCCGCCCGCCAGTTTCCGGATTCCCCCGAATGTCTGCGATGCGGGAGGTGGTTCGAAGGTTGTCATTCCCTCGGTAAACCCACCGTTGCGCCAGTGACCTTCCCAGAACTTCCCAGTTTGCAGGCAGCGGTAACCCAGCTCCTTCGCAAGGATGCCGGGAAGCGTCTCCACCTCCGAAATCCGCTCGAACTCACGGTTTCGCACTTTTTCATATTCCGCCCGGGACTTCATTCTGTTGTAGGCGGAATTCCCCGGGGGTCCATGATTAAAATACACTCCGTGCTGATGAGGATACAGGCCTGTCATCAAGGTCACGAGCGAAGGACGACAGACAGAAGTCGTCAGATACCCCTTCGGGAAAAACGCCGATTTCTCAGCGAGGCGGTCCAGATGTGGAGTGTAGACACGATCATTCCCCATGAACCCGAAGTCGGTCCACGACTGGTCGTCGGAAATGATGTAGACGATGTTCGGCCTGTCTTCAGCTACCACCCAAACCTGACAGACACACCATGCGAAGAGGAGTATTGGAAAGAGCTTTCTCATTTCACCCTTTCGAGATGAATTCCATTCAATCGCATCAGCTCACGACCGGGTGCGGAAACGACCTCGGCTTTCATTGCCACGTCCCCTTTTTTCAGCACAATCGTTCCCGCATCGAAAACCCCGAACTGCTCTGCTGTCGTTGTTGCCTTGACTGCATGTTCGACTGAGGAATCTCCCGAAGAGATTCTCAGGACACCTCCCGCATCGAGCGGGCGGCAACCATAGCTAAGCTTCACGGTATAGGTCCCGGGCTCTACTACGTCGAGGCACCAGGTTGCTGACTCGCCTGTCGCCTTCCAGCCGTCAATCGTATCCCAGTCGTAACCGTCGAAGGTATAGTTGATATTCTCCCCCTCCCATTTCGCCCAACTCGGCTCGATCTCGACCGGATCTTCTCCGGGGTGCCCTACCGGAATTCGAATCGGGGCGTAGGTGATTCCGTCCGTGACCTCCTCGAACCATCGCACGAATTCCTCCCGCAACCTTTTCGCAATCTCCGGCTCTTTCCTGATCAGGTTCTTCTTCTCTCCGGGATCATTCTCCAGATCGAACAAACGCCAACCCGATTCGCTCGGAGTGGCCGTCGTGCCGAATTGCGCCATCAACTTCCAGCGCTGATCACTCACGGCCCACCGCCGGTCCGGGTTCGGAAAATACCGATCCCAGGTGTGGTAGACATATTCGTGGTGAGACTCCCCTTTTCCCGACTCGAGCAGTGGCACGAGGCTTTTCCCGTCGACCACCAGGTCGGAAGGCAGCTCCACGCCTGCCAGTTCGCAAAAGGTCGGCAGCAAATCTACATGCGACACCTGTCCGTTCACTACCCCGCCGGCCGGAACAGTTCCCTTCCATCGCGCAAAAAACGGCGCCCTCACACCGCCCTCGTAGACACCGGCCTTGTTGCCGTTCATTCCGCCTTTCCAGAATTTGCTGACTCCGCCGTTGTCACTGGTGAAAATCACGAGCGTGTCTTCCGCGAGACCAAGCTCCTCAAGCTTTGCGAGCACTTTGCCGACGTTGTCGTCGACACGTTCGACTAGCGAATAAATACGAGCCTCTCGCATCGGCAGGCCTCGTTCGAGGTATTTTTCCAGCGTTTTGTCCCCCTCCGGCTGGCCGTAGTGAGACGTGTCGAGCAACCACGGGGAATGAGGCGCATTGAACATCAGAGCGCAGAAAAACGGATCGTCCCCCTTTGCTGCAGTGGCCTCGACAAAATCAATTGCCGCGTCAGCAAACAAATCGGTGACATAGCCACGGGCCTCGACCGGCGTACCGTTGTGATATACCTGGTCGGGAAATTCATACCGCTCAATGTGGCCGTGATAGTGTCCGAAAAACTCATCAAAGCCCCTTTCCTGTGGCTGGTAGCCGGGATACTTCCCGAGATGCCATTTTCCGAAAAGTCCCGTCCTGTACCCCGCCTCCTTCAGCAACTGCGCGACCGTTACTTCCCCGGTGCCCATCGAGTCCCCGCCAAAGCGGGTGTTGTAGAGTCCGGTCCTCAGGTAATACCGCCCCGTCATGACACCGGCACGGGTCGGCGCACAAACCGGAGCCGCATAGTAGCGCCGGAACTGAGTGCCCTCCTTCGCGAGACTGTCGATATGTGGTGTGTCAATGTGAGGGTTCCCCGTTGCGCCCGTATCCCAGTAGCCCTGATCATCGGTCATAATGAAAAGAAGATTGGGTCGTTCCGCTGCGAAAACCGAACAGCAAGTCAGAAAAACGACAGTAAGGAGATATCTCATTTCGGAATTTTGTTCAGAGTGTAATAGGCATTGGGGAAATCGAGAGCCTTTCCGTCCGCTGACTTGAGTCCGGCCGTGCGAAGCTCATGAACAAAAAGAGGCCGGCAGCCTTTTACCTTCAGCCTGATCCTTTTCCCACCTTCCTGTATTTCGATACCGTTAATTTCATGTTGCTTTGTCAGGATCTCCTCCCCTCCGTAGGCCGATGAATACTCGTAGGTGTAGCTCATCATTGAAAAAGCCTCCGGCGTCACGGTGTCCGGATCCACAGGTTCGGTAAAGACCAGCTCAAATCCGTCCGGTTTTGCCCGCATTTCCTGCATCGCAAAAGGTGTAATACCCGAATAGCTGATCCGCTGCAAACCGTAGGAACGGTTTCCCAGCGATGACCAGCCGCGATTGGTCATTCCCACAAAAAGTTGCCCGTCCGGAGAAAAGCACAGCCTCACCACTGCTGCGGGGAATCCCTGCATGAATCGAAAACAAGCTCCCTGATATTCCCCGCCCACTTTCTCCAGGAACACCCGATTGATCGAGGAATTGGTAAACTCGCCAACAAGCAACTGCCCGTCGAAAGGTCCAAATTTCCCCTTCTGATCGATCAATTCGATATCTGTCGCACTGCGGTCCATTTTGTTATAGGGCAGCCAGACGGCCGGGGGAACAAACTCGGGAGACTCGGCGAGGGCGTCCGGATAGGGCTGATTCGGTTTCGGCTTCGCCTTCATTTTGAAAGGCGCATCGGGGAGTTTCAAACTCTCGAGCGACTCCTGGTTTCCGTAGAACACTCCGGGACGGAGGTGGTAAACGGGAGTCGCCGGAATCCAGGTTCCCTGCTGATCGGTGAAGAACATATCTCCGACGAGGTTTCGACCGAGTCCGGAGGGTGAACGCATCCCGAGCGATTTCGGCACAAAGCGCCCGTCATCACCAATGATTCCACCCCAGCCCCGCCAGCCGATCCGGTTGTCGGCAAGATTACCCATTCCGAGATTCAAGGTCACCCAAAGCTGATCCTTCCCGTCCCGCTCCGGACCGTAGGCATAGGCATGATAGTTTCCGGACACGTTCCAGCCGTCACACTCTGTTAGGTAGGCATCTGCTACCCCGTCTCCGTCAGAGTCTCTGAGACGCGTAATCTCGGCACGCTGCGACACTAACAGATCCCCCTTATCGAGTGTCACCCCGAGCGGTTCGTGCAGACCCGACGCAAACAGTTGGTAGGAAATCTCTGCGGGATCATTCGCGAGCGGATTCTCCACCATCCAGACTTCCCCTTTTCGAATGGCCACTGCCAGTTTGCCATCAACCCATTCGATTCCACTGACCTCCATCGTGATCCCGTCACCCGGTTTCCATTCCTTCGACCGAGAGTCATTCGGCGAACTGGCGGACATCAGTTCAAAAACCTCGTAGGAGTTCTTTTTCTCCTCCGCACAAAGTGAAAAAGCCAGCGAGGCAATTCCCCCGATCACCATGTTTCTATGTAATCTCATTTCCAGAAATAGGTAAATGTTAGTCTATCGTCTGCTTCTTCGACGATTGTCTCGACACCTTCCGGGTGACTCACGTCAGGAGCCCCGCCATCGCTCCAGCTGATCATACGGATCATTTTTCCGTCAGTGACGGAAAACTTCTCCCTGATCTCACGGCCCTCTTTGGAAACAATGAAAGTCGGATTGCCATCGCCATCCAGCTCATAGCCCCGGAAACGCCCTGCTTGTTCTGCTTCGGGGAACGGATACACATCCTCACTCAACGGATCGCCGAACGGAGCAGCACGTGTAAACCAGGTGTCGTAGGCGTCGAAGAATGCCCCCCTCCAGATCAGCGCAGGCTTTCCCTTTTGCCCGTCAAAGGCAAGATGGATGTCTCCCGGAAAACCAACGAGAATGGCCTTCGTACCGCTCTTGTTGAAAAATGTTCTCTGGATCATCGGACGATCTTGCGGCACCAACTCAAACTGCCCGCCACTCCGGTCCGGAAAACCTTCGGGAATCCCTTCCCCGTCTTCGATAAAATTCCAGATCGCACCAATCTGCCGCTCCGTATCCCCACCCAGCACATCTGGCAGAGTCGATTTTCCACCCGGCCAGAGCGGAGGCATCAGTGTGCCCGGGCGGTACTCCGCTGGATTCAACAAGTAGCTCCGGAACCAGGTAGGCTGAAGTCGTTTGTCGAGATTGCTGAGATCCACTGCCGGGATTCCGAGCGACTTCTGCTCTCCCCAGTTGTGACAAGTGATGCAGTTTACGCCACCTTGAATGCCGAGCAATTTTCGACCCACGTCCCTGTCATCCGCCCGATCTTCGAGAGGCACCGGATCATCCGGTCTGTCCAATTCCTCCAGCCACTCTGTCAAACCGGCGGCATGCGCGGCATAGGCCGGCATCTGCGTTTTGACATAGGGTCGCACCCTGTTTTCCGCCTTCCCTTCCAGAACTCCCTTCAACCATTCGGGTTTCAGTTTGTGCCCGATTCCAGTCAAGGGAGGGGGAAGACGCCCCGAATCACCGAGCCCCTCGTTCCCCACGAAAAACGGATTTGCCGCAGTCGTCGGGCCACCAACCGAATCGCGATCATGACAGGCATAACAGTTCAGCGCGGCAAGGGTAAGGTGGGCTCCATCCCCTTCAAAGCCGTCTTTCTTTTGCAGGAAAAGCAGCAACGACTCGCGTTGCAGGTCTGTCAGATTGTAGAAAGGCAGGCCCTCGACCTTTTCCTTCGAAAGGCAATGGTGAGCACCGTCTCCTCCAATCTCCCTCACCCCGTCAGGCTTGAGACCGGGGATTTCGTGGCAGGCCGCACAGTTCATTTTCTGCACGAGGGCTTTTCCCCGGGCTGCTTCCTCCACCGTCGACTCCGGCCAGTCATCCACCCCGGATACTTCCCTGGGGTCCGAGGCCTGAATGTCGAGAAGGTGCGCCGCGACATCTATCGCCTCCTGAGGCTCGAGTTGGATGTGAGGCATACGACTATCCGGCCGATACTTCGATGGCGACGAAAGAAAGAGGTTCAGTGCCTCCAGGCTCGTTTTTGCCTGCAGGTCGGGATGAGCGATCGCAAGTGAAGCATCGAAATCATTCCCGCTCCCGTGTGGCCCCCGGTAGTCAGCAGTGGGAGCATGACAGGCAACGCATCCCTTCTCATGATAGATCGCACTGCCCCGCTCTGCGTTGGCATGCCGCCCCGCGCGGAATTTGATTCCCTTTCCGATCGTTCCAAGAAACGCAAGGATGTCCCCCAGATTTTCGTCGGACATGCCGTGCAGCATGGAAGGCATAGTCGAACCCTTCCGACCGTTCTCCGGATTGCGGAGAAACTCACGCAACCATTCCCGTTCCACACGCTGGCTCAGATCAACGAGCTTCGGACCTTTCCGCTCCACCTTCACCGGGGAATCTCCATGACAGTTCGCACAACCGAGCTCCGAAAACAGAATTGCCCCGCCTTCGACAGACGCCTCAGCACTGTGAAACCGTTCAAAACCGATCACATGAGGTTCCGCCTGCAATGACGTCACTAGCAAAAACAGAATCAAACCCTGTTGAGTCAACCACCCAACAGGGTTGCGTCGATGAACCAACCCTGTTGGCTTCTCCCGTTTACACTTGCTATCTTTCATTTGAGTAAACGTTCATTTACACCTGCCCCAGACACTCGGTCAAATACGCACGGGATTCGTTGATCACTCCGGTGATTTCACCGGCAGTCGGACGCATCGGGATTCCACGCGGAACGGGATGCATAAAGATCTCGGACAGTCCTTCGAAACCGATCTCTTTCAACGCGGCGACAAGGGGAACGTAGTCGAGAGTGCCGAAGCCTGGCATCTGCTTCACTTCGTCCTCCTTTGTCATCTTCTTCTTCGAGGACGGATGAAATTCCTGAAAATAGAAGAACGGCAACTGCTCTTTGCCGATTTCGCGAATCAGTTTCGGCATTTCTTCAACCGCATCATAAAGATGATGCGGGGCAAAAGCGATGCCGACATTTTTTGACGGGTTGAGCTCGACAAAATAGCGGATTGAATCCGGCGAGGAAAGCATGGCGTTTTTGTGATTTTCGATCGCCATCGTGATACCGAGCTCCTCCGCGAGTTCGTAATGTGGTTTCAGTTTTTCAAAGAATGCCTGCACCTGTTTTTTCGCTTCGGCTCCGACAGGATCCTTTTCTCCCATGCTCCCGGAACCGCAGACAGTCATGTGTCCGCCGTTCTTTTTCACCCACCTCATTTCTTCATCCTGTTTGAACGGGCCGAGAGGGTAACAGGTCGAGATCGACATCCTCGTTTTGTGCTTTGTCAGGAGAGATTGAAACGCCTCGTCACCCATCTCCTCAATCTGCTCCCGGTGAGTCGCGTGAACCTTTCTCCAGATATCGACTGAACCGGATCCCGATTCATTCGCCGCTGCAAGAACCTGCTCCAGTGGAAGGTCACCATACATGGCAGACGAAAGAACATAGTTCAGCGAAAACTCCTCCGCCGTCCTCCCTGACAAGGGCACAAAAGCGGCCGCCGCCGCGCCTTTAACAAAATCGCGTCTCTTCATAATACTGGAATTTCAGAATTCCGTTTTTCTTCCGCTTCTCACTCAGCGCCTGCGGCTTCCTCGAGCATCTTGATCCACGGCCCGACGTAATGCCCGTTATCGTGGAAAGTCCGCCCCGATACAAGATTTCCGTCGATCACGCAAGGTTCGTTAACATAGGTTCCTCCACAGATCTCGAGGTCGAACTGACACTTCGCGACAGTCGCCATGCGACGCCCTTTCACCCGATCCGCCCGCGCCGGAATCTCAACTCCATGACAAACACTGGCGATGGGTTTGTTGTTGTCAAAAAACCACTGCGTCATCCGGATCAAATCTTCATCCTCACGGATGTATTCGGGGGCGCGACCACCGGAGAAAAGAATGCCGAGATACTCTTCGGGATTTACCTCTGAAAAAGCCAGATCCGCCTGAATCTGATAGCCTTCCCACTCCTTCGTGATCGTCCAGCCGGGACGAATCTCGTGCATCACCATCTGGTAAAGACGCTTTTCGGGTGCGATCACCACAGGCTGGATCCTTGCCTCCTGCAGACGATAAAAGGGATAGAGGGTGTCCACTGTCTCAGTGGCGTCTCCAACGACGATAAGAGCTTTTCCAATGTAATCTGACATGTCGCCATCGTAATCGCGTTGCGCATTCTGTCACTACAGTTACACTTCACAAAACATCAGGTTTTTCGTCACACCCGATTCATGCCGGAAAAATCACTCAAACGTGTTGCCATTCTTGTCGAAACAACTCGCTCCTACACCAGGGATCTGCTCGCGGGAGTGAGCCGTTATCTTGATGCCCACGGTCCGTGGTCGACCTTTCTGGAGCTGCGGGCCTTTGAGTCATCACTCCCGCCCTGGTTGGACGGTTGGGATGGAGACGGCATCCTGATGAGGACTCACAGCGCTGAAATGGCACAGGCTATCGCATCCACCGGGGTCCCCGCAGTGGAATTGCGCTCCACCAATTATCGTGACGATATCCCTTTTGTCGGTATGGACAATGCCCTCATCGGGGAGAGTGTTGCTGATCATTTTCTCAATCACGGATACCGGAGATTCGCCGCCTACACGCTTGATACGGAGGCATTCTTTCGAGAGCGAGTCAGAAATTTCGTCACCCGAATCGAAAGACAAAACCACCCCTGCGAGCTTCTTCCCGCGCAAAGTGAATCCTCTCCCGGTGACTGGGAGGCGCACCAGCATGAGCTGATCACCTGGTTGGAGTCTCTGCGCAAACCTGTCGGCATCTTTGCGACCAACGACCAGCTCGCCGTTCGGCTCATTGATGCCTGCCGACGCGCCGGAATTTCTGTTCCCGAAGAAATCGCCGTCGTGGGCTGTGAGAATGAAATCACTCTCTGCGAGTTTTCCTCCCCCACCCTGACAAGCGTACGATTCGATGGACACGCAGTAGGCTATCGGGCCGCCGGGATTCTCGACCGGCTCATGCAGGGGAAGGCGATTTCGACGAAGGAAGTTCTGATACCTCCCCGCGGAATCGAAGTCCGCGCTTCTTCCGATGAATTCGTTCTCGAAGACCCTCTGGTCCTGCGGGCTGTTAGACACATTCGCGATTACGCTTTCACCGGCATCAAGGTTGCGGATATCTGCGCCTTCACGAACGTCTCGCGGAGTACTTTGGAACGCCGGATGAAGCAGGCCATCGGCCGGGGCACAAAGGCGGAAATTCTTCGAGTTCGATTCCGCGAAGTGAATCGGTTGCTGCGGAACACAAATCTAACGATCGATGCCATTGCTGACCTCACAGGATTCTCCCACACTCACTACCTGCAGACCACCTATCGGGAACGCTACAACATGACTCCGGGACAGTACAGGAGACAGAGTCAGCGTTAGAAATGGCAGCATTCGTCAACGGACGCACACCCATTCGCAGGATCTGCGTTTTTTCTCTTCAGATCGCGGCCTAGTGTACATCCGCCAACTCTTTTTTCATGGACGAAACTACGAAAACACCGCCATCCAACCTACCCGCACGAAATGGACGAGAACCGTCAAAAGATATAATTCTATCCCCGGAGTTTGCTGATCTGGAAGAATTGCTCGACGCCCGGAACGGGGGAAAAACAGGGCTGACACACAAGGTATCTCTCGAGGTCGCCTACGAAAAAGGAGTCTATCCTTACAAAACCAAAATGCCCACTGGCGAGTACGAGCAACAGAAGCTGAAGCTGCAGGCCGAGCTTCTCAAAGTTCAGAAATGGGTGAAGGTAAAAGGAAAGAAGATCGTCATCCTGTTCGAGGGGCGCGATGCGGCCGGGAAAGGCGGCACGATTAAGCGTTTCATGGAGCACCTCAATCCAAGAGCCGCTCATGTTATCGCGCTCGAAAAACCGACCGAACGCGAAAAGGGCCAGTGGTATTTTCAACGCTACATCAACCATCTCCCGACAAAGGGGGAAATCGCTTTGTTTGATCGATCCTGGTATAACCGCACCGGCGTGGAAAGGGTCATGGGTTTTTGCTAATCGCGTGAATACCTCGAATTTCTGAGACAATGCCCATCTGTCGAACGCATGCTGGTGAACAGCGGAATTCTCCTTTTCAAATACTGGTTTTCGGTAAGCCGCACCGAGCAGCTGCGACGGTTTCACTGTCGCAAAACGGATCCGCTGAAGCAGTGGAAACTCAGCCCCATCGATCTCAAATCACTCGGCAAGTGGGACGACTACACCCACGCCAAGGAGGCGATGTTTTTCCACACCGACACCGCAGACGCCCCCTGGACGGTGATCAAATCGGACGATAAAAAACGGGCGAGAGTTAATTGCATCCGTCATTTTCTCAACAGTCTTGACTATCCTGACAAAGACCCGGAAATGATCGGAACGCCTGATGAGAAAATTATTGTAAAAGCTTCGGACGAATACAATGCGGAGGATTTGGATAAGATTATCTAGACGCCTCCGCGGTCACAGGTTTCGGGGTCAAACCGCCTTCTTAGGGTATTGAGGAGAAAGGTCCTCCCGCTCCTGCGACAGCGCTATGTCGCCTCCATTTCCCCTTGAGAACGAACCCGGATCTTGAAAGGATTCTTTTCATGAACCGTAGCTCTCTGCTTTTTTCGATCTTCGCAGTATTCGCAGCTGTCGTCTTCCTTTATGCGGATGACGAGCCGAAAGCCTCCTGGAAAGCGGGTTCAGCCACGGCGACCATCACTCCTCATCGCCCCATGCCGATGTCGGGCTACGCATCGAGGAAAGACAATCCGGCCGAAGGCACCGAACAGGATTTGTTTGCCAAGGCCCTCGCGATCGAAGACGCAGAAGGAAACCGGCTCGTTTTTGTGACAACGGACCTGATCGGAATCATTGCCAAATACAGGGCGGACGTGGAACAGGCAGTCGGTGAGAAGTTCAATCTCGCCCCTCATTCTCTCGTCATGAATGCATCGCATACCCACTGCGGCCCCTCCTACGGGCGGGACGACACGCAGGACTACTACGACCAGCTTGTTGAAAAGACGGTTGGAATCATTGGGGAAGCGCTGGAATCCATGGAACCGGCGCGGCTCTACTACAGCGAGGCAAAGTGCGCCTTTGCGATGAATCGGCGAACACCAACACCGACCGGTTATCGCAATCACCCGAATCCGGAGGGAGCTGTCGACCACACCGTGCCGGTTCTCAGTGTTCGTGATCCAGAGGGAAATCTGAAAACAGCACTTTTCGGATATGCCTGCCACAACACGACAATGGGTTTCATGAAATGGTTCGGAGACTATGCCGGTTACGCTCAGGAATATCTCGAGGCAGATCACGAAGGTCTCACCGCCATGTTTATGAACGGTTGCAGCGGCGACCAGAATCCCTACCCCCGCCGCATGCTCTACTTTGCTCAGCGGCACGGCAGATCGCTCGCAACAGCCGTCGAAGCGGCCCTCGAGGTCAGCCAGGGAACCTTTTTCCACCAGAAAGAACTTAACAGTAGGATCTCAGGAAAGATGGACACGGTGAAACTTTCCTTTACGGAAGAGTCCGGTCGCGAGGATTACGAGTATCCCGTTCAGGTGATCCGCATCGGCGACGGATTGTCGATGATCACGATGGCCGGGGAAGTGACGATTGACTATTCTCTGCGGCTGAAGAAAGAACTCGCCACAGAGGAATCGCACGTCTGGGTCGCCGGATACACCAATGACTACAACGGCTATGTTCCGAGCAAACGGGTTCTTCTCGAAGGAGGCTATGAGGCAAACAGCCGCCCCTGGAATCCGGATCTGGAGGAAAGAATTATTGGAAAGATTCACGAAATGGCGAAAGCCGTGACAACACCCTGACAAACAGCTATCACCAGAGTGTATAACCGCCGTCAATGACAAGCGATGCTCCCGTCATATAACGGGAGGCCTCACTGGCCAGGTAGACCACGAGAGGTCCAAGATCCTCCGGCTCACCGAAAGCTCCCATCGGAATGGCCTCTTCAAAGCGGGAAATAACGTCGGGATTCTCTTTTGCCCAGCGCTTGTTGGGTTCGGTCATGAATCCGCCGGGGCAGATCGCATTCACAGTAATCCCGTGAGGTGCCCAGTCAGCAGCAGTGGCACGGGTGAAATGAAGAACTGCTGCCTTTGCCGTTTCGTAGCTCCTCCCGCCGATTCCGCGATTTGCCACAAGCCCTGAAATCGAAGCCATATTGATCACCCGGCCCCCGACTCCCCGCTCGATCATCTTACTACCGACGTTCCTGGTGCATACAAACGTGCTCGTCAGGTTCAGGTCCAGAATTTTCTGCCAATCTTCGAGAGATTGCTCTTCGACCGGAACATCAACCAGTCTCCCTCCGGTATTGTTAATCAAAATGTCGATGCCCCCCGTGTCGTTCCAGGCTGTCCCGCACATCGATTCGACTTCTTCAGAATTCTGAGCATCCGCTTCAAACGGATACGCTTTTCTCCCCAGGGATTCGATCTCAGCGGCCGTTCGGCTCAAGCTTTCCCGATCCCGACCTGAAAACGCAATGTCCGCGCCCACTCCGGCGAGGGCCAATGCCATTTCCCGGCCGAGTCCCCTGCTGCCTCCGGTAATGAGTGCCCGTTTCCCGTCGAGACGAAACCGGTCGAGTATTCCGCTCATTTCTTTACCCCCAAAACCCAGGCTGGACTTCTCCCGCAATCGTATCGCTTCAGCTCCGTCAACTTGCCGCTGGCAGTGTCGCGACGGTATACCACGAGATTGTCAGCTCCCTGTCCGGCCGCCACGAGAAAATTCTCTCCGCCTTCAATCAAATTGAAAGATCGCGGCGTCTTGCCCGTCGGGGTCTGCCCCCGGGAGGAAATTTCGCCGGTTTGTTCATCGATCGCAAAAACCGCGATACTGTCATGCCCACGGTTCGAAGCATAGACAAACCGCCCGTCGGCACTGATCTCGATATCGGCACAACTTCCCTTGTCCGCAGGCCAGTCATCCGGGATCGTTGAAACAGTTTGCCGCATCGTCAGGGTTCCCTCCCCTGCGTCATAGTCGCAGAGCGTGACGCTCTTGCCCTGTTCATTCACCTGATACACCCATTTCCCGTTGGGATGAAATTGCAGGTGTCGCGGCCCCTGCCCGTCTCCCGCTTTCAGAACTTTCGGGTCATTCAGCACAAGCTCTCCGCTCTCTGCATCGAACCGGAACTGCGTCACCTGATTCAGTTCTCCCGTATGTGGACAGAAGGCAAAACGGTTCGCCGGGTCAGTCTGAATGCAATGCGCTTTCTTCCCCACCTCCATCACTTGAACGGGCTCGCCTATGACGACACCGCTTTCAATCCGGTTCACACTGACAGTTCCATCGCCGTAGTAGGCGGCAAGCAACCATTTGTTGGTTTTGTCAGGATAAAGATAAGCTGCGCTCCCAGCTGACTTCGCGGTTCCTTCCAATTTGAGGAGCCCGCTGTCGGGATCGATGGTAAGAGTGGCAAACTGAGCCGTGGAACGAACCGATGCGTAGATCCTGCTTCGGGAGGAATCGAGCCAGAGACAACCGGGTGAGCCCTCCAGCTCGACTTCACCGATTCGCTCCAGTTTTCCATTTTCCTCATGCAGAGAGAACACAGCGATTCGATTGTCCCTGCTCTCAGAAACATACACGAAGGTTCCAGCCACGACCGGAGACGCTAACAAAACAACATGGAGTGAGAAGACAATGAATCGGAAAGAGAAGTTCATGGGATCATAAAGAACGGTACACTCCCGTTCGTCCAGCCCGGGCAGGGACGGGATTCCGGCACAGGAAATCTTTCTCTGCCCCCTGATTCGCGGGATGATCCCGCCATGAGATATCTTTACCCGCTATTCGCTTTCTCTATTCTTCTTCTCACACCATCCGTGAATGCACAGACTGCGGAGGGGCTTCAGGCCGGAACGGCAGCCGTCGATATTTCGCCTACCGTAAAACCCTTTCAACTCCGTTCCGGAAAATCCGACTACGTTCACGACCCTCTCCACGTCCGGGCTGTTGCTTTCCAGAACGGAGAGGGACGCGCCGTCATTGCGCTCATGGATGCCATCGGAGTGGGCCGGGAAATGACCGATGAAGCAAAAGCGATCGCTGCGGAGAAAACAGGATGGAGCCCGGAGCAGATGCTGGTATCCGGAACCCATACTCACACCGCTCCCAAAGGGGGCGACAGCTCGCCCGGCCGGATCGCCTACGAAAAAACGCGAAAGGAGGGGCTCGCGAAAGCGCTCATCGAGGCAATCGAATCGATCGAACCCGCGCAGGTCGCTTTCGCTTCCGACGAGGAACCGACCGAAGTTTTTAATCGTCGCTGGTATAAGGAAAAAGGAACCATGCCCAAGAATCCACTGGGAGGTTACGACAAGGTAAAGATGAATCCGGGCTTAAACGATCTCGTCAAGCCCGCCGGTCCGACTGATCCGGAAGTCGCCATAATTAACGTGCAAACTCGCAAGGGAAAACCGCTTGGGCTCATTGCGAATTACGCCCTTCACTATGTCGGTGGCGTTCCCAGGGTCATCGATGAAAACGGTCGGGAGATTGGCATGGCTTCAGCCGACTATTTCGGTGAATTTGCCCGCATCATGCCGGCCCGCCTTCGGGCATCAGGCAGCGAAAACTTCGTCGCGATGATGACCAATGGTGCCAGCGGCGACATCAACAACATCGACTTTTACCGCAATCGCCCTCCCCGCGCCCCATTCGAACAAATTCGAGTAGTGGCGGGAAAAACCGCCGACGCTTCCTATCGCGCCGTTGGAAAGATCCGGAAATACGATACCTCCCCCGTCGTTGCGATGAAGCAGCGACTCGTCTCGATTCGCTACCGAAAACCACCGCAGGAGGACATCGACCGCGCCATTGAATTGATGAAACTCAGTTCCAAAGAACGGAACGAAATCAACAGCCGAACCAGTTCCGTTGCTCAGAACACCCTCCGGTTTTCCGAGCCGGAGATGACAGAAACGGAGGAAGTCATCATCCAGGCCGTGCGTATCGGTGACCAGGCCATCGTAACAATGCCCTTTGAAGTGCTTGTCGAAATCGGATTGGAGATCAAAGAAAAAAGTCCTTTTCCGCACACGATGCTGATCGAACTCGCGAACGGCGGATACGGCTACCTTCCGCCGCCCCATCAGCACGAGCTCGGCGGTTACGAAACGTGGCTTGGAACGTCGCGTTTTGAAAAAGACACCTCGGTTATCCTGACAAAGCACCTGCTGGAGATGCTGGCGGAACTGAAGGAACAGTAGCTGCACGGTTGCCCGAAAGAAGGAGGGGCATTCCCCCGGACGAGGTCTCAGCCCCAGTCGCGATAGTCCATTTTCATCAGCGCTTCCTGCGCGGCATCATCGCCCTGAATTTTTTCCGCGGCCGGATCCCATTTCAGAGCGCGCCCCAGCCTTGCCGAAACCCAACCGAGATGCCCGGGCGTGATGGAACGATGGCCGTTCTCTGCGGGGGCCGCTGTTTCCTTCCGGTTTTTTACGCAGTCGATGAAGTTCCGCTGGTGGCCCGGTGAGCGGTAAGCCTTCCAGTCGCCCGCATTGAAATCTTTTGCAAGCCATTCGGGATTGGATGTTTCAATCTGTCCGCGATCCACCCAAACCCAGCCGTTTTCCCCGATCCACTTCGTGCCCTTTCGGAACCCGGTGGATATGATCCCTTTTTTGCCATCCGCAAAATCGGAGTGCACTTCGTACTCAACCGGAGTGTCGTAGACTTCCGTTTCCGCCCAGGTCCAGCCTTTTGCTTCAACCCTGACAGGCCCACTGTTTTCATACCCCATGCCCCAGTGCGCGATATCATTGTGATGACCAATCCAGTCCATGATGTTGCCACCTCCGTAAGCGGTGTGCCAGCGCCACCATCGATGGTGGCGGGCTTTCATGTAGGGAAGCCGTTCACCGGGACCGCACCAGAAATTGTAATCAAGCCCCTTCGGGACATCGATCACCTCTGTATTCCCCTGAGCATCGCTGTATCCGGCTGGAAGCCCCACTTCGAAACGGGAAACGTTTCCGAGATGCCCGTTCCTGACAATTTCCACGGCTTGACGAAAAACCGGCTCGGAGCGCTGCTGGGATCCGACTGAGAAGACGGCGTTTTTCTCTGCGACCTTTTGATAAACCGCCTGCCCCTCGCCGAACAGATGCGTGACCGGTTTTTCACAGTAGACATCGATCCCCTTCTCCAGCGCAGCCATCGTAATGTGGTAGTGCCAGTGATCCGGAGTCGCTACCATGACTGCATCGAGATCGTCCCGCTCGAACAGTTCACGGAAATCGGAATACGCTGCGCAGTCGGTGTTTCCGTATTTCTTATCGACGGATTCTTTACCCGGCTTCCTTCCCAGCGGGCGCCCCTCTCCCCACTCCCTTTCCCGGTAGTGGTGATCGTGAACATCGCAGATCGCGACTCCCTGAACGTCCGCGTGATTGAGAAAAGCTCCCATCACACCAATTCCCCGATTGCCCATTCCGATGAAGCCCATCGTGATCCGCTCACTGGGAGCCGGACGGTCTCCCGATCCCAGAGCCGAAGCGGGAATGATCGAGGGAAAACTGATTCCCGCTCCAATCCCGGCAGCGGAGGACAAGAAATTTCTTCGTGATTGCTTCATCCCGGAACTTTGCCTTTTCCGGGGAACCTCTGACAAGGATCTTTCCCGACGCGATGGAGTTAAGGGGCGGGAATCAGGGATCCTGACGACTGATCCAGTCCACTCCGCTCATTTTGGCGAGTGACAGCTCCAACGCCTGCGTCCCGTCACGCCCATGCCCCTGTGCCTGCAGGGCGAGGTAAAGTTGATTGGCCAAAGCAAGTCCCGGCATAACCAATCCCATACGTTTGGATTCTTCCAGGGCGATTCCCATATCTTTAATAAAGTGCTCAACAAAAAAGCCGGGATCAAAGTTGTTCTCCATGATGCGCGGACCAAGATTTGAAAGAGACCAGCTACCTGCTGCCCCTGAGCCGACCGACTTCAATACGGTGGGAAGATCGAGCCCTGCTTTATATCCGTACAACAACGCCTCACAGACCCCCACCATGTTGGATGCTATCAGGGTTTGATTGACCATTTTCGTGTGCTGACCGGCTCCGGCGGCGCCTTGGTGAACGATTGTTTCCCCCATCGCTTCCCAACAGGGACTGAGGGCTTCAACAATTGCCTCTTCACCTCCAATCATGATGGAAAGCGTTCCATTTTTCGCTCCGATATCGCCCCCCGAAACTGGTGCGTCCACGGAGTGGACACCGCTATCCATTGCGGCATCTGCGATCTCGATGGCAAGCGATGGTTCACTTGTCGTCATATCGACAAGCACAGTCCCTGACGCAGCTCCGGCGAGAGCGCCGTCCTCTCCCAGCATTACCTCGCGAACATCCGCTGGAAAGCCTACAATGGAAAAAACGACATCAGATTGCTCCGCTACCTCTCGCGGCGTATCTGCCCAACCTGCCCCTTTATCGAGCAGGGATCGAGCCTTGTCTTTCGTCCGGGAATAGACCGTCGCCTGAAAGCCCGCGTCTATGAGATGTCCGCACATGCTGCTTCCCATTACCCCGGTTCCAATCCAACCAATACGCGTAGACCCCGGGCTCACTTGATTCATCCTCATACGAAACCATTGTCCCCCATTTCATTCTCCGTCAACACGCCATCGTCTAATCCTCTCCAATTTGTTCCACTGACGGAATGCATCAACTTTTCACTGTTCTGTCAGTATTGCTCATCACCGGATTTTCCGCAGCGAACGACTCTCTCTACGAAATCGAAAGATCAACGGCTGCGCAAGGCTTTGACAAAGAGATGTGCTGGGTTCACGCCAGAGCGGGAGCTATGCCGGGTGAGGAAGGGCCCACCGTAGTTATGACAACACAGAAACTTCAGCTTTCCGGCTCGGATGTTTTTTACGCAATACACAGCCTTTACACCAAAAATCTCGGCGATACCTGGACCGCACCTGTCGAACAACCCACTTTTGCACGCGTTCCTTTTTCCTATAAAGATAAGAAAAATCTCGAAATGACGGTGTGCGATTTCTGGCCCAAATGGCATTCCGCAACCGGAAAACTTCTGGGAACGGGGCACACCGTGGTCTACGAAAACAACCGTGTCATGCACGTCCGCCCCCGGGCAACACCCTACGCCGTCTATGATCCTGCCGGGAACACCTGGTCAGAGTGGAAAACCATTCAATTGCCGGATCACCCGAAATTTGAAAATGCCGGAGCAGGTTGCGTACAAAGGACAGATCTGAAAAACGGCGACATACTCCTGCCTATCTATTTCAAAGCACTCGAAGCCCCCCAATACGCGGTAACAGTACTTAGATGCCGGTTTGACGGAAAAGAGATGACATACCTCGAGCATGGCAGTGAGCTGTCTATCCCGGTCAAACGGGGACTGTATGAGCCGTCCATTACCCAATTTGGTGACCGCTTCTTCCTGACGATGAGAAATGACGATCACGGTTATGTTTCGGTTAGCAATAACGGGCTTGATTTCTCCGAACCCAAAAGATGGACCTTTGACGACGGAGCCGACCTGGGCAACTACAACACACAACAGCACTGGGTTTCCCACTCAGATGCACTGTTTCTTGTCTATACCCGTCGAGGTGCGAACAATGACCACGTCTTTCGTCACCGCGCTCCGCTGTTCATAGCGAGGGTTGATCCCGAAAATCTCAATGTGATCCGTGATAGCGAGCAGATTCTCGTTCCGGAAAAAGGAGCCAGGCTCGGCAATTTCGGAGTTACCGAAGTCAGCGCCAATGAAACCTGGGTTACCGCCACAGAGTGGATGCAGGCGCCCGGGCCCAACTATCACGATCCCACTCCCCTCATCGAGCGAGGTGCGGATAACCGTATCTGGATTGCCAAGTTGAAATGGAAGAAACCAAATCGGGCGTTTTCCCACTGATGGCTATTCACTGTCAATCACCATTCAGCCCGAGTTACGTTCGTCCCCGGTAGCCCCTGACACATTCCTCTTATGAAATTGTTCCTCTGCTGCGCGACTGCTCTATTCACTTATTCCTCGATTTCTGCGGCCCCGCCAAATATCCTCTTCCTTCTGGCAGATGACATGCGACCGGATTGTATTGCGGCTCTCGGAAATGAAAAAATCGAAACGCCCAACCTTGACCGCCTCGTCGAAAAAGGAATGACCTTCACCCGTGCCACCTGTTCCTATCCGATCTGCGTGGTAAGTCGCTCTGAAATGCTAACCGGCCGCCTTGGTTGGGAGAACGGGGTAACTGGATTACGTGGCGGAAAGTTTCGTCCCGATCTCACCTTCTGGGCCGAGGCCCTCCGGGATGGCGGCTACGAGACATGGCATGTCGGGAAGTGGCATGTCGGAGGCAGGCCGTCGACGCGGGGCTACACCGGTATTGCCGGCATGTTTGGAAGCGGGGGCGGCAAATACTGGAAAGAAGGTCAGACCGACTGGAAAGGCTTCCCCATTACCGGTTACCGTGGCTGGATTTTTCGAAGTGACGACGGAAAAACCCACTTCCCTGAAATGGGTGTTGGGGTCACCCCTGACATTAGTAAAAAATTTGCTGATGCCGCGGTTTCACTGATCGAAAAAAATCCTGACGCACCGTGGTTCTGTCACGTCAACTTCACAGCACCTCACGACCCCCTGTTCGTTCCGCCCGGTCTGGAAGGAAAATACAAAAACCCGGACATGCCGGTTCCCGGCAATTTTCTTCCCGTGCACCCGTTCGACCACGGAAATTTTGACGGACGCGACGAAGCACTTCTTGCATGGCCCCGCACAGAAAGCGCCGTTCAAGACCTGCTTCGCGTCTACTATTCAGCGATCGACGATATGGATGCCCAGATCGGAAGAATCCTTGAAGCGGTTGAGAAAACCGGTGAGCTCGACAACACGATTGTCATTTTCACCAGCGACCACGGCATGTCCTGCGGATCTCACGGCTTGCGGGGGAAACAGAATATGTATGAGCACACCATCAATGTGCCATTTATCGTTGCCGGTCCCGGGATTTCGCGTGGCACCCGAACCGAAGCTCAGGTCTACCTTCGGGACCTTTATCCCACTACTTGCGACCTTGCCGGAATGGATATACCGGCATCCGTTACTGCTTCCAGCTTCGCACCAGTACTCCGGGGCGAAACGAATCTACACCACGAAGACATCTACGGATACTTCACTGATACGCAACGCATGGTTCGCTCGAATGAAGGATGGAAACTGGTTTTCTACCCTCACATTGATCGCTGGCAGATGTTCGATTTGAACTCCGATCCGATGGAAAAAAACGATCTTGCTAACTCACCGCAAAGCAGACACAGGGAGCAGTTCAATCTTCTAAGAGACAAACTGGATTCGTGGAGAAAAGAGTCCGGGGATCCGCTGCTTTCCAAAAACTGAATCCCGATGGGGCGATTCGACTAAGGAACGGAGGCATCCGGAGCAAGAGAGTTCCCGAATGAGCATTCCAGCTTGATCTTAAACACAAGTGTGGTCTTTGGTAGCCTCTGAGATCGAAATCAAACCGGTGAGGCAACGAATCGCTCCCCTTCGACAGAATCTCTGCCGTTTAATCACGAGCCCGTAACTGTAATCAATATTCATTTCCCGTTAACCCTCCTTCATTCATGCGCTGTCCCCTCGTAGTTCTCGCCGCTTTATTCACAGGAATTCCGATTCAAGCTACTGAAGTCGATACGAACAAAGAAAAAGGCAAAACCGTTGCGACCCCCGTCGAGTTCAAGTCCACCGCAGAATACGACAAGGAGGCCGAAGTTCGCATCAGTGGATTCACCCTGCCGGATGGTGTTAAAGCCTCCCTTTTTGCCGATTCCAGCCAGACACAAAACCCGAGCGCGATCTGTTTTGACCGGAACGGAAAGCTCTATGTCGCGGAGATTCACCGCTGGCGGGCCGGCGTGCAGGACATTCGCAACGAGCAGCAGATTCTGCTCGACGATATCAACAACCGGACCAGCGCCGACCGTCTTGAGATGTATCAGCGCGACCAGGTGACCCGTCCCCTCGCATTCTATTCCGAGTTTGAGGACCGTATTGTCGCTCTGGAGGACACAGACGAAGACGGACGCGCCGACAGCTACACCGTATTTGCCGACGGCTTCAATGATCCGCTGGACGGCCCCGGAATCGGGCTCGTCGCCGGACCGGAGAATGAAATTTACTACACCAACATTCCCCACGTCTGGAAGCTTACCGATGGTGACAAAGACGGAAAAGCGGAAGAACGCGAATCGCTACAGGACGGATTCGGGGTCCGTATGAGTATCTCGGGGCACGACATGCACGGCATCATCTGGGGTCCGGACGGGAAGCTGTACTGGTCCATCGGTGATCGAGGCTACCACTTCACAACGAAGGAAGGGCGTCACTACGACCGCAATTACGAAGGAGCTGTTTTCCGCTGCGATCCTGACGGCTCGAACGTGGAGGAAATCTACCGGGGACTGCGTAATCCCCAGGAGCTTGCTTTCGACAAATTCGGAAACCTTTTCACCTGCGACAACGACGCCGATCAGTGGGACAAAGGACGCCTCGTCTACATCCTCGAAGGCGGCGACTCCGGCTGGCACCATGGTCATCAGGTCATTCTCAATTTCCGGAACCAGCGCGAATTGCGGACACCGGACTACGACCATCCCGGTCACAAGACCATTCCCATGAGTCCCTGGATGGCTGAGGGGATCTGGGAGACACTTCACCCGGAACGCCCTGCCTTCGCCCTTCCTCCCGTCGACATCGTTTCATGGGGCCCGAGCGGATTCGTCTACAACTACGGGGCCACCGCAATGCCGAAACGCTACGCCGATCACTTCTGGATCTGCAATTTTGGAGGAGCGAAAGGTGACCTCGAAGCGTTTTCGGTAAAACAAAACGGGGCTGGATTCGCTCTCGACCACCATGAAAAATTTATGGAAGGCCTCGGCAACACCGACGTCGAATTTGGCCCCGACGGCCGCATGTATCTGAGTTGCTTCAACAACAACGGCTGGTACAAGCAGGATCTCGGCAATATCTACGCGCTGGAATCAGAGGAACCCCACAACGTCGATCTCCTGAAAGAGACCGAAGAACTCCTGACCACCAATCTTGCGACCCTGCTGGAAAACGAAGTTGCCCCCCTGCTCGCTCACGTAGACATGAGAGTTCGACTTTTCGCTCAGTTCGATCTCGTTCGACGTGGCTCGAAAAACGTGTTCCTCGCGGCAATCGAGCAGACCGGGAATCAGCTTCAGCGCCTCCACGGAGTCTGGGGACTGGGCCAGCTCGCGCGAAAAGACCCATCACTTTTGCAGACTCATGTCGAACTACTCACCGACTCTGATCCGGAAATTCGCGCCCAGGCTGCAAAAATCATTGGTGATTCCCGCAGAGAGGATCTGGGAGAGTCTCTCGCAGCCGCTCTCGATGATGAATCCGCCCGCGTCCAATCCTTCGCTGCCATTGGCGTCGGAAAAGTCGGCTACGCGCTCGCACTTCCGAAACTCATCGAAATGCTCGCGGCTAATGACAATGCGGACGTATTTCTCCGTCACGCCCTGATCCAGGGGATGTGGGGCCTCAATGAGCGTGAGAAAATGCTGAAGGAATTCAAGAACGAATCAAGCGCCGTTCGGCTCGGCGTTCTCCTCACACTCCGGAAGCTGGAGGACCCGCGGGTGAAATACTTCCTGAACGACGAGGACAAATTCATTCGCGACGAAGCCGTCCGCGCAATCAACGACCTCGACCTTTTCACCGCTCTTCCTGATCTTGCAGCGCAGATCGCCCCGTTTCTTCCGGGATCGGCAAACGCAGCCGAGCCCCCTGAAAACCACCGGGATATCCTGACACATACACGCATTATCAATGCCAACTTCCGCACCGGCACTCCGGAACATGCCTCCCACCTCCTCGCCTATGCTGCCAACACATCCCTGCCGATGATCCTTCGCGAGCAGGCCCTCAAGGCAATTCAGGAATGGAAACAGCCCAAACCGG
>JAKSBG010000208.1 GCA_022361255.1 Verrucomicrobiales bacterium
CAACGAGGAAAAGGAAAACATCCATCACCGTGATTCCCCCGCCGTAGCTCGGCTTCGGCTTTTGGTAGCGACTCCCGGCACGACCGGTGGCCGGACGGCGTCCACCTCTCTTGCTCGTCGCCATTTTTCTACCGGGCGAACGCCTCGGCGCAGCGGCAGCAGGTTCGGGCGGTCCCGGATCGGGCACGGGAGGCCCGCTTGTAATCGGAGGGGGAGGTCCCGGCGCAGCCGCGTTCGGATCATAGGGCGATGCCGGTTGCTCCACGTAGGCCTGCCCCGGATCGTGCGTTGCCTGATTCGGATCCACGTATTGTTGATTCGGATCCACGTATTGTTGATTCGGATCTGCGTATTGCTGGTTGGGATCCACGTATTGCTGGTTGGGATCAGGCTGCCCCATCGAAGGATCAACAAAAGCCTGGCCCGGATCATACTGCGGCTGCTCTGTCGGATATTGCTGCGGCAACCCGTCATGCGCCTCCTGACTCTGCGGGTCGGGCTGAGCAGGATCCTGCGGTGGCTGATTTTCTTCGCTCTCGTGAGGATTCATGGGAAAGGTGGGTAAAGGCTAATCGCTCCCTGATTTGGTGGACGATGAGGAACTGGACGTCGATTTCGATTCTGACTTCGATTTCTTCGAATCCCCACCGGATGAACCGGAGCTTCCCGCCGACTTGTCGGCATTGGCTGCTTTCTTGTAGGAATCACTCCGATAGTCCGTTTCGTAAAAACCGGAGCCCTTGAAAATGATTCCGGCACCAGTACCAAGCAGACGCTTGACCTCGCCGTCACAGTCATCAAGCGGACAATCCGTAAGCCGGTCGTCCTTCATTGACTGGAACACCTCAAACTGGTGATTGCACTTCTGGCATTTGTAATCGTAGGTCGGCATCGAAAGTCTGTAACTCGTTACTCCCGTACTATGCGGGAGGTAGACGCCGGTTCAATTCGATTTTTCTCCAAAAACACGCCTCCGATATGTTGCCCTCCAACGACGAATACGAGATTACCCCGACCGGGCTGCAGGAAATTTTCGCTGAGGAAAACTCCGCCAATGTCCGCCTGATCGACTGCCGCGAAGAGGACGAATGGGCGATCTGCCGCATCGATTGCCCCGGGGAAACGGACACGGAGCTCATCCCGCTGTCACGCTTTGCCGCGGAAGCTCCGCCTAAACTGATCGATGAGACGCGCCCTGTGGTCGTGTACTGCCACCACGGTATGCGATCCATGAATGCGACCATGTTTCTCCGCGAGCGTGGCTTGAAAAATGTCTGGAGTCTCGCCGGCGGGATTGATCTCTGGTCTACGCAGGTGGACCCGGATGTCGCGAGATATTGATAAAAGGCAGAGAAAGTTCGCAGGCCATCACGTCCCCGCGCATCGGCAGAACGGC
Organism: Verrucomicrobiales bacterium; assembly: GCA_022361255.1. Taxonomy (GTDB): domain Bacteria; phylum Verrucomicrobiota; class Verrucomicrobiia; order Verrucomicrobiales; family DEV007; genus Arctic95D-9. The sequence goes on from JAKSBG010000208.1 coordinate 1,397, forward strand.
GATCCGCTCATCCACGCAATTCCGCACTCACTTCCTCCAGTGCTCCGGCCAGTGCCAACCAGTCCTCAACCGATGTCTTCCATCCCCCGCTGAGGCGCAATACCCGCCCCATCTCGTCGAAATCGAGGCCCATTGCAGCCATCACTTTGGAAGGATTGCCCCGTCCCGCGCTGCAGGCGGATCCGGTGGAAACAGCAAAGCCGCGCTGACCAAGTCTCGTCAACCACTTCAGGTTTTTCCCGTGCGGCAGCAGGATCATCGACGTATTCCACAGCCGGGATCCGCCTGCCCCGATTACGCGGGCATCAAGGGAGCGGGCCACGGCATCCTCAAAGGCATTCCGGCCGTCTTCCGCTGACGTGGACAACCACTCGTCCACGACGAATTCGAGCGCTTCCACCATCGCGATGACAGCGGCCACACTCTCCGTCCCCGCCCGGCGCCCGTCCTCCTGTGGTCCCCCCACACTGGCGTGAAATCCCGTCTCTTCCTCCGGCACGAGAAGAAACCCGACGCCTTTCCCCCCTCCGAATTTGTGTCCGCTCGCGGTGAGCCAGTTGCACTTGCCCAGCCCTTCGAGAGGCATTTTACCGACCCATTGCGCCGCATCGCAATGGAATGGAATGCCGTTTTCACGACACAGGGTCGAAATTTCCGGCCACGGCTGCAACGTTCCTGTTTCATTGTTTGCCGCCATCACCGAAACGGCTTCGACTGTTCCCGTCGCCACCTCTTTCCGGAGCAAATCCACATCTACCACACCCGTATCCGGATCCGCCGGTATAATGAAAAGCCGCTCCGGACCGAAGTATTTCATCGACGATGCTTCGACACAGGGATGTTCTATTGCTGATACCGCCAGCCGTCCTTCTGTCGTCTCAGAAAAATGCCGGATCACGGCATTGTTGGCCTCTGTTGCTCCGGAGGTAAATACAATCCGCTCCGGTTCATCGATGCTCAGCACCTCGGCCAGATCTTCGCGCGCATCTTCAAGACGCTGCTTCGCATAGCCTGCCTCCGCGTAGAGACTCGACGGATTGTGCCAGAGAGACCGGGTCGCTTCGATCCACATTTTCTCCGCCGGTTCCAGCATCGGAGTCGTGGCGTTGAAGTCAAAATATCGGGATAAGTCGCGCATCGGTAATCAAAGCACAGGGCTGAAAAGACGCGACAGGCGAACGAACAGCCGGAACCACAGCGGTCGATCTGTGTAATCATCTCCAAAAACTTCGCGGCAGTTTTCCAGGTCCACCTCCAGCATCGACTCCACCTCTTTCGCGAAGTCTTCACAAAGCACAACCGCGGAAATTTCAAAGTTCAAACGCATCGACCGGTTATCCAGATTCGCCGTGCCGACCGCAGACATGCGGTCATCCACGAGAATGACTTTCTGGTGCAAAAAGCCCGGCAAATAGCGAAAAATCCGGACTCCGGCTGCTTCCATTTCGGGGAGATAGGAGAATGTCGCCAACCACGGAACCCACTTATCCGGAACCTGTGGAATCATCACCCTGACATCAACACCACGCAGGGCAGCCATCTGCAGGGCGGAGCGCACCGATTCATCCGTCACAAAATAAGGTGTCGCGATCCAGATTCGCTTTTGAGCCCGGGTGATCGCATTCAGAAAAAAGACGGTCCCCCCCTCCACCTGTTCGATCGGTCCGGTCGGAAGCGTGATCACTTTGGAAACTCCGGCTCCGCACCCCGACCCGTCGACATCCGGAACCTGAGTCCACCTCAACTCCGGCACTGACTCCGCAGCCCAGTAGTAATCGGCGAGAAAAACCATCTGCAGACTGAGAACGCTCGGCCCAATCAGCTTCACCTGTGTATCCCGCCATTCACCGAACCGTTCGGTGGATCCGACATATTCATCCCCGACATTCGCTCCACCCACAAACCCGACTTCACCATCGACAACGACGATTTTCCGGTGGTTTCGAAAGTTGATCTGAAAGCGGTTACTCGGCCCTTTCGTGGAGTGAAAAGCGTGCACTTCCATTCCCGCTTCCCGCAACTCCTCGACATAGGAACGGGAAAGCTTGTGGCTGCCGATTTCATCGTAAACGACATAGATCCGAACGCCCTCTTTCGCTTTCTCGAGGAGGAGAGATTTCAGTTTCTCTCCGAGATCGTCATCCTTGATGATAAAAAACTGCACGAGGATGTATTCCCTCGCCTTCCCGATCGCTTCGAAAATCTCATCAAAGATGATTTTCCCGTTGATCAGCAAACACACCTCATTGCCCTCGGTCCAGCGACGATCACTCAGCTTTTCGAGAACGCCACCGTAGCGAAGGTCTTCTCCATCCAGCCTCGCAAAATGAGGGTCCAGGGTTTCGGTAACATCTTTGAAAATGCGTTCGTAGTTATCCTGAGCCTTCGCGAAACTCTCCACATAACCGTTGAACTGCTGGCGACCGAGAATCCAGTAGAGCGGAACCGCGACAAAGGGAAATGCCAACATTGCCATGGCCCATCCCCACGCGCCCGTCGCCGAGCGCGCGTTCATGACTACGTTTAGAATCGTCGCAACCGCGAGGATTTCCCATCCGATGAACAACGCCGTCCCGAGCGCAAAACGCTCGATGTCGTGTTCAAACAAGTCAGTTGGTAAATCCATCAATTTTGTTCAGGAGATTCTCAAACGGAAAGATTGGCTTCTCCTGCAGGTCATCGCAACCAGCCGCTTCGATCTTTTCCTGATGCTGCGCCATTGTGTGAGCTGTCAGAGCAATCACCGGAATCCCCGATGTCGTTTCAGCAGCCTTGATCTGACGCGTCGCCTCCAGGCCGGCATTGGGATCCGGCGAGGCATCAGGAGAAGGAGGCAACTCCAGATCCATGAGAATGATTTCCGGTAGCGTTTCCTGCGCCATCGTCACTGCAGATTCTGCATCCGTCGCGATCAACAGGGAATGGCCGTGGTGTTCCAGCAATCTTGTCAGCAAACTGATATTATCCTCGTCATCTTCGACCAAAAGTATTTTTGCCATAACTCACTACTGTTCAACAATTAATCATTTCTCCCGCAGACTCGTTCGAAAGAAATTCGCATTTTTTCCCAAAAAGTTCGAACGAAAAACGAAATGGGGAAACAAACCTTACTGTAACTGCTGTGATGTTCTTTGGATATCCTCCTTATAACAGAGCGGTTGTTACAGTCACAAAACAAGCGGTTCCTTGTGGGGTCCACCATGTCGGTGGGCCCTGCATTTTTTCAGGGTAGACGATTTCAGGAATAGCGGGCAGATCACGCGATTTGGGAAATGCGATTCGCCATATGCGTTTTATGGTCGGGTATGTTCATGAAACTCCGATTTGCGCGCGGTGGACAAATCAAACCCTGTCTGATCCTGCAGCTTACCCTGTTTGGTCTCGCATTGAACCCTCTTTGGTCGGAACCGGTCGAGGATCCGGCACCACCTGTTGTCAATGAAGTGACCGGTAGCGAGACGCCCGCCGCCGAAGACTTTGATCGCGTAAGCTATTTTGCCGCTCCGAAAGCCCGGGCCGAAGACGCGATAAATGCAGAGTGGCCCCGCTTTCTCGGCCCCGATGACAATGCCACTTCCCCGGAGACAAAGCTGCTCGCGAAATTCCCGGAAGGCGGCCCCGCAAAAGTCTGGGAAATGGAAAAAGGAAGCGGCTACACCTCACCGGTGATAGTCGATGGGAAGTTGGTGTTTTTCGATCGCATCGGAGACGAGGAGGTGACCGATTGCCTCGATCCGGAAACAGGGAAGCGCTTCTGGACCCACTCTTACCCCGTCGTCTACCGCGACCGATATGGCTTCAACAACGGCCCCCGCGCCAGCGCCGTCATCGATTCGGGAAAAGTCTACACCCTCGGTGTTACGAGCAAGCTTACCTGCCTCGACCTTTCCACCGGTTCCCTGATCTGGCAGCGCGACCTGATGGAAGAATTCGACCGGTCCGGCATGTTCTTCGGGCACGGAGCCTGCCCCATCGTTCACGAAGGAAAACTCATCGTTCCCCTCGGGACAAACGAAATGGACGAAGGCTGGAGCGTGCTCGCCTTTGACCAGAATACCGGCAAAGCAATCTGGGGAACGCGCCACCAGTGGAACGCGAGCTACGCGTCCCCCATCATCACGCCCCTGCAGGGCAAGCCCCGCCTTCTCGTTTTTCAGGGCGGAGAAAGCAACCCTGCATTCGGCGGACTGCTTTGTATCGATCCCGAAACCGGCACTCTTCATGATGCCTTTCCCTGGCGTCCTGACAAATACGAGAGCGTGAACGGCTCCACCCCGGTCGCGGTCGGCGGCGACCGGGTTTTCATCACTGCCTCCTACCAGCACGGGGCGACGATGCTGAAATTGAACAAAGATCTGAAGTGGGAGCAGGAATGGGAGGCTCCGATGTTTGGTATCCACTGGATGACCCCGCTCGCTCTCGGCGAAACCCTCTACGGATTCCGGGGACGCAATGAACCGGATGCCTGGCTCGCCGCCTACGATGTCGAATCCGGGAAGGAACTCTGGCAACACGATCCCCAGTGGGGCATCCCGCTTCCGAGCGGACGCGATTACCAAATGAAATACTTCCGTGGGAGCCTGCTTCACGCCGACGGGCGAACCTACGCCCTCGGTGAACTCGGCACACTCGGGATTTTTGACCTTACCCGTGAGGGAGCGAAGGAACTGGACAAA
>JAKSBG010000113.1 GCA_022361255.1 Verrucomicrobiales bacterium
GACCCCAATTCACTGACGCGTGACAACACTTACATTACTCCCGAAAACGACCCCGGGTATCAGCCGGACGGGACCTGGTATTACACCGACGCAATTTCTGACAACACCGTTCGTTACATCCACGACCACGCCCGGGATCACCCTGACAAACCCTTTTTCCACTACGTCGCCTACACCGCCGCTCACTGGCCGATGCATGCCCTGCCGGAAGATATCGCTAAATACGAGGGAAAATACGACGGCGGATATACCCCAACCCGTGAAGCCCGCATCAAGCGGCTCAAAGAAATGGAACTGCTCCCCGATCACTGGGAGGTCGTCCCGCAAGTCGGGAACTGGGATGAGATAAAACTCAAAGAATGGGAAGCCGCCTGTATGGAAGTCTACGCCGCCATGGTCGACAACATGGATCAGGGAATCGGCCGGATCGTCGACGCTTTGAAGGAAACCGCTCAGTATGACAACACCCTGATACTCTTTCTTCAGGACAACGGAGGCTGCGCCGAAACCTTCGGGCGCAATGAAAGCGTCGGACCTGTCGAACGCCCTGACAAACCCACTCTTCCCCCAATGAATCCTGACGAACTGCAAACAGAAATGATCCCGCCTCAATCGAGGGACGGCTACCCCTTGCGACGTGGCCCGGGAGTCATGCCCGGCCCACCCGAGACGGAAATCGGCTACGGCAGGAACTGGGCCAACGTTTCCAATACCCCGTTTCGCGAATACAAACACTATGTTCACGAAGGCGGAATCAGCACGCCGCTCATCGCTCACTGGCCGGCGGGAATTGCGAGTGACGGCGAAGCGTTTCGCAAAACCGGCGAGGGACTTCTGCACGATGCTCCCACCCACCTCATCGATGTGATGGCCACCGCTCTCGATCTGGCCGGTGCCAGCTATCCGGGGGAGAAAAACGGAAATCCAATCACCCCGCTCGAGGGAATTTCTCTCCGTCCCGTACTCAGAGGCGAAGCGATCGTTCGGCCCGGTCCGATCTTTTTTGAACACGAAGGAAACCGTGCCGTTCGCGACGGAAAATGGAAGCTGGTTGCAAAAGGCGTCAACAGTCCCTGGGAACTCTACGACATGGAAGCCGACCGCACCGAAACGCACGACCTCATCGAAGAAGAACCGGAACTCGCTGCAAAAATGACCGCGCAATACGACGCGTGGGCGAAGCGGGCCGGGGTCGTCCCGTTCGGTTCCTGGAAAAGCCCCGGTGGCAAGGGTTCGAAGAAGCACTCCTTCTCTCTGAACGCCGGAGACACGTTGCCCGGGAATGAGTCTCCTTCGGTCGCGAACCGCCCCTTCGAGGTCACAGCAAGGGTATCCGGCCTGCCTGCTGAAGGTGTCATCGTCTCCCAGGGCGGGAGCAATCTTGGCTGGTCTCTTTTCATCCGCGAAGGACATGTGCAATTTGCGACAAGGAACGGAAAGAATCTGGTCGTCGCATCAGCCCCGATTCCTAACAAACCAACACAGCAACTTTACGCAAAAGTCACCAAAAACAAAATCATCCTCCGTTCCGACAAAAAGCGCATCGCAGCAAAGGAATGTTCGCCATTCATCAAAAACCACCCGCAGGACGGACTCGAAATCGGAAAAGATCTCGCCGGAATCGTCGCGGGATATTCCAAACCCTTTGGAGGAAAGATCGAGTCGGTGCGGGTGGAGTTGAAGTAGTTGGGAGTGAGGGGGCTACCCCTGACACATCACCAAACTTCTCGCCACTTCGCCATTCTCGAGAGCCGCATAGGCTTCATTGATCTCGCTCAATGGATACGTTCTCGTGAGTAGCTCGTCCAGCATGAGGCGGCCGGCACGGTGCAGGTCGATCAATCGAAGCAGGTCGATCCTCGGCCGGGTCGATCCGTAGATCGATCCTTTCAGCGTTTTCTCGGCATACACCAATTGGTTCACGTTGATTTTTGCCCGCGCGGAAGGAGGAGCAATCCCTACGACAATACAGGTTCCGCCCTTCTTCGTTGCGTCGTAGGCCTGCTCGATAGGTCCCGGCAAACCGATTGCTTCAAAGGCATAATCCACGCCCTTGTTCCCGGTGAGGTCGTGGACCGCCTCGACCGCGTTCGTCTCTGACGCATCAATCACATCGGTCGCTCCCATTTGCTTCGCGTATTCCAGCTTGGACGGTACGGTATCAATCGCGATGATTTTCACAGCGCCCGCGATTCTGGCTGATTGAACAATGTTCAGCCCGATGCCGCCGCAACCGAACACCGCAACAGTATCCCCCGCACTGACATCGCCCGCCTCGAACACCGCTCCGAATCCCGTGATGACACCGCACCCTATCAAAGCCGCAAACTCGAGCGGGAAGTCCTTCGGAATTTTAACGACGGCTCCCTCCGGCATTGTCGATAGTTCAGAAAAGGTCGAGACTCCGGCGTAGTGGAGAATTTCCTGCCCGCCCGCAGTTTGAAAGCGCGTCTTTCCGTCGGGCATCCGTCCGGTGAAGCGGAGAGCCGTTCCTACATCACACAGCGCCGGTCGCCCCCCGAGGCAGTACTCGCAAGTGCCGCAGGACATTCGCCAGATCGGAATGACGTGGTCGCCTTCTTCCACCGATTTCACTCCGGCACCAACCGCCTCGACAATTCCCGATCCCTCGTGTCCGAGAATGATCGGCATTTTCATCGGTTGATCCCCCTTCATGACATGAAGATCGCTGTGACATACCCCGGCAGCATGCATGCGGATTTGCACCTCCCCCGGGCCGGGAGGCAGGACGGTGACGGATTCAAATCTCAGCGGGGTACCCGGTTCGTAGAGGACGGCGGCTTTGGCTTCCATAATGAAAAGTAGAGCGAAGTTGGACTACTGCGGCAATGGAAAAACACTCCTGCACTGCGGGCTTTTCGCGGAGGGAGGAAATCGCTACGCTTCAGCTATGAAAATCCCGCAACTCATCGCGATGTTGATTGTAGCAGGAGCCGCTGTCATTTTACTCCTTTCACAAAATGCCGGAGCTCAATTTCACAGCGTCGCTCTATCAGGTAAGGTAGGAGTCGCCACCGTCGACATCACTCCGGAAAAACCGATTCGCCTCAGCGGATACGGCTCGCGGACAGCACCGTCCGAAGGAGTGGAACAAAAACTTTTCGCCAAGGCCCTTTGCTTTCAGAACAAATCGATTCTCCTTACCGTTGATACGATCGGAGTTCCCGCCCGGGTGACAAAGCGAGTTCACGACGAGTTGTCCAAGAGCATCGGAATCAAGCGGGAGAACTTTGTGATTTGCTCGACGCACTCCCACACCGCCCCGACTCTCCACGGCACGCTCCCCTACATGTTTCCCTCCGGTCTCAGCGACGAGGAAAAAGCAGTGATCAAAGATTACACGGATGACCTGATCGAAAAGCTGGTCGCAGTCAGCGAGAAAGCCTACGAAAGCCCCCAACCTGCCAGAGTCAGTTGGGGAAAAGGAAAGCTGACCTTCGCTGCGAACCGCCGCGTCATCGAAGACGGCAAATGGAAAGGTTTCGGAGTCCAGAAAGACGGTCCTGTCGATCATTCCTTTCCAATGATAAAAATCGAAGATGCTGACAAAAAGCTCATCGCCATTTTCGCCAACTACGCCTGCCACTGCACCACCCTCGGTGGCAACTTCAATCGCGTGCACGGAGACTGGGCCGGAGTCGCGCAGGAGGAAATCGAGAAACGGCATCCCGGTGCGACCGCGCTCATCGCAATCGGATGCGGCGCGGATCAGAATCCGGAACCTCGTGGCGAACTCGACATGGCGGTTGCTCATGGTAAAGCGGTAGCGGATGAAGTGGATCGTCTGCTCGTAGCGGAACTCCAGCACCTGCCCAAAAACCCCACAGGAATCTACAACGAAATCAGACTGCCGCTCGAAACCCCGCCGGATCGCTCGGTCTGGGAAGATCAGGTAGAGAAAAAACTGAAGGGCCACCATTTCGCAAAGGGGATGCTCGGAAAGCTGGACCGGGGTGAGCCGCTGGATACGGATGTTTCCTACCCGATCCAGAGCTGGTCGTTCGGCGAAGACCTCGCAATGGTCTTTCTCGCCGGCGAGGTAGTGGTCGACTACGCCAACCGTTTCTATCGTGAGTTCGACGCCGACCGGCTTTGGATAAATGCTTACAGCAACGACGTCCCCTGCTACATCCCCTCGCGTCGCATCCATGCGGAGCGCGGTTACGAGGTCGATTACTCAATGGTTTACTATGGGAAACCGGCGCGGCTGACAGCGGGAGTTGAAGATCAAATTGCCGAAGAAGTGGCAGCGCAGATTTCACCCCGATTTAAAACACCCGATATTGTCCGCTAGCACAAGCATAACGGATGCTCCATGCAGGCCGTGCATTCCTGTTGATTCACCGGCCCGCCTCACTTGAGATGATACGTCTCCACCACGACGCGCCTCCGGTACTGCAAGGCTTCCTCTGACACCTGGGACTTCCACGAATCCTTCTGATCGGACTGCACTTCGCCCTTTGCTTTCACTTCCGCCTTCAAATCTTCCGCAACGTCGCCGGCAAAAATGGCGCGCCGGACATTCTCGTTGCGTTCTGTCGTGAGCTTCCGGTTCAGGGTGTAGCTTCCCCGGTAGTCGGCGTATCCGGTGATGTAAACGATGGTGCGCGGACGTTTGCAGCGCTCGATGATCCAGTTGATTTTGTGACGATCCTCCGACCGCAACTGAGCGGATGCCGTATCGAAGAAGAACAAAACCGGCCCACCGGGGTCCGGGCCCATGTCCTCGACTTCCGCGACTTTATCCGCAGTCTTTTCTTTTTCCGAATCCGGCTTCGGCTCCTGTTTCGAGCTTTCCGTTTGGGACGGCATGGGAGTTGGTTTCGACGGCGGCGCTGTCGCCGCGAGATCGACTTTCATCTCTCGTACGACAACTTTTTCGGCCTTTTCAGGCGGGACCGCAGAGGCAATCGAAACCTCCTTTGCCATTTCCTTCTTCGATTCTAAACCGGGGGAATCTGCCACTTCCCTGCTGCCTCGTCCTTCCGCCGGGCCGAAGTATTTCAACGGTCTCCTCTCCGCGACCGGCGGCGTATTTTCCGAAAGTTTTCCCACCTCTGATGACGCCTCCTTTTCCATCGCTGCTTTCGCGACAGAGGGGGAAGATTTTTCCGTCTCCTCCGGCATGGCATCGGCTTCGGCGATCTGCTCTTTCTCCTCCTCTGCGGACGGAGGCACCATGCGAACGCCATCGACCGTAATCCGGTCTTCAAAAACCAGCGCATCGGGAGCCTCACCGGAAATCTCTCCCCGCAGAATCTCGTATTTCTTCCGGTCCCCGACTTCCCCCTGCAGGATGATCTTGCCGTCGACAATGGTGAAATCGGCATGGCCCGGGGAAAATTCCAGAAAATTCCGGATCAAACCCGGCAGTTCATCGATCCAGGGCTCCTGCCTGGTCTGCGGCGACAGTTTCAATCGATTGTTCACCTTCTCCTCACCCAAGGCCTCGACCGCTGCCGAGAAAATCGCCTCTTTCTGGTCTTTCGTAGGTATCGAACCCTGCAAGATCACGCCATCTCCATCAGGGCTCATATTCAGAACAAACGGAAGAAAACCACTCGCCACCTCTGCGTGGAGGAATCCGGTGAAAAGAGCCATACAACCGAGCCGTAGGAGAAAACGTGTCATGCCTGAGTTTCGTTCTCTACATTGAACCTCGAAAAGACGGGGATGAAGTCTTTTTTTACAAAAAGACGGTTTCCCTACCGCGCAAACGCGCCGTCTTCCCGATCCGGTACAGTTCCAGCGGTGCCTTACGCATGTTCGCATCGCGATTTCCCGTAGTGGTCGAATCTCACAATCGGGCGTAGCCTGAACGTGTTGTGAAACGTTTTACCATTCTTCTCCCCGGACTTTCATGGATTGCCTCCGTCTCCGCACAGGCCGAAGTAGACTTCTCTCATGACATCGTTCCCATTCTCCAAACACACTGCGCCGAATGTCATGGCGGAGAGGAAGCGGAAGGAGGCTTTTCCCTGAATACGCGCGAGCTCTTTCTCGACGACGAAACCGCGATTCCGGGAAAAGCAGGCGAATCGTATTTCATCGAGTTGATCCTCGACA
>JAKSBG010000313.1 GCA_022361255.1 Verrucomicrobiales bacterium
GAAACTGTACGAGCCGATGCGCCGTCACACCACCATGAAGGTAGGCGGGCCGGCTCAGTACTGGGTCGAACCGACGACCGTCGACGGATTGGCGCGACTCGTGAAGTATTGTGCCGACAGCGGAATGCCCTTTCGCGTGGTGGGCCGGGGCTCGAACCTGCTGGTTCGCGACGGGGGAATTCCGGGAGTGGTGGTAAATCCGGTAAAGGGGGAGTTTTCAGAAATTCACTCGGACGGGGACACGATTCGTGCCGGCGCCGGCGTGAAATACAAGGCGCTTGCGGCTGCAGCCCAATCGGCCGGACTCGGAAACTTCGAATGGATGGAAGGCATTCCCGGAAACGTAGGCGGGAGTTTGCGTATGAACGCCGGTGCAATGGGCTGGGAGACTTTCGATCAGGTAGTGAGCGTGCAGATGATCGACGCGGAGGGAAATGTTTTTGAAAAGACCAAAGAGGAGATTCGGCACAGCTACCGGAATGTTCCGGAGCTGGCTCACAATGTTGCGGTTTCCGCTGTCTTTCGCGGGGTGGCAAAGCCGGATGCGGACATTGCAGAGGCGATGGATGCTTCCAAAGAAAAGCGGCGATCCTCACAGCCGGTGGCGGCGAGTGCGGGATGCATTTTTAAAAACCCGGAAGGAATCGGTGCGGGGCAGCTGGTCGATGAGCTCGGCCTGAAGGACAGCGGCGTCGGAAAGGCCAGGGTGAGCGAAGTTCACGGGAATTTCATTGTAAATGACGGATCCGCAACGGCACGTGATGTGCTTGACTTGATTGAAAAAATCAAGGAGGAGGCGAGGTCTGAGCGGGGAATTGAACTGGATACCGAAGTCCAAATTATCGGCCAGGATGAACCCGTCTAACGGAAAAAAATGAGCAATCCATTTGCAGCAAAGCCTGATGGGCCCCGGAAGATTCCGGAGGATGCTCCCCCGCAGGCTATTGGTGCAAATGAGGGGAATGCGAAAGCCCCGTCTCACCATCAGCCAGGTGTTTTCTGCGAACCAACTCCGGAAGATGCGCCGCCAGAGGCAATTGTCCCGGAGGCTGATAGAATGTCGGATCCGGAATCCGGGGATGCTGAGGAGGTGATGAATACTCCGGCAGTTTCAACACCGGAAGAGATTCCGCCACCGCTCATGGATCGCGAAGAGTCCGATTCGCAAGATGTGCAGGATGAGGTTCCTCCTCCACTCGAGATCGGGAGTTTCGCTGATGCGGGGGAATCTGCAGAGGTTCAAACCACTGGGTTGGTTTCTGAAGGGGAAGCTCCCGTTTTTGCCAATCAGCCGGCGCAGGCAGTTCAAGTTTCCGAAATTGAAAGGTCTTCCGCTTTTCTCTCATCAGAGAATCAACCTCCTCCTTTGTCGATGGAAGAGGTCAGTTGTCGAACCTGCCGCTATTTCCATTTCGACACACAGAGCCGGGCAAACGCATCAGAAGGGGAGTGTCGATGCAAGGCTCCAACGCAGAGCGAGGGGCACTACGCAAGCTGGCCGAGGGTGGTATGGGAAGCCTGGTGCGGAGAATGGACGATGGGGGTCAGTGACGAAGAGATGATCAAAATGGCCCGCGCTGTAGCCGACGAGATTTCCGGTGAATCCGGACGTGGTTTTAAGGATCCGGAAGAGGGTTCCTAACACTTTTACTAAAAGCATAAATGAAACAGCCAGAGGAAATGCATGTTGCCGTTCTTGCCGGCGGACCCGGTTCGGAGAGAGAGGTATCGCTCGCATCTGCGAGGGGAGTTGTGGGCGCTCTCGAAGGGCGGGTCGCAGAGGTGACTCTGGTCGATGTCGAAGGGCCGGATTTTGTGCTTCCCGACGGCGTCGATATCGGATTCAACGTGATTCACGGAACCTACGGGGAGGATGGTTCGTTGCAAAAGGAGATGGAGCGCCGCGGCGTTCCCTACACGGGGGCCCGTTCTCAGAGTTCAGAAATTGCTTTCGACAAGGTCACGAGCAAAGAGCGCTTCATTGAGAATGAAGTAAGCACCCCTGCCTCTGAAGTAGTCCTGCTGGATAGTGACAAGGTCAGTCCCGGGGCAGTTGGAATTCCCTGTGTCGTCAAGCCGCCGCGCGAAGGTTCCAGTGTCGGAGTCCATCTTGTCGAAACCGGCGAAGAGTGGGATTCGGCAATCGCTGATGCGGGAAAATACAGCAACGACGTTCTGGTCGAACAACTGATCCGCGGCAAAGAACTTACGGTGGGAATTGTCGGAAGCGAGGTCTTGCCGGTGATTCACATCAAACCACGCTCCGGCTTCTACGACATTTCGAACAAATACCCCTGGATGACGGGTGAGGGGGGCACGGACTACATCTGTCCCGCAGAATTGCCGGAGCCAATTACGAAAGAGGTGCAGGCTCAGGCACTCAAGGCTCATCGATCACTTGGAATCGAAGTCTATTCACGAGTCGATGTTCTCCTTTGTGAGGAAACAGACCGGCCGTATGTGCTCGAAGTGAATACGATTCCGGGAATGACCGAGAGCAGTCTTCTTCCAAAAGCGGCGGCTGCAGCGGGCATGGATTACGCAACTCTTTGTTTGAAAATTATTAAACTTTCGTTTAATTTCGGTTAATGCGAAATAAAACGGGACGTTACAATCACAAGAAATTTCGGCTCGCATCGATATTTTCCGGGTCAAGAAGGGGAGAGGATGAAACGGAATGGTTTCTTCTCGAAGCGGATGTGACCGGCGGGGATGGAATTGTTTCGCGGAATTCGAGGGGCAGGCAATTCAAGTGGCGATCCTGGTCGATTCGCATACTCGCAGTCGCATGTCTTTGTGTGAGCGTTCCGTTACTTGCACGCTGGGCACACGACGAAGTTTTCTACAGCAATGATGAGTTTGTTTTAAAATCGCTGGAGTTCAGGACGAA
>JAKSBG010000446.1 GCA_022361255.1 Verrucomicrobiales bacterium
ATCAAATCCGCCGTGTCCGATCTGGGCGTAGGCACGTTCACGAACACCGCCGGCAACAGAGATGTCGCCTCCGGCGTCAATGTCGATATCCCCTGCCTGATTTCCTTTTCCGCCGCCACCGTTAAAGAGGCCACCATGACCAATCTGGGCGTAAGTCTGATTGGAAAGGCCGGCAGTGACAGCCAGATCCGTCCCGGCATTCACCGTGATCGTCGCGAGATGATTCCCGTCAGCGTATTGTCCACCGTGTCCAATCTGTGCGTAGGACTGAGCTGCCCCGTTCGCGATGCCATCAATTACGTCGGCATCGGTCTGAGCGCCCACTACATTGATGGTAGTGCCCGCGGTTACGGTGATGGTCTCTGCAGCGGTTGTGCCACCGGTCGCTCCGGTGAAATCGCCCTCATGTCCACCATGACCAATCTGGGCATAGTTGTTGTTATTCAATCCGGCAATGACGTCCACTTTGCCATTGGTTGCAGTGGCGGAAATGGTTCCAGTCCGATCCCCTTTGGCACTGCGACCACCGTGACCGATCTGAGCGTAGGCTCCATCTGTGGCAATACCGCCAAGCATGGAAATGTCGGTCGCAGCCGTGACAGAGATGTTTCCTCCGAGATCGCCGTTGTGGCTCTGACCTCCGTGGCCAATCTGGGCGAACGGTCCTTCGGTCGTCCCGCGAATGTTACCGGCCTGGAAAGTGACGGAACCGGTTCCGTCCGTGCCGGCTTCCACCGTAACATTTCCGCTGTGATTTCCGTCGCTATTGGCACCGCCGTGACCGATCATAGCGAATTCACGATCATTTCCGGCAGCCCCTGCATTGTCGATACCCCCTGTGAAGGTGATGTCGTTTGCGGCGAGCACGTTGATTGTTCCGGTATGCCCGGTCGTGGCGTGGTTGGCAATACCACCATGACCGATCTGAACGTAGTTATTGTTTCCATCGACTCCCGCAGTCCCGAGAATACTTCCTGCAGTGGCAGTAGCAGTCACATTTCCGGAGTAGTCCGCTGCGGCACTGACGTAGCCGCCGTGTCCGATTTTGGCGAAGGTTCGGTTGCCACCTGATCCGGCAGGAGTATTGGAGGTGAGAACAATATCCCCGGTCGTTGCCGTTACCGAAACATTTCCATCGAACCCGGTTCCCTGCGCGTCGGACGAGTCACCACCATGTCCAATCATGGCGTAACCTTCCTGTG
>JAKSBG010000051.1 GCA_022361255.1 Verrucomicrobiales bacterium
CAGGTCGTCGTGACAGAGATTGATCCGATCTGCGCCCTTCAGGCTGCGATGGAAGGCTACCGCGTTCTCCCTGTCGAGGACACTCTCGGATGGGCTGACATCTACGTGACCACGACCGGGAACAAGGATATCATCCGACTCGATCACATGCTTGAAATGAAAGATCAGGCCATCGTTTGCAACATCGGTCACTTCGACAACGAGATCCAGGTCGCCAAACTGAACAACCACGAAGGCGTTTCCAAAGAAACGATCAAGCCTCAAGTGGATCGCTACAATCTTCCGAACGGAAACCAAATCTTCATGCTTGCTGAAGGCCGTCTCGTGAACCTCGGTTGCGCCACCGGCCACCCGAGCTTCGTGATGTCGAACAGCTTCACCAACCAGACGCTCGCTCAGATCGATCTCTGGAAGAACAAGGATGTTTACGCTCCCGGCGTTTACGTTCTGCCGAAGCACCTCGACGAGGAAGTGGCCCGCCTCCACCTCGACAAAATCGGGGCGAAGCTCACTCAGCTCACCCCGGAGCAGGCCGACTACATCGGTGTTCCGCAGGAAGGCCCCTACAAGCCCGAGCTGTATCGCTATTGATTCGAAAAAAACCTTCGAAACCAATCTTCCAAAAGTCGGCGGGAAACCGTCGGCTTTTTTTGTATCTGAGCGTGGGGAAAAATCCGGGACGGTCGCAGACAACAGATCGTTCCTGTGACAGCATCATTTTGAATGGAAAACGAATCTTCTGCTCAGCCTCCCTACGTTGTTCCTCCACCCCCGGGGTTCGGGACTCAAATTCCGGGTCATTTCTCTTCCGGGGACAAGCCCGATACAGCCTCGCCCTTCTCTTCGACCGGTCCGTTGAACTGAAACAGGTCTTCCCGCAGGCCGAGCGGCCAGATGCGTTTGCCGTATGTTTGGTAAAGGCCGCTCCAGTTGATTTGCTGGCCCTTGTTCTCTTCGGCGCTTTTGTATTTTGCGGCGACGATGTGGTCATACCAGTAGAAAAGTTCCTCTCCGATCACGAGCGGTTCCTCTTTTCCATCGATTCCTACGAGTACGGACGCATCCAGAACAGCCTGAGATTTTGTTCCGACTACTCTGGTTTGGTATTCGGTCCGGTATTGAGGAATGCTGATGCCACGACCGAGAAACCGTCGGCCGGCTGGAACTCTGACCCGTTCGCCCACGACGACATCAACATCCCGGTCGCGGGTGTGCTCGAGGCCCCCTTCGACTTTCAGAACGAGATCGGCTTCGCTTTCCGGCACCAACTCGACATTTGCGGCAGCCATCCGAACGATCCCGAGCATGGTCCGCTCAATTGTTGATTTCATATCGTTGCGGTCCCACTCGGTTGGTTTCAGATACGGATCGGCGTAGACACTGAGGTGAAGACGCAAGGGATTCGCGGAACCGGCTTCCTCCCGGATAAGTTCGATCAACTCGAAGCCCAGTCTGGCGAAGTCCTGCATTTCGGGGAAGCGGTTTTCCCAGCTTGCCCGAACGGCCGCTCTTTCGGCTTCATCAAAAAGCATGGGAAATCCGATGAGGAAATAGAGAAGGTGCTCCTGCGATTCCGGAGTGCCGGATGCGCGCTCCTGTGCCACGATTTTTTCGGCCTCTGTTAAACTGAGAAGCCCGGCGTGAAATCCTTCGTTTTCTCTCAGGTCCAATTCGGGACGCGGATAGGCATCGAGTCCGGACCAGGCTTTCGGGTTGGTTTCGGCATGGAGAACGGCGGACAAAAATTCATTTGGGCCGTGTTCGTGAAGCACGTCTTCAAAGCGGATCCCGAATTCTTGCAGAGCTGCGTAGGCGACCTGAGCTTCGCGGGGATGTTCGCGAAAATGCTTTCCGTGTTTCAACGCGAGAGTCCGGAGCAGTTCTTCGTCGCGAACAATTCGCGGACCGGTTCCGGGATCGAGAATCTCGTCGAGAAGCTCCTCGCGAAGACCCTTTTCCCGGTGTGTGATGCCAAGGTTCCGGTGAAGCGTCTCGTAGCGTTGCAACTGATACCGCACTGCTGAGCTCCGGAGGGACAGCATGAAGAGAAGTCCAAGAGCGGTCAGAGAAAACGCGATTCCGGAGATCATTTTTACCACCCGATGGTGATTCCGGCGCAAAAGGAAAAACCAGTTCACGAGGAGAGCGACGCCGCCGATTAGAAAGAGAATCCAGATCGACGTCGCGTCCCAGTCACGACCGGCGTCGATATAGCATTGCCTGCGCCCGAGAACAGCAACTGCGGGAATGACCAGCGACGGGATCAGCAGAAACAACCATCCGAAGCGTGAAGGCTTTTTCTTTGTGCTTTCCATAGTGGATCAGTAAATCCGATCAGTCCTGAAAAGACGATTCGATTCTCTCCCTATGAGGAAAAAAGCTTCGGCCTATTTCGCTTTCAGGTATTTCACATTCAGGTCATCGGGAAGGGGCGTAACCTGATTTTTCGCTGCCCACTCATCCCACATTGCGGAGAGTTTAGTGACTTTGTCAGGATGCGCTTCGGCGAGGTTGTTCAATTCGGTCCGGTCTTCGCTGATATCGTAGAGCTCCCAGGGTTGGCCGTCGAGCGCGACGAGTTTCCACCATCCGTCGCGAACGGCGCGATGGCCCTCGTGTTCAAAGAACAGGGCACGGGTGTTTTTGTGCATGCGGAAGATGCTGCGGCCGGCGGGTGTGAGGGCCGGTTCGTTGTCGATTTTCGCGACGTCGAGAAAGGTCGGCAACAGGTCGATGATGTGAAAGGGTTGCTCAATAATTTCACCGGCCTCCCAGTTCGTCACGTCCAGTCCGCCCCAGTGAATGATCCCCGGCGAGGCGATTCCGCCTTCGTGATTGAAATGTTTGTAGAGACGCCAGGGCGTGTTCGCTGCGTTTGCCCATCCCGATCCGATGCTGTGAAAAGTGCCGGGGCTTCCCATTTTCTCAAGGTCTTCGCCGGTGTGGAGAATATTCTGATTGCTGGAAACAATGTCGAAGCCGCGCGGGTCCCATTCGGCGCAGGCGCCGTTGTCGGAGGTAAAGACGATGAGCGTATTTTCGAATTCCCCGGCTGCCTTGAGATTCTCCACAACGCGACCGATCTGTTGATCCATGCGGTCCACCATCGCGGCATAGATCGCCATGCGCCGGGCGAGATCGAGGCGGCGGTCCGCGGGAAGACTGTCCCAGGCCGGATTGATGTCGGTTTCGGTTTCCCCGTAATTCCAATAAGGGGAGCGCGGAGGCAACAGGGTTGAGTCGGGGACCAGACCCTGTTGAATCATCGACTGAACCCTGTTTTGTCGAAGCTGATCCCACCCGATCTGATAAGTGTTGGCATATTTGGCAATCTCCTCCTTCGGCGCGTGAAGGGGGAAATGCGGTGTGTGGTAGGCGAGGTAGAGAAACCAGGGCCGGTCCGGCGTTTCGCTGGCGAGGTCGAGAAAGTCGAGGGCGTGATCGGTGACGGCATCGGTAGCGTAGAATTCGCCCTCGGGATACTGCCGCGCTTTTCTTCCCTCAGGAAGGCGAATGAGGTGGTCGGCATCGAAGAATCGCTTTGCACTGACGAGGGTGCCGTAAAATTCCTCGAAGCCGTGCTTCGTGGGGTCCTCTGTTCCGAGATGCCATTTCCCGGATAGAAAAGAACGGTATCCGGCGGGCTGCAGAACCTCTGCGATGGTCTGTGCGTCCTCAGATACGCAACCACGATAGCCGGGGTGCCCGATGTCCTGGGTCATGTGGCCGAGGCCGACGCGATGCGGGTATTGTCCGGTCAGGATGGAGGCGCGGGACGGACAGCACCGACCGGTGTTGTAGAACTGCGTGAGCCTGACGCCCCCCGCAGCGAGGGCATCAAGGGTTGGTGTGCTGATCTCGCCGCCGAAGCAACCGGGGTCGGAGAACCCGAGGTCGTCGGCGACGACGAGAAGAATGTTAGGGCGATCGGCGGCTGCGCTCGAAAGCAGTCCCGCGAGCAGAAGAAGCAGGATGCGTGGAATCATTTTTTGCGATCTCCGTAGACGGGGGCTTTCCAGTCTTTGGGAAGTTTGCCCTGGGGCCGGACGCCGTAGGCGGTATCGGGAATGGTGACTTCGTCAGCGGTGATCAGCGGCAGGTCGTCGGGGAGATGTTTGATTTTGAAATCTTTGTATTCGATGGTCATGGCCGGACCGACGTGGACTTGAACGGCGAGGACGCCTTCGAGAGCGCGGCCTTTTTCGTCGAGATCGATGAGGTCGGCGGTGGGGTGGCCGTCGATCCAGTGCTGGTGGTGGTTCCCTTTTACGAGGACGCGGTAGTCGTGCCACTCGCCGGGCTGGAATTCTTTCTTCGGCATTTCCCCGATCACCCAGGGTTGCCCATCGGTGTCGATGATGACTTTCTCGCCGGTGTGGGAGAGAATGCGGCGTCCTTTCTCTTCGTAGAGCATTCCGTTGTATTTGGGAATGTTGGCGACGACGTCGCACTGGTAGCCGGTCACAATGTCGAGATCGATTTCCGGAGCCATTTTTCCGCGATACTGGATGCCGCTGTTTCCGCCGGGACTGACGCGAACTTTGACGCGGATTTCAAAATTTCGGATCGTGGATCCTTTCCAGGTGATGAAGCGGTTCATCTTGAGGGAGCCGTCGGTCTTTCCGGTAAGGACGCCGTTTTTAACGGACCAGTATTTCGGATCGCCGTTCCAGCCGTTCATGCGATTGCCACTGATGAGATTCACAAATCCGTCGGGACCGGGTTTGACGGTGACAGCGGCGCTGGCTTCCGGATGAGGGACGGTGGAGGCGGAGAACGGCTGTGAGGGAGGTGCCAGTTCGCCGCCGAGTTTGTTCACATGGTTGGCCGTACTTTCTCTCAGTGCAGCGAGTGTTTCCGCGTGGTCAGGGTCACCGGCGAGATTTACGAGCTCGTCCGGATCGTTCTTGAGATCGTGGAGGAATTCGTGGTCGTGATCAAAATAGCGAACGTATTTGAAGTTCTCGGTCCGGACGCCCTCGTAGGCAGGGATGCGGTGCCGGACGGCGAAGTGTTCGTGATAGGTTTCGGTGCGCCAGTCATCCGGCTTTCCGGCTTCCACGACGCTGCGGAGGCTTTTTCCCTGATATCTTTCGGGAATGTCGACGCCGGCCCAGTCGAGGAAGGTGGCGGGAAGGTCGACGTTCAGTGCCATCGCGTCAGTCACCTGGCCGCGTTGCGCCTCGGGAACGCGCGGGTCGTGAATGATCAGGGGGACGCGGATGCTTTCCTCATAGTGGGACCATTTTCCGGCCAGGCCGCGGTTGCCCATGTGGTAGCCGTTGTCTGCGGAGTAAACAATGATGGTGTTGTCGGCGAGGCCGGCTTCTTCGAGGGCGGCGAGGAAGCGTCCGATCGCTCCGTCGATGCCGCTGACCATGCGGAAGTAGGCCCGCATGTTGGTCTGGTATTTGTCCTCTGTATTCCAGCGCCAGAAGTAGCGCTCGCGGGTGATGGAGTTTTTGAGAAAGTCGGGAAGGGCGTTGAATGTCTCCGGATCATCGAGCCGGGGACGATAGATTTCGGTATCGACATAAAGATCGTCAACGGCGCGGGGCCACGCAAAATGTCCAATGCCCGGCCGGCGGTCGCTGTCCTCGGCGTGGCAGGCGTTGAACCACATGTTGAGGGCGAAGGGTTTGCCCTCCGGCTGATTTTTCAGGAACTCGATGCCGCGATCTACGATGAGTTCGGTCTCGTGACGAAGCGATCCGTCGGGCATTTTCTTGTAAAAAGGGTTTCTGCCGATGGCTTCGAACTCGTCAAAATGATCTGCCGGTTTGAAGCTTTTCGGAACGTGAGCGTGCCACTTCCCGTAGTAGCCGGTGCGATACCCGGCGCTGCGCAAAATGTCGGAATAGAGCTCCTCGACGACTTCCGCGCGGGCGGAATCGGGTTTCTCCGGAGTTCCCAGGCTGCGTCCGTAGAGGCCGGTCAGGATCGTTTTCCGGCTGACCCAGCAAATCGGATGACTGACGAAGGCGTTGTCAAAGCGGGTGCCTTCAGCAGCGAGTTTATCGATGTTAGGGGACTGCACCACGGCATTGCCGTAACAGCCGATCGTGCTCGTGGTCTGATCGTCGGTAAAGAAAAAGACGATGTTGGGCCTGTCGGCGGCAGTGCCGACTGTGAGCGCGAGGAAAGTGAGAAAGAGTAGGGCGGTTTTTTTCATCTGTCAGGAGTCGGCAGTGTAGCAAACCGTTCCCGGTTTGCCGCGCCGAATCCAGACAGAATTGCGCCCTTCGGAAGGAGAGTTGTATCCGATTCCGAAGTGGCTTCCTTTCCTGCGAGGGAAAGGAAGCGGTTGGTGAAAGGGCGGATCAGCTCTTTGACCACGAAGTAATCTTGTAGTGATCGACGTCTTTCCCGAGAGCCTTTTTCGCCTCACTCATGCTGATGGATTTGGATCCGTCGGTGATGACCGTGAGCCGGTGCTTGCTGTCGGAAATTTTCTCGATGCGGATGGTCTTCACGCCTTTGAGTTTTCCGAATGAACGGGAAATCTTCTTTTTGCACCCCGTGCAGTCGATGCCGGACATATTGGCGACGTAGGTGACATTGTGGGAGTGCTTTTTGCCGGTGTCATGAGCCCTGAGGGTGGGGGCGAAGAAAGCGAGTGACAGAGCGACGAGAAATGACAGTTGGAGCTTATTTTGCATATTCATAATTGTACCATGTTTTGTTCGAATGAAAAGTTGTTGCAATTTTCTTGCAATAACGCTTCATAGAGCTACTAATGCAAGAATTTTGCATTAAACTCTACTCCACTCACTGACTAAAATGAACCACATTCGACCGTTAATTGCCGGAATAGCCCTGTTATCTCTATTCACTTACTCCGCTTTTTCCCAGGGGGAGGAAGAGGAGGTTTTTGAATACGAAGCCGGAGGACTCGAGAAATACATGGGTGAAGGCGCCAATGTTGGCGGCTTTCTTTTCCCGACCCTCTATGTGATTGGAACGGGTGGAGTTTTTGAGCCGGGAGCGAATCCGGGAGATTTTGCCACTTCGGAACATGATCCATTGAATGAGTTCGGAATTCAGGCTCTCGATCTGGATTTGAGGTTTCAATTTGGCGATCAGCTTGAGGGCTTTATGACTGGTGTCGGCTTTCAGGGCGAAGATCGCGTGTGGGAAGCGGAACTTGAAGAAGCCTATCTTCACTACCACGTGAATGACTGGCTCACTATCGGTGGGGGACAGTTTTTGAACCGTTTTGGATTTCTGGCTGACCAACATTTGCATGCCTGGGATTTTGTGAACCACAACTATGTAAACTCACGCATGCTGAACGAAGGGCACCTCCTGACACAAGGTGGTGAAATCATGATTAAGACTCCCGGAAACGGAGGTTTGCTTACACTCGCGGCAGGTGGAGTTCGCACTCACAGCCACGCACACGCGCATGGCCACGGTGAGGAAGAGCACGAAGAGCATCATGATGAGCACGACGATCATGATGACCACGGTGACGAGGATGACCATCATGAAGAGGAGGAACACGACGAAGAGCATCACCACCTCGAAGCTGATGACGCGGGCTTCAACGACAACGTTTTTTCTGTTGATTATCGTTTTCACCTTCCTTTCGACGACGGCCTCACGGCGAGCACTTCGTTTGCTACCGGGGAAAACGGTTGGGGTGAAGACACTCACGCCTTCGGTGTTGGACTTCAAAAAGTCTGGAACGGTCACGATCACGGAAGTGGCTACCCGAGTTTCTGTTCCGGTGCAGTAATGTTGCGCACCGAATTTATGACCCGCGACGTTACAGGTTACACCGAGGACGGAGATATGATCGATTTTGACGACCAGGGTCTATCCACGAGTGTGCACTGGGGCATTACGGATGTGACGACTCTGTCTCTGCGCCACGACTGGATTTCGGACGTGGAGATCGCAGAACTGGATGATCGTCATCGGATTTCCCCTGCGCTTACGACCTATATGGGTCCCGGAGACCGCGTCCGCGCCAGATTGCAGTATGATTACGTGCAGAGCGAGACGATCGGAAGCGAGCACGCAGCATGGTTGCAAATTCAGATTCAGTTTGGTGGCCAGGGTGGAAGCCACGCCGGCCACGGTCACTGAGGCTGTGTTGAAGAAAGTTTTCAGACTTAAGGAGATTCCTCCCGGCGGGGAATCTCCTTTTTCTTAGCCCTGCTCTTCTTTCATCAATCGCTTGACCTCCCAGAGCAGGTAGTCGGGATGCATGTAGGGGGCGTTGCCCGTTTCCTGCCAGAGGATTTTCCCTTCCGGTGAGACAAAGAAGGTCCCGTGGATGGCTCTGTCCTGAAATTCGTCGACGACCCCCCAGGAGCGGAATACCTTCAGCTCGCTGTCCGACAGAATTGGAATCGGGAATTTTTCCGCAGGAAAATCGGTTTGCGAAAACGTCTCTGACAAATACTCAATTTTGTCGGTGCTGACCGCGAGCAGGTCCACCCCCGCTTCCGCGAAACGCTCGTGCCACGGGCCGAACGCGGTCAGTTGTTCCACGCAGTGGAGACAACCGCCGCCGAGAAAAAAGATCACCACGACCGGTCGCCCGCGGTATTCGCGGATGCTCTTGTGACCTCCCGAAGCGTCGGGAAGAGAGAAATCCGGAGCAACCCGACTCAGTGGAGCGAGATCCGGAATAGTGAACTCTGCGGTTGGCGAAGCGCCGAATTCCGGGACTTCGGCGCCGAAGAGTTCCGGGGGGATGCCGGGGAACGGAGCAGGAGGTTCATCGATTTCACCCGATTTCCATCCGACGAAGTTCTCGACCGCTTCCGTCAGTCCGCTGCGATCCCGTTCCCGTCGGAGAGCGGTGAGCCAGATAGCAAAATTTCCTTCTGCTCCGAATTCCTCCACCGTCTTCCAGGCAAACCATTCCGCTCGATCTGCCGGGAAGAATCCACGGGGCAGTTCATCAATCTGCACCCGGCCTGTATTCCGCAATGCTTCTTCGGCGAGAAATCTGCGGGCCACCACCCAGAGCGAATCCTCGCGCTGTAGATTCCGATACCGTCTCCCGACGGAGTAGCCGTCACGTGGCCAGAGCAGGGCCTGCTGAGCGAGAGCGACCCCCTCATCGGGATTGGATGCCAGCATCAGTCTCAGCTGGTCATGCATCGTGGTTCCCATGGAAAGCGAGGCTTCGGACATCGTAGTGCCGATACGGGCCAGTCGCGCTTTCTCCGCCGCAAGAGAGTGCGACCGCAAATGTGCAGAGGCTTCCGGATTTCCTGATTCGAAAGCGACATCGGCGAGGATTCGCAGCGGCAGGGCGGATGTGATGGCGGTGGAACCGGGAACCGGTTTGTCCGGAGAGAGAACGGCTCTGAAGTGGTCCGCTGGCAGGTTGGGGAAACGTTCTATCACTTCCCTCGCGGTGGCAGTGGCTTCCTCTTCCAATTGACCAACTCCGGCGCGCAGGACGGCACTCCGGAGGAAGATAATCGCGGCAAACGGGTCGGAAGAATCCGCAAGAATTGTCTGCATCGATTTCAGCCATCCCGCAGCGTTCGGCACTTTCCCTCCGGGCAATGTTGCTACCGCGTCTGCCCGGATTCGCAGTTTCTTGTCTGAATTTTTCAGTCTCTCTTCGGCGGCATCGAAAAAACATTGAAACCGGCGTGGTTGGCCCGCGTTCACGACGGCAAGCCCCAGGAAAGCTTCGGGCCGCTGCGGAGCGAGGTGGATGCAGGCGCGGAAGCATCTTTCCGCTTCGCGGTCATCGAAGACCGAGGCGCAGCGGTATCCTTCTCCGAGCAATTTGTCATACCCGGAACCGGTCAAATGATCGCCTTCTGTCAGCCACTTCGGCAGTTCGGCCGGTGTCTTCGGCAAGCGAAACGGACCGTCGAAAAAAGCCTGATTCAGGTCGAGAGGACCGCTTCCTTCCCGCGCCTCGCGGGCAAGGGGGGCAAGGCAGCGCAATGTGGTGTCCCAGAGTTGAACCCGCTCGCCTTCTTTAGCGGGTAAGTCGAAAGCAACGAGGATGGTAACCGAGATTGCTGCAGTACCGCGAAGCCATTGATTCAGCATGGCTCCACTATGAAGTCAACGCATCACGGGAGTCGAGAATGTTCGGTGGGAAAACAACCTTTCGATGCGGGTGGGGCGGGACTTACCATCCCACTTCCCCGTACAAAAAGATGCCTGCGGGTTTGCCTGCACCGCAGCACGACTGTGATCAGTCCTCTTCCAGCATGATCTCGGGAACGTCGGGCGGACCGGGTTCAGTCGCGAGAAATTTCTCGACCCAGGCAATGTTGTAATTGCCGGTTCGGAAAGCGTTGTGCTTGAGAATGGAAACCTGGAACGGGATCGTCGTCTTGATTCCCTTGATCACGAACTCATTGAGCGAGCGAATCATGCGGGCGATTGCGATTTCGCGAGTCGCTCCGGTAACGATCAGCTTGGCGATCATGGAGTCGTAGTGTGGTGGCACCTCGTATCCGCTGTAGACGTGAGTGTCAACGCGGACGCCGCGTCCGCCGGGGGCGTAGAACAGATTGATCTTGCCGGGGCTGGGAACGAAATTGTTGTAGGGGTCCTCGGCGTTGATCCGGCACTCGATGGAAAACCCGCGGGGTTCACTGTCGACGACATGCTCAGAAAGCTTGGCGCCGGCGGCAACCCGGATTTGTTCCTTGATGAGATCGCATCCGCGAACTTCCTCGGTAATGGGATGTTCCACCTGAATCCGGGTGTTCATCTCCATGAAGTAGAAATTCTCCTTGTCGTCGACAAGGTATTCGATCGTGCCGCAGTTTTCGTAGCCGATGTTTTTCACGAGTGACTCGGAGGCCTCAGCCATTCTTTTCCGCAGGTCGTCACTGATGAGCGGAGACGGCGTTTCCTCGATGATTTTCTGATTGCGTCGCTGCATCGAGCAGTCGCGCTCGCCGAGCTCTTTCACGTTTCCGTGTGAGTCCGCAACAATCTGAAATTCGACGTGGTGGGGGTTTTCGACGAGCTTCTCGATGTAGACGTCGGAAGAACCGAAGCAGGCTTCGGCCTCACTTCGCGCCGCGTGGAAGGCGCTCACAAAAGAGGCTTTGTTCAGAGCGGGGCGCATTCCGCGACCACCGCCGCCGGCGCTGGCCTTGATCATTACCGGAAAGCCGATTTCCTCGGCAATCTTGATTGCTTCCTCTTCCGATTCGACGATTCCCTCGGAACCGGGAGTTACCGGAACACCGTATTTGGTTGCTGTCGCACGGGCCTGGTTTTTGTCGCCCATCAGCGCGATCACTTCAGCGGAAGGCCCGATGAATTTCACGTTGCAGCTTTCACAAAGCTCCGCAAACCGGGGGTTTTCAGAGAGGAATCCGTATCCGGGATGAATCGCATCAACATTGGCAATTTCAGCCGCCGAAAGGATCGATTCCATACGCAGGTAGGAATCGGCGCTGGATGCGGGTCCGATGCAGACCGCTTCATCCGCAAGGTGGACATGCATGGAATCAACGTCCGCTTCGGAGTAAACGGCTGTGGTTCGCACTCCCAGTTCTTTGGCGGCGCGGATCACCCGCAGGGCGATTTCGCCCCGATTGGCGACGAGAATATTTTTGAACATGATGGATCCTGCTTGTGTTTCGTCAGCTGTTGATACCTTTCCGGGAAAGGAAATATCAGGCCGTTTTCACCCGGAAAAGCGGCTCGCCGTATTGCACGGCTGTTCCGTTTTCGACCAGAACCTCAACGATTTCACCGCTGATTTCGGCCTTGATCTCGTTCATCACTTTCATCGCCTCGACGATGCAAATTGTGGTATCCGCAGAAATTTTGTCTCCAACACTTACGAACGGATCGGAGTCAGGAGATGCCGCAGTGTAGAATGTTCCGACCATCGGGGAGGCAACTTCTTCGACGCCGGCGGGTAGGCCTCCCTCTTCTGCGGGAGCGGCCGCTGCTGCGGGAGCGCTGCCTGCTGCTGCGGGAGCCGGGGCAGGCATAGGCTGGTATTGCGGGGCGGGAGCTGCGGCAAGGAGTGACTGTACGGCAGCGACATCAATGTCACCTCCGCGTTTTAACTCCAGTTTCGTGTCCTCTTGCTGGAGCTTGAACTGCGAGAGTCCGTGCTCATCCATGAGTTCGACGATTTTTTTGATGTCTTTGAAGTCCACGGCGATTCGATGCGTTTGAGTTTCAATTGATTCACTCCGTTGGAGCGACACCCGGCACTTAGCCCGGATGAATGATAGCGCCAAGTGTCACGCATATGACGCACGGTTTCCAGCGGAAAAATTCCCCGATAAATGGCGCAGGATTTCGATTCGTCAAGTGGAACACGCCGGGGATTTCCGCCGATTATTTTCCGGGAAGGGGGAACATCCCTGTTTTCCCGCGTTTTCCTAGACGCGACGGGCTTTCTCCCCTTCTTCGATCAGTTCCCAGAACTGTTTGGAGTTGGCGAGCGCGTCCTCTTCATCACCGACCGGGAGATTGGCTCGAAAGAGAAAGTCCTGAAACGTGTTCCGGTTGAGAACGCGGTGAACGATCACGGACTGGTGGTCATCGGACACTTCGAAATAGAGGCGAACATCGCTGGCGCGGTAGCGGTAGAGAGTCTTTCCGTCCCGCTCAATTTGACCGAAAGGGGAGTCGTGGTCCTTTTCTTCAAGCCCTTCGAGGTCTTCCGGTCGCACCTTGAATTCATTGAGAACCTCCAATTGCTCCAGCGTGGGGAGCTGGGAAATCTCGGCAGCACTGATTTCGTTGAATATTACCTGGAACACAAGGGGACAATTGACCGTGGAAGGCGGAGAGACAAGCAAATTCAGAGGCCGGCACTTCTGCGCTTATCGATTGGGAACGTCTCCCTGCCATTCGGGAATGTTCTGCAGGTATTTCCCGTCGGCACCGCAAATTTCCAGTGGTTCGGCCTTCGAATTCGGAGTCCGGATGGGGACTGCTGCGCGAAAGATGCCGCTCCCAAGCATTCCGAGAAGTCCGAAAGCGGAGACTCCGATGCTTTTGGAAACGATCCCCGTAATGAGAAAGACGATCCCGAGAACAAGCAGAGATCCGGTAAGGGCGAGGGCGATGTAGTAGCCCTCAAGGTGTTTTTTGCAGAGACCGATCTCCACCCTGGCCTGTCCGCCAAACCATGTCATCGGGTTGCAGGGATTGCGGAGAGTTTTCGTGATCACCTTTTTCGCCGGGTGCCCGCTGCGGATGCAGGTATCATTCGGAAGAGCGGCTCCGGTCGCGACAAAAAGCCTGTTGCCCTGGCGGAACAGAGGAGGGTGAAGTCCCGGGTCTTCTCTGGTTTCCGGCGGGACAGGGCTGGGTTCTGGAGTGTTCATTCGGCAGGGGGTGTGAGCAAAGGATGAAAAAGCGTGACTCCGGGGAGATTCTCTCCCTCTAACCGGTTACTAAACTTTTTCTCCGGAAGCGTTTCACAAAGAATCAGGAAATGCGCCGTCGCGAAGAATCCCGTTTCGTGGTATTCCCTCACTCATGACCCACCGATTTCTTACCCTGCTTGCCGTTTTTGGTGTTCTTTTCTCCTCGAACTCTCTCTCCGCTGAAGAAAGACCGCCCAATGTCGTCATTATTTTCACCGACGATCAGGGGTATGGGGATGTTGGTGTCTACGGCGCGGAAGGCTACGAAACCCCGAATCTCGACCGCATGGCTGCGGAGGGAAGGCGCTTTACTCAGTGGTATGCGGCCCAGGCGGTTTGCTCTGCTTCGAGAACCGGATTGCTGACGGGCTGTTATCCGAATCGTCTCGGAATGCACGGGGCACTCGGACCGGGGAGCCGCCACGGGATCAATCCGGAAGAGACTACGCTCGCCGAAGTATTTAAAAGCAGGGACTACGCCACCGCCATTTTCGGAAAATGGCATCTCGGGGATCATGAGAAATTTCTGCCTCTGCAGCACGGATTCGATGAGTATTTCGGCATTCCCTACTCCAACGACATGTGGCCGGAGCACCCGACCGCAAAGCATTTCCCTCCGCTGCCGCTCTTTGACGGGAACGAACGGCTCCGGACGGCTGACGAGCATGACCAGAAAATGCTGACTACCTGGCTGACGACAAAAGCCGTCGATTTCATCAATCGGAATCGCACGAATCCTTTCTTTCTCTACGTGCCTCATCCACAGCCGCACGTTCCCCTCTATGTCAGTGATCGTTTTGCCGGTACGACCGAAAACGGGATCTACGGGGATGTCATCGCCGAGATCGATTGGTCTGTCGGGGAAATTCTGAACGCGATTTCCACGAATGGACTTGATGAGAACACGCTCGTCATTTTCACCAGCGACAACGGGCCCTGGCTTTCCTACGGAACGCACGCCGGATCATCCGGTCCGCTTCGCGAGGGAAAAGGAACGGCCTGGGAGGGCGGTTATCGCGAACCCTGCATCATGCGCTGGCCCGGGAAAATTCGTGCGGGAACGGTCTGCGACACTGCGGGAATGAATATCGATCTTCTTCCCACCCTCGCGAATTTGATCGGCGCGGAGCTGCCGGAGAAAGATATCGACGGCAAAGACATCTGGCCGGTTCTGGCGGGAGAAGACGGGGCTGCAAATCCTCATGACGCCTACTGGATCTACTACAAGCAGAATGAGCTTCATGCCGTCGTCAGCAACGGATGGAAGCTGGTTTTGCCTCATTCTTATCGAAGCCTGAACGGACGTGACGGCGGCACGGAAGGACTTCCCGTGAAATACGAGCAGAACAAAGCGGGGACGGAGCTGTATCACATCGCGGAAGACATCGGGGAAAGCAAAGATGTCGCTGCTGCCAATCCGGAAAAAGTCGCCGAACTGATGAAATACGTCGAAGCCGCCCGCGCGGAGCTGGGAGACAAACTCACAAAGCAGGAGGGCGCCGGGAGCCGCGAGCCTGGACGGATCACAGAAGAGCAGTGGGCGGAACTCGACAAAATCCACTGGCCGGAAGGAAATCCGAGGGCGAAGAAAAAGTAAACAGGGTCAGGTCAGGGACTGAACCCTGTCCGGTCATCGACTCAACCCTGTCAGGTCGGTAGGGAAATAAGGGGGGCTGTCCTTCGCCCCTCAATTGCGCCATTTTCATATATTCGTATTTGAGACAATATTCTCTTTTACGAATTTATATGAAGAGTCCTTCTCTACTTTCCCCGGGAGTCGAAACGGCATCCGCTGCGGTTGATCTCGATGCAATGCCTTCGCCGACCGGTGCGAAGACCCTTGCTCTGCTCGATCTGCTGTCCCGGCATCCGGAAGGGATTACGGCGACCGATGCGGCTCGCGAGTCGGGTTTCACCCAGAATCTCGTGTTCCGCATTCTCAAGACATCGGTGGCGATGGGGTTCGCGGTGCAGCGGGAAGACAACAAAGCCTACACGCTCTCCAACCGGATTCTTGACCTCACTTCGCCGCGCACCGGTGACCGGAGTCTCGTTTTCTGTTCACAGGAATCCCTTCGCCACCTTCGCGATGAAACGGGGGAAACCGCGCAGCTCCTCATAGAAGTGGGAGGGAAAGGATTTGTTCTCGAACAGTTCCGGGGGACGCAGTCCCTGCAGGTTCTCGGGGAGGTGGGGATGCGGGTGCCTCTTTATTCCTGCGCTCCCGGAAAAGCGATTCTCGCAGCCTGGAATGAGGCAAAGCGCGACGAATGGTTTCGCGAGCGCGGAGGCCGGCTCAAAAAGTTCACCGATACAACATTGCACAAGCGAAGCGATCTCGAACGCGAGTTGGAAGAGATCCGTGCCTGTGGCTATGCCGTTGACCGCGCCGAAGGCGTCGAGGGCATACACTGTGCCGCTGCCGCCATTTTTGACGCCTACGGTCAACCGCTTGGGGCCGTAACGGTGATGGCTCCGATTGCGAGGATGGAGGAAGAAGACTTTTCCCGGTTTGGCATTCTTTGCCGCCATGCTGCCGACAACATTTCCAATCGCCTTCGAACCGGATGAAGATCTTTTTTTCCTCATTGACCGCGGTCTTTCTCGTTTCGGGTTCGCCAGGTTCCGTTTTCGGAAATCCCACTCCGGAGCAGATCGAGTTTTTCGAATCCAGAATTCGTCCGATTCTCGCGCAGGAATGCTACGAATGTCATTCCGAAGCAACAAAAGCAAAAGGCGGCCTGTTGCTCGACACGCGGTCCGGCTGGGAGAAAGGAGGAGACTCCGGTGCCCCTGTTGTCCTTCCGGGAAACCCCGAGAAAAGCCTGCTTCTCCAGAGCATTGCGCATGAAATCGAGGATCTCCAAATGCCGAAAGCCGGGGCGAAGCTGGAGGAATCAGTGCTCGCCGATTTTCGCAAATGGATTGCAGACGGGGCCGCCGATCCCCGCGACGCGCCACCTTCAAAAGAGCAGCTGGAAACCGACACGAACTGGACCGCCGTTCGCGACCGGAGAAAAGGCTGGTGGAGTTTCCAGCCGATTCAGCGCCCCGGAGTGCCGGAGGTGGAAGGGGTGAAGAAACCTGTCGACGCATTTTTAAAAGCGCGACTTGATGAAGCGGGGCTGACGTTCTCCGACCGGACCGATCCGCGAACTCTGGTTCGACGTCTCCATTTTACTCTCATCGGGTTGCCGCCGCGAGCGGAACGGACAGAAGCTTTTCTGGCCGAATGGGAGGCGGATCCTGACAAGGCAATTCAATCAGAAGTCGACTTTCTTCTCGCTGATCCCGGTTTCGGGGAGAAATGGGCCCGCCACTGGATGGACTGGCTGCGCTACGCGGAAACGCACGGCAGCGAGGGAGATCCTGTCATTCCTCATGCTCATCAGTATCGCGACTACCTCATCCGTGCTCTCAATGCCGACGTCCCCTACGATCAGCTCGTGATGGAGCACCTCGCCGGTGATCTCATCGAAAATCCGAGAGTGAATCCGGATCTGGAGATCAACGAAAGCGCCATCGGGATTGCCCACCTCCGCATGGTGTTTCACGGATTTGCCCCGACCGACGCGCTCGACGAGCGGGTGCGTTTTACCGATGACCAGATCAACACCGTCACGAAAGCTTTTCAGGCCCTGACCGTTTCCTGTGCCCGTTGCCATGATCACAAATTCGATGCGATCAGTCAGGCGGACTTCTATGCGCTGTTTGGAATTTTCACCTCCGACCTTCCCGCGACAGTTCCTGTCGATGCACCGGGAATCCTCGAGAAAAACCGCGACAAACTGGAAGAGCGAAAGCCGGCAATTCAAAACGAAATCGCAGATTTCTGGATGAGCCACCTGCAGAAAAACCCCCTGTCTCTGCAAGGCCGGGACTTGCCTGACAAACCCACTTCTCCCGCCGGGAAATTCCTTTCCCACCTTCAACAAAGCGACAACCCCGGAGGATCCTTCCGGGCGATTGCAGAAAAACATCGCCGGGAGTCGGCGGAGGCGAAGAAAAGGCTGGAGGATGGTTCGGTTCGCAAGCGCTGGGATCTCTCCGATCCGGAAGAAGTATCGCGCTGGACGCAGGTTGGGGAAGGGAGTTCCGCCGTTCCCTCTGCGGCCGGTGAGTTTCTTCTTTCTACAGACGGGAAAAAAGTGGTCGAGCGAATTTTTCCCGCCGGACTTTTCTCTTCCCGACTCTCGACAAAGCACCGGGGTCTCGCGGCATCTCCACCGCTCGAGTTGGACGGGGAATATGATCTCTATCTCCACATCGCCGGAGACGGAGGCTCGGCCCGCT
Source organism: Verrucomicrobiales bacterium (assembly GCA_022361255.1). GTDB lineage: Bacteria > Verrucomicrobiota > Verrucomicrobiia > Verrucomicrobiales > DEV007 > Arctic95D-9. The sequence continues at coordinate 17,637 of JAKSBG010000051.1, forward strand.
TTGCAGTGCAGCATTATCCCCGTCGCGGCACCGTATATCCCGTAACCAACCTTGAGTCGGGAAACTGGAACTGGACGGCCTACAACAAAGTCGATTACTGGAACGGCGACACCATTCACCTCGAGCTCGCTACGGCCGGGGACGCTCCGATTCTGGTGAAGGAGAAGGAGCGCTCCTGGTATGGCATTCGCGAAGCATTTCTCGTGAAAAAGGGAAGCTCCCGACCGTCCCTTCCCGACACAGAGGCTTTGGAGCCTCTGCTTGTCCTTGCCGAAAACCGCGAGGGTTGGAATGATATCGAAGAGGCGTGGAAGACGGCTTTGATTGATGCCGTGAAGCGGTGGAAGGCCGGACCGGTCGATGACGCAACAGCTCTGTTTCTCGATGAATCCCTGCAGCTCGGGCTGTTGCCGAACTCGATCACAGATGCCCCTGCCGATCTGTCAGGGAAGGTGGCGGAATATCGCGCCCTCGAATCCGAAATCCCGACACCGACTTATGCTCCCGGACTGGTAGACCGCCCGGATATCGATCAGCCTCTCTACGATCGCGGCAATCACAAGCAACCGCTCGAGAAAGTGTCGCGCCGCTTTCTCGAAGCGATTGATGACTCGCCCTATCCCGCAGCGGAACAGGGGCGCCTCGCTTTTGCCCGCGACCTGTTGCGGGAGGACAATCCTTTTACCGCACGGGTGATCGTAAACCGGATTTGGCACCACCTCTTTGGAAACGGTCTCGTCGCAACAGCCGACAATTTTGGCCGCCTCGGAGAGAAGCCGTCTCATCCGGAATTGCTCGATTACCTGGCAGACCGGCTGCGCACGGACTGGGACTGGTCGATGAAAGAGCTGATCCGGGAATTACTGCTCACACACGCATGGCAGCAGGAGAGCACGCCTTCACAACTGGCGGCGGAAACGGATCCGGACAACCGCCTCCTCTCGCATTTTTCGGTAAGACGACTCGAGGCCGAGGCAATTCGCGATGCAATGCTGTCAGTTGCCGGGAATCTCGACGCGACCCGGTATGGTGCTCCGGTCGACGGCAATGCACCGCGTCGTTCTGTGTATGTCAGGGTCAGGAGAAACTCGCTCGACCCGCTTTTGACGACCTTCGACTTTCCCACTCCTGCAACCACGGTGGGCCGCCGCAACAGCACCAATGTTCCGGCGCAGTCGTTGACGTTGTTAAATGACTCCTTCCCCCTGCGTCAGGCAGGGCTCCGCGCGAAGGGACTGCAGGCTGATGCCACAGAGGAGGAAAAGATTGATTCCCTTTTTCTGAGTGCGCTGAACCGCCCGCCCACAGAACAGGAGAAAACAGCAGCACGCAGTTTTCTTTATACGTCGCGTGGAGAGCACAAGTCGCAGAGAGAAGAACTCGATCTCTCGAAAGAGAAACGGGAAGATCTGCGCCGTAAACTGGATGCCCTTCTCGAACCGGTGCGGCAGAAACTGCTGGCGGAGAAAAAAGCCCGTTTTCCGGAACGACCGGAAGGGGAAACTCCAGCCGTATCGGTGGCGCCCTTCGCCAGTTGGGATTTTGAGAGGGATTTTCATGACTCGATTCGTGGACTCAAAGGGGCGGCCGTCGGCACAGCCCGCATTGAAGACGGTGCGCTTGTCGTCGATGGAGGTGGTTTTGTCAGGACGGATCCGGTCGAAACGAAGTTGACGGAGAAAACGATCGAGGCGCTTGTCGAACTCGATACCCTCGATCAGCGCGGCGGCGGAGTCATCACGGTGCAGGACCGGCGGGGCATTCTCTTTGACAGTATCGTCTTTGCGGAGAGAGCGGAGAAACAATGGCTCGCGGGAAGCAACAATCACAAGCGCACCCTCGACTTCGGCGGTGATCCGGACAACGAGGCCGCAGACCGGGCGGTGCGGCTCGCCTTTGTTTACGAAAAGGACGGAACGATTCGCGGCTACCGCGACGGGAAACCGATCGGAAAAGCAATCCGGAAAGCGGAGCTGCAGGCTTTCGAAGCGGGCGATACGGAAGTCGTTTTCGGGATTCGACATGGCACCTCCACCAATGGCAATCGCGCCCTTCGCGGGCGCATCTACGAAGCGCGCCTTTTTGACAAAGCCCTTTCGGAGTCTGAGATCGCTGCCATTTCCGGTGGGAATCCGATTTTTGTTACGGAACGGGAGGTTGTCGGCTCTCTCTCCGCACAGGAGAGAGCGAAGAAAGAACAGTTGGAAGCCGCGGTGAAATCCCTCGAGACCCGCATCGCATCTGCGGAAAAAGCGAATTCAGATGTTTCGCCGGAGGAGTTGCCGTGGCGGGACCTGGCTCACGCCATCTTCAACCTGAAAGAGTTTATCTATCTGTACTGACCCGGCGCTGTGAAAAGAGAAAACGGTCACGAATGCCCCCTAATCAAAATAGGCAAAAATATATGAATCCTCACCCCGCTATTTCCCGCCGTGACATGCTGAACCGGGTTTCCTCCGGTTTTGGAATGATGGCTTTGTCAGGGCTTGCGGCGTCGAATTCCTTCGGTGCGATCTCAGCCGTGAAGCGCAAGCGTCAGCCCGATTTCCGGCCGAAGGCGAAACACGTCATTCTATGTTACATGTCGGGAGGTGTTTCCCACGTTGATACCTTCGACCCGAAGCCCCGTCTCCGTGAAATGCACGGGAAACCGATGCCGGTAAAGGTGGAGCGTACCCAGTTCAACAACAACGGAAACATCTTCGGCAGTCCCTTTGATTTTTCTCCGGGCGGGGAAAGCGGGATTCCGGTATCTGATTTGTTCCCCTACCTCCGCAAGAGTTGCGCCGACGATCTTTGCGTGGTGCGGTCGATGACCAGTGCGGTGAACGAGCACGCACAGGGAAATTTTGCCTTTCACACCGGTTTTCCTTTTATCGGACATCCCAGCGCCGGGGCCTGGTGCAGCTATGGTCTCGGGACAGAGAACAGTAATCTGCCCGGATATGTTGTCCTCCGCAGCGGGCCTTCGGGAATTCCTCACGGTGGGGTTGGCCAGTGGAGCAGCGGCTTTCTCCCCGCTGAACACCAGGCGTCCATCATTCAGGTCGATGCGAATGAGCCGGTTCGGAATGTGCTGCCCCGGGAGCGTGATCAGCTGCAGCGATCGCGGCTTGATTTCATCCGCTCCGTCGACCGCGGGTTTTCCGGGAGGGTGAAACAGGATGACGGCGTCGAGGCGGCGATCCGGAATTATGAAACGGCCTATCGGATGCAGTCTGCTGTCCCCGAGCTTTGCGACATCAGTGGCGAGTCGGAGGCCACCAGGAGCCTCTATGGATTCGATGCGAAGAATCCGATGACGCAGGGGTATGCGCACCAGGCTCTCCTCGCCCGTCGGCTTGTCGAGAGAGGAGTTCGTTTCATTGAGCTGACGTGTTTGCCACAAAAGCCGGGCGGGAGTCAGGCGGCGAACCCGTGGGACCAGCACGGCGGTCTCGAAGAGGGGCACGGAAATATGTCAGAGCAGGTTGATCAGCCGATTGCGGGTTTGTTAGTCGATCTGAAACAGCGTGGTCTGCTCGACGAGACGCTGGTCATTTTTGCGGGGGAATTCGGCAGGACGCCTTTTTCCCAGGGAAGCAACGGTCGTGATCACAATCCCTTCGGCTTCAGCATCTGGATGGCCGGCGGCGGCTGTGCTGCGGGCACCGTCTACGGAGCGACGGACGAATTCGGATATCACGTCGTCGACGGCAGGATGGATATTTTTGACCTCTGGGCCACCGTCCTGCACCTCATGGGAATCGAACACGAGGATTTGACCTACCGGCACGCCGGTCGCGACGTCCGCCTCAGCGATGTCGAGGGGCACGTCGTGAAAGAACTGATCGGGTAGCCCGATCTCAGCCGATGTCGTGCTCGTCGCGGAAACGATTGATCTCTTTCCAGACCGCTTCCGAAACGGTTTCTTTGGATACCCGGTTGAACAGCAGTTCGAGAACCCGCTTCTCCTCTTCATCGATGACGCCGTCCTCCAGCGCCATCTTCTCGAGCAGTTGTAATTCCGCTTCGTCGAGCGTCCCGTCGTTGGCAAACGCAACAAGATAGGAATAGGCCGTGAGCCGGCGTGCGGCGGATGATTCGGGTATTTCACTCATTTCCTGTATCGGTAGGTGGTTTTTCTTGAAGTGGTCAATAAAAACCGCGTGACAGTTTTGGCGCATCCGCGATGCCCGAATTGGTGCTTTCGTTTTTATCCCGCTATTCGCTACAATCGGGGGATGCGCGCTGGTATTGTATGGGGAATTCTGCTGAATTTGTCTGTTTTCAATCTCCCGGCTCTCGACGGGGAAAAAGAAATCGTGGCGGAGGCCCGCGCCATTCTCGATGCCTACCACGCGGGCAATCCGGAACCGGGAAACCGCAAGCTCCACGTCATTTACTGGCGTCCGGCTGACCGGGATTACGCAGCGGGGTATGAACACCGGATCCCCCGCATGCTCGAGCACATTCAGGATTTTTATGCGGATGAAATGGAGCGCCACGGATTGGGACGACGCACGATTCACTTTGACCGAACCGGGGAAGGTCAGATCAGGGTTCATCTCGCCAAAGGAGACGCACCATTTTCCGATTACCGAAAGCCGGAGGGGCAACGGGTCAAAAAGGACTGCTGGCCGGTCCTGAAAGAGGCTGGAATCAATCCTGACAAAGAGACCGTATTGATCTTCACCAACCTCTCTGACTGGGATCCGGAGACAAAAGTCTTTCGCCACAAAAGTCCCTACTATGCCAGCGGGAATCACCGGCGTGGTACCGCCTGGCAGCTCGATTCTCCTGAGCTCGACACGAAAAACATTCCGCTCACGGAGCCGATCATCGATGACGGGGAGTATGGAAAGATTTCCCTGGGCAAACACAATTCCATCTTCATCGGCGGGATCGCACACGAGCTCGGGCACGCCCTCGGCCTTCCCCATTGCCGCGAACGACGGGATGAAAAAGAGGCTCGCGGGACCGCGCTCATGGGAAGCGGGAACCGCACCTATTTCGACCAGCTGCGAAACGAAGGGAAGGGTTCGTTTATCACTCTTGCTCACGCCTTGCGTCTTGCCTCCCACCCGCAATTCTCGGGATCGGTAAAAGGAATGAACCTCCCGGCCGCAGCAGAATTTTCTGAAATGGGAGTGTCGCCAACAGATCTGTCCTTTGCTCTCTCGGGAAAGGTTTCCGCGCCGGTCCCCGTTTATGCGGTCTTGGCGTACCTCGATCCGGAGGGCGGCGGAGACTACGATTCCAAAACGCATGCCACGGTTCCGGATGAGGAGGGGAATTTTTCCATCGACTGTTTCGCAACCTGGCCCCGGCAGATCGGCATGGTCGGGGAAGTGCGTCTCATTGCCCTGATGGCGAACGGTGCGACTTCGCGGTGGGCAGGCGCCTACCGCATCGGAAAGAACGGAAAGGTCGACATCTCCCTGATGGAAACCACCCTGGAACTGACAGAGTTTTCCCACGCAGTCCGGGAAAGGGATTTCGCTGCGGCGGAAGCGCTTGTCAGCGATCTGACCCGGGAATCCACGAGGGAAGTGGCCCGCTCCCTCCTCCGCGCCGTCAAAGGGGAGGGAAAGCCCGTTCCGGAAGAGAACATCGCGAAGGATACTAAGGTGTTTCCTCTTTCGGGACTGAGCCCTGTCTCCGCAGCAGTAGGTTGGCAGGAGCCTGCCTACGACTTCGTTCCGCATCCGGACTCGCCGATCCTCGCGTCAGGGGGTCGGATTTACCAAACCGGAATCTATGCGCACGCCCCGGCCCGGCACCGGTATGAAATAGGTGGCAACTGGAAAACCGTGACCGGATTCGCCGGAATGCCACGGCGGCAGGGAGGCAGCGTCGTTTGCGTGATCCGGGCGGACGGGAAAGAGGTCTTTCGCAGCAAAACGCTGAAACCGAATCAGACCGAACGCTTTGAGGTTGATGTGAGGGGAGCGGCGGAACTCGAACTGATCACCGAAGACGCCGGCGATGGAAACGGCGGCGACTGGGGGTTCTGGTTCGGAGTCGAGCTGGGGCGGTGAGGTTTCCCGATGTTCTTTCGATTTGCCGGATTTTCAATCCGCGCCGCCGTGAAGGGATTGGTGAGCAGGAATCTATTTTTCGATGTCTGATCGATCCGCAAACGGATTGAGCACCCTGACATTGCCATACCTTTGACCGGCATTGAGATCCTCAGTGTAGATTACTTTGCAATCGGCGAGATTGGCAGCCGCGATGATGAGTGAATCCCACCAGCTCAGAATGCCGGGAACAAACCAAAATTGAGCGAGTTCGAGATGGCCGGTGGTGAGCGGGTGAAGTCCCTGCTGTGGTCTTGCTTACCATGTCGCTTTGCCTTGATTCCAAAATCGTGGGGGCGACAGTTGACGCGGCGCGAAACATCAGGCTTTCCGTGCTTTGCCTTGATTCCAAAATCGTGGGGGCGACAGTGACGGCAATGTCGACGACCTTGTTCCAGAAGCTTTGCCTTGATTCCAAAATCGTGGTGGCGACAGTTTGACAGAAATAGCGACATGTGCCCCGCGAGCTTTGCCTTGATTCCAAAATCGTGGGGGCGACAGTTTAAGGTTACAACATTGATCACTACGTTTTGCTTTGCCTTGATTCCAAAATCGTGGGGGCGACAGTCAATCCCCGTAGAGCTGAAATGCCCTGACTGCTTTGCCTTGATTCCAAAATCGTGGGGGCGACAGTGCATGAATCAACCCGCTTCCAGAATAACATGCTTTGCCTTGATTCCAAAATCGTGGGGGAGACAGTGA
>JAKSBG010000306.1 GCA_022361255.1 Verrucomicrobiales bacterium
AAAAAATCAATTCCGATCCCTCCGAGCTCGAATACGGCGTGAGCGTTACCGACTCCTGCGTGAGCTGGGAAACGACTGAGGAAATGGTCCGACAAATCGCGACTGACGTCAGAAAGCGCCGCGCGACCTTCCTCGCCTGAGAGCCTTTTCTCCTCCAATCCTTCGTTTCTACGCCAACGGTAGAACGAAGGAGAGAATCACGCTCATCACGAACGCGGTCACCCCGAGGATCGCGAGAAGCGGGGTCCATGACTTGAGTGCCTCCGCTTCGGTCAGTCCGCTCATCTTGGAGAAAATCCAGAAACCGCTGTCGTTCATCCAGGAACCGACCAGTCCCCCGCCCCCGATGGCGGTGGCGAGATAGACGGGGTGAAAGCTCAATTCGACGCCGTTCAGCATCGCCGCGATCATTCCTGAAGCGGTGATCACTGCGACCGTTGTGGAACCCTGGGCAATCTTCATGACCAGCGAAATCACGAACGCGAGAGCCAGCAAGCCGAGGCCCACACTCGAGCCGGCCGAGGCAAAATGTTTCTGAATCTCCTCCCCGATCCCGGCCACACCCAGCATGGCCCCGAAAGCACCTCCGGCAGCAGTGATGAGGATGATCAAACCGCCACTCATCAGAGCGGACTCCATCATTTCAGAAAATTCCGTTTTCGAAGGGCGACAGTTCCGGACGAACAGCAGCACCGCGACAACAGCCGAAAGCAGAAGTGCCAGGTTCGCGTTTCCGTAGAGCTTGCTGACATTCGCCGCTTTGCGCGCTGAAGTATCCCAGACGTGATTGGCGAGCACCGTTTCCGGCAGGACTGCTTCCAGTGCCTTGCGGTTTTCGTGCTCAACAATGGCCAGGTTGGCCCGCCCCAGACTCTTCCCCGTCCCGAAAGCGGACCGGTCCCGCATGGCTGCATTGATCGCTGCGGGGAGATCTTCGCTTTCTCCCGCACCCGCTTCTTTCAAAGCGAGGAGAGGAGCCTCCGTCGCTCCCGTGATCGCAGCACGCAGGGCTGCTTCATCTTTGATATCCGCCGCTTTTACCTGCGCTGCGCGCTCGCCGTTGGCCCTTGTTTCGAGGGCGGTGTTCATCCCGATGAGAACAAGAGGAAGCAAAATCGGGAGAAGAGAGACAAACAGCCCCGGCAGTTTGCGATCCGTCGGCGCAGCAGTCTCCTGCTCTTCCTCCCCCGGGAGAGGACGCATCTCGATCGGCATTCGCTTGTCGAGCCAACCGGCGAAAAGCAGACCGACAATCGCGGAAGGAATCCCGATCAACGCACCGATGCCGATCATTGTTCCGAGATCAACGTCGAGCTGTTGCGCCATCAAAAGCGGACCCGGAGTAGGCGGCACGAGAGTATGCGTCACCGCAGCACCGGCGGAAATCGCGAGGACATATTTCAGATAATGCTTCTTCGTGCTCCGGTAGAGCGAGCGGGCCAGCGGAACCAGCAGATAGAAAACCGTGTCGAAGAATACCGGTATCGAAAGGACAAAACCGCTTCCGCTCAGCGCAATCGACGAGCGCTTTTCCCCCATCGCTTTCACAAAAGCCTGCACGATCCGGTCTGCCGCACCGCTGTCCATGAGGCACTTCCCGATAATGGCAGCGAGGGCAATGACAATTCCAATCCCGCCCGCCGTTCCGCCGAAAGCCGAAGCGACCCGGGACACCTTGTCAGCCACGTCTCCCGGGGAAAGAAAACTCACCACGAGCGCCGCAGTGATCAGCGCGATAAACGCGTTGATCCTCATGCCGATAATCATGCCAATGACCACGGCGACGCCGATAAACAGAATCAAAAACGGATGCAGTTCCATAGAGAGCGGGAGACTGACAGAGAGACCGCAGATTGACAATTCCGAATTCCGGGAAAATTGCGGAACCTCAGCTTTCCGTTGTCGTCGCGTTACCGGCGTCCGGCCTATCGCCCCCCAAAGAAAGAGAAGCTACCTTCATCATTCCCCGGAATGACCCGTGGCAGCCGGAACCGTCGAGCCACCGCCGGTCAATTAAGTATTCATTCGACTTTCGGACCGGAGCGAGCAGGAATCCGGTGATCCGCACCGCATTCCCCCCTATTGATTCGACGACCTCATTTCGGCCAAAGAATGGATAAGTAGATTCCGTAGATAGCGAGAAACACCAAACCTTCAAAGCGCGAGATCAATCGCTGGCTGAACGCAAAGGGGAGCAAAAGGATAGCTAATCCAGTCATGAATCCCACATCCCGGAGCCCGATCCCCCCGGCCTCCAAAGGCAGAACCGATGATGAGATTCCTAAAATACAGAGGATATTGAATATGTTTGAGCCAACGATGTTCCCGATCGCAACGTCCGATTCTCTCTTGATGGCGGCGACGGCGCTTGTCGCCAATTCAGGAAGACTCGTTCCCCCTGCTACTATAGTAAGGCCAATCACCGCTTCAGAGACACCGAAATCCCGCGCTGTCGCAACAGCACCGAACACGAATAAATTGGAACCAGCGATAAGAACCGTGAGCCCGATTCCGATGAGAGAGCCACAAAGCCAGAATGGCATAGCGGCAACCTCCGGGACATCACTCATTTCGCTGCCAACCTCCTTTTTGACCGTTCGCACGGAGAATACGACGTAAAAACATAGCCCCAGAAATAGAGCCATGCCGGCCAGCCTCGATATATGACCGTACCAGACGAGTCCAAATCCAACCAGGGAAACCACGATCATGATAGGTATTTCGCGCTTGATCACATCCAGATGAACACCGGGGGGACGGATCAAAGCAGTGATCCCCAGAATGACCGCGATATTGAAAATATTCGAGCCAACGACGTTGCCAATCACCACATCAGTTGCCCCTTTGGAAGCGGCTGACAGGCTCACCAGCAATTCCGGAAAGCTCGTTCCAAAAGCCACAATCGTGAGCCCGATAATCAACGGAGGAACACCGAAACGTGCTGCCAGTCGCGAACTCCCCCGGACAAAAGAGTCTGCCCCGAAATAGAGGAGTATAATACCTGCGATGATCGAGAGCATCTTTCCCGGACACAAGGTTCAAGAGCACCAGGCCTGAGGGATAGCGAACCTTGATTTCCTGGTTGAGGGTTGAATGGGCATGGAGTCTCCTACTCGAGGCGGGTCAGGTCTTGGTCGGCACCGTCATCGTCGAGCGGTGCCGGACTGCAGATCCCTATGATCGTTCCCTCAATGCTGGAAACGTATGCGACGCGCTGTCCCCAAGAGGTGTCATATGGCGCTGCCAGTGAGACTGCGCCGGCTGCAATCGCGGTCGAGTATTCCGCGTCAACATCGTCGGAGTAAAATGCCAACTCAACCCCACGGAGGCGTTCTGAATTCGCGAAGGGAAAGCTTCCAGGCATCATCGCTTCCCCGGCAGCATGAGAAGCGATTCCAATTTCAGAATCGCCAATCGTTACCATCCCGAAGCCGAAACCGGGATCGAAGAACTTTTCCACCGCCCCGAAGGCCTTCTTGTAAAACTTCATCGTCTCCACGACATCGTCGACGAACAGGCATGGGCTTGCGAATTTCATTGTTTCCCGGCAGAACGCAGGTTCGGCATTCAGTTGCGGTTTTCGTGTTCCGGATCAGATCAACCTTTCCATCTGGTAGAAGTCAATCCCGATCCCTTCAGGGTCGTCATCGATTCGCACGGTTTCAAAACCATACTTCTCGAAAAATGTATACGTTCCCTGCCCTGTCTCGTGCGTGATCTTCGAGACAAAGCCGTAGCTGGCAATTCTGGCTAAGCGGCGTTCGAGGAGAAGTTTACCGAAGCCCCGCTTCTGGTAGTCTCGATGTATCATTTCGAAACAAAGGCGTCCTTCTCCGCGTTCTCGATTGACCCAAATCCCCCCAACTCCAATCAGCTCCCCCTCGAGGAGGACGACCTCGTAAAGATCATCAGGATCGTTCAAAGATTCGATGAACCCCGGAACTTCGTTCTCGGCAAAATAAGTGGGGATATTGGAACGAAAAACCTCAAGACAAGCATCGTGATGATCCTTTGGGTCGTATGTTCTAAACGAGATCATTTTCAGC
>JAKSBG010000194.1 GCA_022361255.1 Verrucomicrobiales bacterium
AGCGAACGTCAAAGTCCTCTCACACCGGCCCGAGGGCGAGGCTTCGACTGTGGGATGAAGGTTGAATGGTCATGGCGGTTTGAACTCGCGGCGGGGCAGGTGTTGAGAGCGACGCCTTGTTAGCGGCCTTGTTGTTAGACCGTTACGAGCTCTGTAAGCTTCTCGGCTATGACCGCCATTGAGTCTTCGGAGGTGTCTAAACCATTCCGTGAACCGAGTAGTGGACTCACGTCACGAAGCTCATCGTAGGTTGTCTCGTGGACTACAGGAATCAGCTGATCTCGCGCTAATAATGCTGAGAGCTCCTTGTCGGCAACTCCCTCGTTACTGACTCGCTTGAGGAAGTGAGGAGTCACTAAAACCAACCCCATCTTCGACTTTGCCAGCCCCTTGTCGATCTCACGAAGAAAGCTTGTTCCTAGCGGGATGTCCTTCTCGCTGAACCAGACCGAAACACCACGAGCTTCCAATAAATCGTTTAGATCCTTTGCGGCATGTTTCCGATCATCCCAAGCGTGACAGAGAAAAACATCACGAATATCAGGCTTGCTAGCTCGCTTCTCGACCTCTTTTCGCACTGGCTCAAGCGCACTGATCTGAGCATTAGTGTAGAGCGTCGTTGAGCCGGGCTTAGACCAACTGGCCCTACGCTTACCACCCGAACTGCCAGAGTCCCCTCCGCCTCCAGAATAGGACGAAGAGTAAGGGGATGAATACGAGGACGAATAACCGCTGTAGCCGCCGTAACCGTATGAACGCCCTCGGCATGCAGGGCATCTCGCAGCTGCGGCTGCTGAACTATGTCCTCTTACTGGTGCTGTGCATCTAGCCATGGTTAAGTTGGGTTGGGTCGTGGTTCTAATTTCTCCGCTAACGTCCGAAGCATGGCAGCCTGATACGGGAGCGCTGCTTCAATTACAGGGTAAGGATTCGAACTAGTTTAGTCAATCAACTCGTAACGGTATCAGGCTTGCCATCGCTGTCTTGTTGTGCCCCGTGTTTGGGTCACATTCCGGCTGGTGCCTGGTCTCCAAATCCAAAATGTCGAGCCACTGTGATGTTCATGCTGAGGGGAGTCTCAAATTCGAAAGCATCGATTGGTAAATCGCCTGCACTACGATGAGGGCGAATTTTCCTGCTGCCTTCGTAATCGAACTCGCCACCAAAGCTTCGTCGAATCTCAATGGGCAAATCATCGCTCTCTGGGTAGTGGAAACTAAGGTTCAGCCATGTGCCTTGACGAGCAGAATGTTGACTGCCCGTGTGAATCGTAGACCGCTTGGATATGTGGACTTGGCCGCCCGTGATGTGATGGCCAAATTCGCGGAGATAATCAGGAAGAATCTGAATGTAGTCCTTCTCCATTGTGAATCCTAGATAGGCACCCTCTTCAAGTTTGAAGAAAAGTCGATTCTCGGACGGTGAAAACACTACTGCTGTCGCCTGAGTTGTCGTGGATGATGTCTTGGAACTCAGAAGAAAGAAGAGAATCGGGGCAACAAGCAGCCCGACAATGACGAAGCCAGTGATTTTAGGGGCCCGGTTCATCGAGTATTTCTTGGCACAACGTCCGAGGCATCTCAGCCCAATCCGGGGCGCGGCCTCGACAGCAGGTTAAAGATTCGAATCAGGAAAGTCAATCAACTCGCGGCGGGATTGGGCTTGAGATCGCCGTCTTGTTAGGGCCGTTCGATCTCGGTGTCTGGCTCCCGAATGCTCCAGTCGATATTGTTCTCGGTGAGGAATGCCTGGACGATCGCATGAGCTTCATCCGTGTGCAGCAGTGCGAATCCGCTGAAGTTCAATCTCATCGTGAGCAGTTTCGAACCGGGCTCGTCGAATGTGAGTCCGTAGTTGATCAGTTGCTCACGCAAGGGCGGCCTATAGGGGACATCAAAGGGATCTTCCGCCGTTCCCGAAATCGGTTTTCCCGGTGAAATTTGATATTCGATGTAATTGAGAGCCACCTCCGCTTCGCGGTTCTCGCATCCGATTTGGAAAGCGCAGAAAGCAACGACAGCGGTTGTGATAGCGTGTCTCATTTCCAGCCCTAACGTCAAAGAGATCCCAGCCCGATTTGGAAGCGAGATCTCGAAAGCAGAGTAAGGATTCGAACCACGGAAGTCAAACAACTCGGGGCGTTATCGGGCTTGGGATCCTCGCCTTGTTAGGTCCGTGTCGAATCGGGACGCCATCCCCGAAACGGCTTCCACACTTGATAGGGTATCAAATTCTTAGGAGGGTCGATCCTGTAGAATCGGAGCCCTCGTTTCGAATATAGGTTACCGCAAGGACAGCGATACGCCCAACCAGCCTCAGAAGTCCGAGTGAATTCATAGTCTTTGTATTCGCAGATTCCGTCCTCGCATCGTGGAAGTTCAGGGATCCCACGCCAAATTAGATCGGGCAAGACAACGAATGCAAATTGGAATCCAAATGCGATTGCGACGATACAAACAAAGGTAAGTAGGCTGAACCCGTCAGTGAGAATAAGATACAAAGTGTAACCTGAAACGAAGGTCGCCGGGAGCCAAAGTAACGCTCGGAAGTATTCCTTCGGAATTTTCATATTTCAGACCTAAC
>JAKSBG010000050.1 GCA_022361255.1 Verrucomicrobiales bacterium
AGCGCCTGATTTGACTCCAATTCGTGCGGTCGCTACTTTCATTGTCAGCCGCAAGCAGGAATGCCTCAGTAAGAACGATGGCCGGAACTCTGTCGCGTTCAAAAGGAGAACTTCGCCCGGATTACCAGCCGGAAATGGAATGCCGCTGCGCAGTTCGTTTTCACGAAGATTCCAATACATCACTCCACAAAATCCGCTTCCCGAAACGTCGCCCGCAGTCCTCCCTGCATGGTTGTCAGCCAGAATTCTCCGGGGCGAATTTCGAACAAATACGGATAGGAGAGCCATCGGTGGGAAATGCGATCTGCGGGGCCGTCATTCTTGTGAGCAACAACTACCGGTTCACTCCAGCTCTTTCCCTCATCGTCTGACCACGCGAGCGACAATTCCGCCCGAAAATTGCTGACAGGTGTTTCGGACCAGAGCCCGTCTCCCCCGGTGAGTTCAAACTCATCCTTACCCTCGGGAAACTCCCGGTTCCACAAGAGGAGGAGCCGTCCACTTTCCGCGCGACGAAGCATGGCGGGAGCAGCACTGGCACGAATTCCCGAGGGCTTGATGATGCGCCAGAACTTTCCGCCATCATGCGACAAGGCGGACCAGAACTCCCCCCAGTTCGTTCGGATCAGCATCCACAGCCGCCCGTCCTGTAACTCTGTCAGGGTCGGTTCGGTCACTCCACCGTGATGGCCTTTTCCTCCGAGGTCGATGAGGTTGCTTGCCTTCCAGGTCTTTCCATCGTCGATTGAGGAGTATGTTAGGACAGCGTGCCTACCCGGATCATTCAGCATCTTCATCGCGGTAAAAACGATGCGACCGTCTTTTGTTTGGATCATATCACGGACTGCTCCTGACCATTCCTCATGGAGTTTCTGCACATGGGTCCAGGTCTTCCCATCGTCCTCCGAACGCATCACCCAGGTCGGGAGAATCGCACCCGGGGCATCATGCAAATCGTTTTTCCAGGTCCAGTTTCGTTCCGAAAGATTCATGAATGCGGCGATGATGGTGCCGTCCTTCGTCCGCAGCATGGCTCGTTCGCGGCTCACTTCGATTCCTTTCTCTTCCGCTCCCGCCAGAGGCCTTGCTTCTCCCCAGGTTCTCCCCTCGTCGGAACTGATGAAGGTTGCTTTGCTATCCATCGCCAGAATGTTCCCGTCGGAAGTGTGAACAAAGGGCCCCAGCTTGTCAGTCGCGAGCGGTTTCACATTCCGGTGCAGCCAAAGTTCCGGTCCTTCCGCTGACGCGAGCAGGGGTATGCACGCGAGTATTGCGCTGAATGTTTTCATAGTCTGTCGGAATAAATCAGGTTGAATCAAACAGTATCAGGTCGAGCACCCAACCCTGTTTGATGGTTGGGCTAACAGGGTTGGGTGCGAGAGAAAGATTCAATACAGGGTCCTTCCCAGCCAGCGATCAAACCATGCAAAACTCATTCTTCGAGCGACACCCGGCCAGGCGTGCCCACCGGGAAACGAAAACCAGCTGAAGGCATCGCCGGCTCCCAGATTACCGATGTCTTTCTCCAATTTCTCCGCGCTCATGTTGTATTGGTCACCGTAGTAATCCAGTGTCCTGTCCCACCCGTTTCGCGCGATACGGGATTTGATCGCACTCGGCATCCCCTCTGTGTCTTCCCAGTGAATGTAGACATCCAGCGTATTCTGTGCTTTTTCGAAAAACTTGTGGCGGGCAAACTCGTGCTCGCTGGAAATGATCAGCTGTGCGCGCGGCGCAACCATCGCCATGAGGTCGTCAAAGTCGACTGGTAATGGTTTGTCAGGATTGTCGATGTACTCGCGAAACCGCTTGATGTAGATGTATGGCCCGCTGTTGGTTTTGAACCCGAAACGCTTCTCCAGTTTTTCGCTGTTGGTCGGAGCGTCCACGCCCTCCTCCCACGGTCTCCAGTCAGGTTTGGGCTCGCGCGACCAGGCACTCACATCGCGCCACCAATCCAGAACCCCGCCGTTGCTGATCACCGCGGCAAAGCGCTGGTCAAAGGCAGCGGCAAAAATGGCGCTGTGCCCTCCAAGCGACCAGCCGGTCACTCCAATCTGATCCCTGTCGACGTATTCGAGAGTTTCGAGAAAATCGACGCTACGCATGGAATCCCAGATATTCTTCCCGACAATGGACCACTCCGGATGTTTCTCGTAGAATACCCGGGTGTCCATGACTCGACGCTTCGGCTCGATCCTCTCCCCGTCGGTGATCAGATCAATCGCGAGAACAACATAGCCATGCCGCGCGAGGTTCAACCCGTAGGCAGCCCCTACTTCCGGATCACGGGGCGGATCCACCTTACGTCGTCCTGACAA
>JAKSBG010000049.1 GCA_022361255.1 Verrucomicrobiales bacterium
CCCGTCCCGTCACCCACCAGGGTGAAGTTTCCATTCTTGCCGTCTCTGCCGGTATGCCCCCCATGACCCAGTTGGCTGTAGGCGCGCGTCCCGTCACCACCCCGCAAAGTGAGGTCGGACAAACCACGCACGTCGAAATCCCCGACCTTAATAAAAGCGTTATCCGTCTCGATGTGATTGCGGCCACCATGCCCGATGTGGGCGTATGCATCCGTTCCCGTCCCGCCGCTCACAATGATGTCGCCGCCGCCGAGATCGACGTCAAAATCCGCTTCCAGAATTCCCGATCCATCCTTGCCCCCGTGGCCGACCTGAGCGTATGCCCCAGTCCTGGAACCACCGTTCAGGAGTATATCACCTCCCGCCAGTTGCACGCTGATCATCGAAGTCGTCCCCCCGACCGTTTCCCCGGCATCCTGTACAAAATGTGCCGTGTTATATCCCAGCATCGCAAACCCGTCGTTGGCTGTGCTGCTTCCGGTCACGGTCACCGCATCGCCGGCGACATTCAGATTACCGTAGCGTGAACCCACTGCAATACCCGCAGCCTGAGTTCCATCCCCAATGAAGACCGAGCCACCGCCAACACCGAACGCAGTACCGCCGCCACCCGCTATGATCGCGGAGAAGTCAGCGTCGTCGTTATTCGGATTCCCCGCAGCCGTGCTGCCGGCGATACCGGTCACCTCATCCCATCCCGCCACCAGCGTCACATCACCGGCTCCCTCGTTCTGCACCTCCGCATTGGCGCGGATGTGACGCGTTGCCAGAAAACTCAGGTTGTTGCCACTGTTAAAAGAAATGGCTTCATTGATAAAAATGTCTCCCGCATCGGTCTCGACACCGTCGTTTGTGCTGATGACCACATTGTTCGCACCCAGCGCTCCTGTGATAGCGGCTGCCGATAAAGTTGATGCCGTCGGGACCGTCGCGGCACCACTGGTGATCTCAATATCCGCCGGGTCGAGAAGAAGCGTTCCCGTTCGGCCGTTCTTTGCCGCCGTAGAAACATCACCCGCAAACTCAAGTCGATTTTTCCCACTCACCTCCACAAAACCACCATTTCCGCTCTCACCGCGCGCTTGCGCCGAGATTTCTCCCTGAAACATCGTGTCCATGTCCGACCACACGATCACCGTTCCCGCGTCGCCCGTTTCCAAAGCATCCGCTGCGATCCGTGATCCCGACTCAACCCTGTTGTTTGTCGCATTCAACAGGGTTGAATCATTGCCCTGATACCCTCCCCCGATTCGAACCTTGCCCCCGCCGGTCGCTCCCGACGCATCGATACGTGCCGTCGATCCCACGGAAATTTCTTCGCCTTCCACCGCAATGTCCCCGCCAATACCGTCGGTTCCGATCGCATCGAGAGTGCCGCCGACTTCCGATATGTCGCTGCCTGAGATCCGGATTGCTCCGCCGTTTCCGTCCCCGTTTCCGGAACGGATCATCCCATCCACCTTCGCATAGGCCGCCTCGATCAACACACTCGCCGACTGACCGGCAGTCGATGAATAAGCTTCAATGCTTCCGCTGCTGCGAAGCTCTCCGCCGACGCCTTCCAG
>JAKSBG010000048.1 GCA_022361255.1 Verrucomicrobiales bacterium
TATGCGAAATCTAATACACTGCCCGTGCCGCATCTGTCGACAAAAGAAACAATAGATCTAACTCTTACCTAGTATAGTGATCTCCCAAATTTCGCTTCAATATCGGACTGTCCTCCTACTGATAATCGAGTCTTCTACTGAACGCACTTCTGGTGAACTACCAATTTTGGGTGTGAGCGCTCCATTTTTCCCACTTCGGACGTATCCTCAATCCGGGAACGGCTTTGCAACGAGCCACGGACTCTCTTCCATAAGGGGAATCCTTGGTTGCAGTTTCACGAAATACTTGCTTGCAAGTTTCAAACAACTGTTTGAAACATTCGTTTACCACGGGAAAACAGCAGGTGATGGGAACCTTGAATTCAAAACAAAAGGAAACGCGCGAGCGCATTCTCGATGCGGCGGAGTCACTCTTCGCCGATGACGGGTTTCGCAATGTTTCTCTGCGACGGATCACGAAAGATGCTGACGTAAACCTGGCTGCGGTAAACTACCATTTCGGATCGAAAGAATCACTCGTATCCGAGGTTCTCATGCGGGTGATTTCCCCCATCAATGAAGAGAGGCTCCGCCTTCTTGACGAAGCGGAAGCGGACGCCGCAGGAGAGGCTCTTGAAATCGAAACCTTGCTCGAATGCATGATTCGCCCGGTCGTGAACCAGCTGGAACAATCCGGTCACAATCATTCGGTGTATCTGAAACTGGCAGGCCGCTGCCTCTCTGAACCGGCCGAAAACTTTTCGGAGACGCTCACGGAACTGTTCCGCGAAGTCTCGGCACGATTTATAGCGACGGCGGCTCAGTCGCTTCCGGGGGTCGAAGAGGAAGATCTGTTCTGGAGAATGCATTTTTCCGTCGGCACGATGATCTACGCACTCACGCACGGGGACCGAATCGTTCTGTTTTCGGAAGGCGCTATCGCCCTTCCCGAAGCCGAAGAAATCCTCGAAAGACTCATTTCTTTCATCGCCGCCGGGCTGCGGGCTGAGACGGCGCAACGGAAGAAGATAAAATCCCGCAGGAAAGCAGCAACGGTCTCTGCACTCGCGGCACTGGCCCTGCTTCCGGCCTGCGAAACCACCGCTCCTCCGGACGCCAGGCACAACGCTACGGTTAGAGCAC
Source organism: Verrucomicrobiales bacterium (assembly GCA_022361255.1). Taxonomy (GTDB): domain Bacteria; phylum Verrucomicrobiota; class Verrucomicrobiia; order Verrucomicrobiales; family DEV007; genus Arctic95D-9. The sequence goes on from JAKSBG010000048.1 coordinate 1,123, forward strand.
CTGCTCACTGGGTCGCCGGCCCGACCTATCGTCCCGCTCATGTTCCGGACCATCACTGGGTCGCAAGCTTCAATGACTCCAACCTGACCGGGTTTGTAGACTCCGTTCTCGCTCACAACAAGGATCTGAAAGCGGCTCAATCACGAATCGAAATCGCGCGGGCCAATGCCCGTATCGTTGGAGCGGACCTTTACCCGCAAATTTCGGGAAACTTTTCGGGACGCCGTGATTTGCAGAATTTCATTGGGCTGCCCTTCCCCGGAGGAGGGAACAATGGCGTGCTTTCGAGCCGGTCGAATCAATTTGGTCTCTCTCTGGACATGAGTTGGGAGCTCGACCTGTGGGGACGCATTGCCGCAGCGAAGAAAGCCGCCATTGCAGACTTCGAAGCATCTCAATTTGACCGATCGACAGCTGAACTTTCCCTTGCGGGTCAGGCAGCGAAAGCGTGGTTCGCTCTGGCAGAAGCCCGCGACCAGGTCGAGCTGTCGCGCCGGGCGATCTCCATTTTCTCCAAGACCGAAAATTCGATACGGGACAGGTTTGAAGCCGGAGTGGCGGCAAACGGTCAAAGTTCTGCTTCCCAGTTGCTCCTGGCACAGGCTGATGTCACCACGGCAAAAGACTCTCTTGCTTCCCGTCGCGAACTGGTCGGGCGCACCTCCCGTCAGCTCGAAGTCCTCGCCGGGGAATATCCGGCCGGGCGCGCTGGATCTTCCGCAAGATTGCCGTCTTACCCCGGAAGAGTTCCGACCGGACTGCCCGCGACTTTGCTGGACCGGCGTCCTGATCTCGCAGCAGCGGAGAGAAGGATGGCTGCTGCGGACGAACGTCTCTTCGAAGCAAGGCGCTCGCTTCTTCCCGCCATCAGCCTGACCGGAAAATTCGGGACGGCAAGCGAGGATATCTCAGACCTGCTGGACGGGACTTTCAGTGTCTGGTCGATCGCCGGCAATCTGGCCCAACCGATCGTCCAGGGCGGGCGGCTCCGTGCCAATGTGAAGAAGAAGGATGCAGAGCTGCAACTTGCTGCAGCGGAGTTTGAGCAAAGCGCGTTGACTGCCTTCGGCGAGGTGGAAAATGCTCTCGCTGCGGAGAAATTTTTTACAGACCGCATTGCCGCTCTCGTTCAGACAGTGCGACTCACCGAAAAAGCCTACGACCGCTCGCTGGAGGAATTTCAAAACGGAACCGGCGACCTGCTCACCGTGCTTTCGGCTCAACAACGCCTCTTTACGAGTCGCAGTCAGTTGCTGTCCGTCCGCCGCCTCCGTCTTGATAACCGGGTCGATCTTTACCTCGCCCTCGGCGGGAGCTTCGACCCCAAAGAACTGCCTCCGGAAAAGTCGCCTTCGCCATGAAAACTTTCGTCAAGCGTTTCGCCAGAATTCTCATTGGACTCGTCATACTCGTTGCCGGGGTAGGATTTTCTGTCCTCCTCTGGGTGACCAAACCGGAGGCGGAAAAGAAACCGCCTGCGACCTCCTACCCTGTCGTGGAGTTCCGGAAAATTTCCTACGCTCCCCGAACGTTTACGATTCCGACCCAGGGAACGATTGAATCGTCGCGACGTTCGACGCTCGCTTCCGAAGTTGCGGGAAAAGTGATCGAAACTTCGGACAAGTTTGATCCCGGCTATAAGCTGGAAAAAGGCGGTGTGCTGATCAAGCTCGACCCGGTTGACTATGAAGCCGCTGTGGCGCGCGCGAGGTCAGCAGTTGCAGACGCCGAGTCCGCACTGGAAACCGAGAAGGCGCTCGCGAAGCAGGCCCGGCGCGACTGGCTGAATCTGGGCCGGGGAGGAGAGCCGTCCGACCTCGTCCTTCGCGGCCCCCAACTCCGGAGCGCCGAGGCGAAGCTGGAGGCAATGAAATCTGATCTGGCAAAAGCAGAGAACGACCTCTCCAACACGACGATCCGGGTGCCGTTTGACGCTGTTATTTCCACCACTTCGACTGAGGTGGGAAGCTACCTGACCCCGGGTGCCCCCGTCGCTGAAGTTTTTCAGACCGACCCGTTTGAAGTCAGACTGCCGCTATCGGTGGACGACGTCTGGTTTCTCAAAAAAGGCGCGGACAACAAACCGGCCGGAGAGGTGAAAATTGTCTCGGAAGTGGCCGGGAATCTTTCCACCTGGACAGGGAAAATCATTCGCTCGGAGGGGGAAGTGGATCGCAGAAGTCGTTCCGTATATGTCGTGGCAGAAGTGAACGCGAAGTCTGATGACGGCACTGCCGAGCTGCAACCGGGGCACTTCATTCGCGCGACGATTCCGGGCCGCGAAATTCCGCACCTCGCAGCGATTCCCTTCAGCGCCTTTCTTGATCTCGATCGTATCGCTACCATCGACGAGGACGACAGACTTCGATTCCGCACCACAGACGTTGTCTTTCGCGATGGGGAAACGGTTTACATTTCCGGCGGTCCGGAGGAGGGCGAACGGCTTTGCATCACTGAGCTCTCGCGAATGATTGAGGGCGACCGGGTCGATCCGAAAGAAGCCGGAAGTGTAAACGGAGAGCGGGAACCCTCACTCAAAGCGGAGGTGCAGCCGTGAACAAAGACGAGGACAAAGGCATCATCCACTGGTTCAGCCGCAACCATGTCGCGGCGAACTTCGTCATGCTCATGATTGCCATCCTGGGTCTGATGACCTGGGGGAAACTGAAAAAGGAGATTTTCCCCGAGACGTCAATCGACGCCGTTCTCATCACAGTCCCCTACCCCAACGCTACTCCGGAGGAGGTGGAGAAAGGAATCATTGTACCGATTGAAGAAGCAATCCAGGACATTGAGGGAATCGATAAAATGCGATCCACTGCCGACCAGGGGGCGGGCAACGTGCAGGTGGATGTGGAAACCGGATTCGATACGCGCAACGTGATGGATGACATCAAAACGCGTGTCGATGCGATTCAGAATCTCGCCGAACAAGCCGAAGAACCGCTTCTCACTGAGCTGCTGATCAAGGCGCAGGTAATGAGCATCGCGGTGTCTGCAAACACGGATGAAAGAACGCTCCGTGAAATCGCAGAGCAGGTTCGCACCGGCTTACTGACCTACAAAGGCGGCCCCATTCCGGTAACTCAGGCTTCTCTTGCCGGGGTCCGGGACTACGAAATCTCGATTGAGGTGTCCGAAGACACCCTCCGCCAATACAACCTGTCTTTTGACGATGTCGCTGCAGCGGTTCGCAAATCATCGCTCGACCTTCCCGGTGGTTCTGTCAGAACATCCGGCGGGGAGGTTTTGATCCGGACGGAAGCGAGACGCTATACGGCAGCGGAGTTTTCCCGCATCACAGTGGTAACGAGGGAGGACGGTTCGAAAGTGACTCTCGACCAGATCGCCGAAATCAGGGACGAATTCGAAGAGGATCCGATCGAGACCCGGTTTAATGGCGAATCTGCCATACTCATCAATGTGTTCCGCGTCGGAAACGAGGACACCATCAAAATTGCCGACACCGTCAAGGAGTACGTCTACGAGGTCGCCCCCCGTAAAATGCCGGAGGGAGTATCGCTCGAAATCTGGAAGGACGACTCCCGCTATCTTTCCGGTCGTCTCGCTCTTCTCGCGAAGAACGGAGTCTTCGGACTGGTTCTCGTTGCGATCGTGCTCGCTCTTTTTCTACGTCCCAGTCTCGCGCTCCTGGTCTCTATCGGAATTCCCGTTTCTTTCGCCGGAGCGATCATGTTGATGCCCTACACGGATATCTCTATCAACATGATTTCCCTGTTCGCTTTCATTCTCGTTCTGGGAATCGTCGTCGACGACGCGATCGTCGTGGGGGAAAATGTCTACAGCCGGATCCGGAGAGGCGAGCACCCCCGACTAGCTGCTCCGCGGGGAACGCACGAGGTCGGGGTCGTTGTTACATTCGGTGTCCTCACCACCGCAATGGCTTTCACTCCCATGCTCGGACTGAGCGGAGTCAGTGGGAAAATCTGGCCGAATATTCCGCTGATCGTCATTCCCACGCTGCTCTTTTCGCTGGTTCAGTCAAAGCTGATTCTCCCCTCCCACCTCGCCCTGTTGAAGCCATTTGATGAGGAAAAAGAACCGGGACCGATCCTGCGATTTCAGCGCATCTTTTCACGTGGCCTGGAAAACTTTATCGACCGGTTCTACCGCCCCTCTCTCCGCGTCGCCCTGACAAACCGCTACCTTGTTCTGGTCTCTTTCGTGATGCTTTTTGTTGTCACCGTGATGACAGTCCGGTCCGGATGGATCAGGTTTCAGTTTTTCCCCGATGTGGAAACCGATGTCGTCATTGCGAAACTGAAGCTGTCGCAGGGAGTTTCCTTTGAAAAAACAGCCCTCGCGATTGACCGGATTGAAGAGAAGGCTTTCGAACTGAACGAGCATTTTCCGAAAATCGAAGGGAAACCGATGATCCGGCACATGCTCACCAGCATCGGAACGCAACCTTTCATCGAAGGCATCCAGGGTATCAACGGAGCACCCCGGGACACCAATATCGGGGAGGTCACCATTGAAATGCAAAGCGCATCGAAGCGGACCTTCACCGCGAAGGAAGTCACTTCGAAATGGCGTGAGCTCGTCGGTGACATTCCGGGAGCAGTGGAACTTACCTTTTCCGCAGAAGCAGCTGCAGGAGGCAATGCTCTCGATATTGAGCTTGTTGGTGACGACCTCAATAACCTCGAAGCGGCGACGGATGAACTGAAAACCGCATTGGCCGGATTCAGCGGGGTCATCGATATTGCCGACTCCAACCTCGAAGGAAAGCGGGAGTTAAAACTCGAGATTCTTCCCGGTGCTGAAGCGCTTGGTCTTCGCCTCGAAGACGTGGCCCGACAGGTTCGCCAGGGCTTCTACGGGGATGAAATCCAACGTCTTCAGCGCGGAAAGAACGAAGTAAAAGTTTTCGTCCGGTATCCGGAATCCGAGCGCAAGTCGATTGCCGACCTCGAAAACATGAAAATCCGGCTTCCTGACGGGAATGAAGTTCCCTTCCCCGAAGTTGCCACGGCGTCACTCGGTCGGTCCTATGCGAGCATCACACGAACAGATCAACTCCGGGCCATCCGTGTAACCGCAGATGTCGACAAGACACAGGGGGCGAACGCGAACGAGGTCGTCGCATCACTCACCGCCGGGGCCGGGGCGGAGTCGCAATCCGATCTCTGGAAGAAGAATATCGCAAACCTTTTCCGCAAACTGAGAGGCCTTGAACCAAAACCGGAGCCACCCAAAGGCGCCCTGATTGAGATCACGGAACGCTACCCGGGGATCAGTTACTCTTTCGAAGGAGAGCAGAAAGATCAGGCCCAGTCCGTTCAGGAAATGGGCCAAAAGGCCATCATTGCCCTGCTCGGGATGTATGTCCTCATGGCGATCCCTCTCAAGTCCTACATCCAGCCGGTAATTGTCATGTCAGTCATCCCCTTTGGACTGGTCGGAGCAGTTGCCGGGCACCTTCTGATGGGGTTTTCTCTCAGTATCATGAGTATGTGCGGAATCATTGCTCTCGCCGGAGTAGTCGTGAACGACAGCCTTGTCCTCGTTGAATACGTGAACCGGCATGTCAAAGCGGGGGAAACGCTGCACGATGCCGCCCGCGCCGCCGGCGTGGCCCGTTTCCGCCCGATTCTTCTCACCTCAATGACGACGTTTGCCGGACTGACTCCAATGCTTCTGGAAACTGATATTCAGGCAAAATTCCTCATTCCTATGGCGGTGTCCCTTAGCTTCGGAATCCTTTTTGCTACACTGATCACTCTCATACTCGTGCCGTGTATCTATCTCGTCCTCGAAGATATCGGAGAACTGGTCGGAGTGGACCGGACAAAACATCTCAGGAATCAACGATAAGCGTTTGTCATCTACAGGAGAGCGACCATACATTACCATTCTCTGACCAGGAATGAGTAGACGCGCAAGATGGCTCCTGAGACGACTGCTGCTTCGAATGAAGCAGTTTGTCGGGGGAAACACGATCGACTTCTTCCCCATCCGGAAAGGCTTTCGCGGCTACGGAGGCAGAGATCTGCGCGCCGACACGGCCGCCGGCA
>JAKSBG010000047.1 GCA_022361255.1 Verrucomicrobiales bacterium
TCGCCAGATCGCCGAATTGGAGGCAGGGAACTCCATCACCCAGGCAACGTGGCGCTGGAACGATGAAATCGGACAAACCGAAATCATGCGCACAAAAGAAGACGCGCACGATTACCGTTATTTTCCCGATCCCGATCTGCTCCCGGTGAAAACCGGTGAGATCCTCGAACGGGTCCGGGAACATCTTCCCGAACTTCCCCATGAAAAAGTCGAACGCTTCGAGAGCGATTATCAGATCACTCACTATGATGCTTCCGTACTGGCGTCAGAACAGGTTCTTGCCGATTACTATGAAGCTGCTGCAAAGGGAGCAAAGTCACCCAAGAAAGTTGCCAACTGGGTGATCAACAACCTTCTCGCGGAACTGAACGAGCGCTCTCTTTCGATCGAAGAATGCGAAGTGCCAGCGAAAAAAATCGGGGCTCTCGTCGATCTTGTTGAGGCAGGTCAAATCTCCAATAATCAGGCAAAAGAGGTATTTACTGACCTGTTTGAGAATCCTGATCGCGAACCCGGCGACATCGCGAAAGAAAAAGGCTTCGAACCCGCTGACAGTGGAGAGGTGGAAGGTTTTATTGATCAAGCCATTGCTGACAACCCCGGACCAGCTGCGGAAGTGGCTGAGGGCAATGATAAAGCTGCCAACTTTCTGACCGGGCAGGTGATGAAGCTCTCGAGAGGGAAGGCAAACCCGAAGCAGGTCACGGGGATGATTCTGGAAAAACTGAGGGAGTGATGTTCCTGTGACGGAAATGGCATCAACGGGGAGGAAATAGCAGTAATTGCCTGATCGACACCCTCTACGAAACGTATAACTTCGTTGCCGTGAATTTCGGAAATCTTCCCACTCCACCTCAGCTTTTCCGCCATTTTGAAAGCGGTGAGATCAGTCGTGAGGAATTACAGGCCACCATGGCGATCCACGCGCGAGGTCTTATCGAGGAGATGGAGGATGATGCAAAGGATCCGAAGACTTCCTACCTCGAGCGACTTCGCAATTTTGCGGCTGCCCGGCGCCTCGCGAAAAAACACGGATCAAAAATCGTTCGCGAGGTTTTCTCTGCCCTGAGTCACATAGAAGGCTTTCCTCCTGCTCAACTTCTTTGGAATGCCGGTCACACTGACGTGCCGCTTCATTGTTTTATCCGCAGTCGGAAAGAACCTGTGTTTCGGGTGACAAAGTTCGAGGTAAAACCGATGCGGGTCGAAATCGATGTCGAATATGGTGCCAACAAAAAGTCCAATACCACGAGAGAGTCAATCGTTCTTCAACGGAACGCAATGTTGAAGCTGGAGCTTGAGAAACGGGAGGCAGGTATTGCGTGAGCGGGAATCAACTCGTCAACTTCAACTCCCGTTGTTCTTCAATTTTCGCAAAGGAAACTATCCCTTTCTCATCGTCAATTCCGACGACTCCCGCGCCGAGCTGCTCAAGTCCTTCGCAAATTTCGTCAGCCGCCTTTCGGGACTCCTCATCTTTCCCCTTCTTAACCACGAAGAGAAATTCATCAGGCAGGCATCCCACCTGCTGGAGTCGCCGCACTTTAGCCATCCATTCGTCGCCGTGCGTGTAGATTTTGGTAGGAGTTGCCTGTGCAAGATTCAATGGTTTGATCGCTTTTTCCGGAATCTCCTGACCCTTCGGAGTAAAAGCGAGTGGAATGCCGACGTGATAGGCGTCGGTTCCGACCCACGGAGCTTCACGATACAATCTGTCGAGACGGTGGGAGTGAAGAAGCCTGCGAATGTCGCGGGTTAACTTTTTCTCTTCGTAGTCCACGGGTGTAAGATTCCAATGCTCAACGTATCGGCGGTAGAGTTGATCCAGGCAATCGTCGAGATTCTCTGTCAACCGGGTGCCACGTGCTCCGTAGAAGAAAGGTGAACTCTGCACCGAAGTGAGACTGCGGAAGAGATCAATGTCGCCGTCTTCGACGAAAAGGTCTGACTGCGAAGGGTGGTTTTTCCCTGCCTGTTTTGCATCGTCTGCCCAGAGATTGGTCTCGATGCAAAGTGCGGACAGCTCGCTGTCGATACGCCGAATGCCGTTTTTAAAGATGGCGAGATCTATTTCCGGGAAGCATGCCGAAATTCTCTTGGTGCGCTGCGGGCTGACGAGGCGGTAGCAAAGATAGCGGCTCTTTGCCTCTACCGCGACCAGCCCGACGTTGACGAATTCTCCGATCTCCGGGTAGGGGCGAAATCCGATAGCTGCGAAATTAACGACAAGATTCATGTGAAAACAGAGTTAACCGGGAAGGATACCGTCGACGTCAATATCGGGTTTGATGAGAGCGGCTTCGATCTTTGCCCTCGTCAACGAAGTGCGTTCGATCCCGGATTTGTCCAATAGCCATTCTTCAGGAACTTCGTCCCAGATCGAACCGAGATTGTAGATCGATGACTCAAACTTCGTTCTCCATTTCTCGAAAAACGGTTTTTCAAGGAACGGGCGCACATCCCGGAAAGCATGCTCCCGTTTGAATTCCCCCTCATCGAAGTCAGGATCGAGACAACCGTCGTGATCATGTAGAATCACGTTTTGCAAGGTTGGATCCCAGAGCAGATTTGGATCGCCGCCCAGTACATCCAGCCTGCGATCGGAGTTTCGAGTCCACCAGTCAAAACAGAGACAGCGCAACTTGGTTTCGTCATCGATCTGACGAAGGTGAGAGGGGCGGACCTCGTCTGCGAATTGAACCCGTTGTGATCCGAATGCAATACCTGGTTGAAATTCTTCGACGTGATCGATAACGGCATATCGGACCAGATCTTCCGGGATTTCGAGGAGACGAACCGGTGCCACCGGCAGCCCGCATTCCTCGGCCAGCCGACTGATGACATATTCGGTGACAAGCTGCCCGGCCGAAACATTGTCGCGTTTCACAAAGTAGAAATGACCATCTTCTCCCTCGCAAAAGAACGGTCGGCTCGCGCCTTTTTCGGCTCTTCCGCTAATACTGACAATGGGGATCGACATGGCAATGTTGCTTTTTCCACTCTCCTGATACGGTTTCCCGACAGAGGTGTCAAAATCTTTGCTTCCCCTGGTCTGACAAGCTGTCGCGAACCAGGGTTTACGGTATCGAGAGTCATCCTCTGGAGGCGGAATCTCCAAAGAGATGGTGTCGTCACCAGAAAGCAGGCAAACTGGACTGACTTCCTCACCGGGAAGGGAGCCGATCAGCCCTTGTGAAACTACCGGGGACAGGACTCGAACCTGCACACCAAAAGGCACTTGATCCTAAGTCAAGCGTGTCTACCAATTTCACCACCCCGGCGTGTGGCGGTTACGGTGACATGAGACCGGGATTTCACAAGTCCATCTTGCCTTGCAGAATCTTCGCGAGCGCCTCCGCCTGACGGCGATGGATCTGGAGGTGAAAGCCAAACATGCAGTGCCACTTGTGGGCATCGAATGCCCCGAAAAGGGGATGCGGGGATTCTCCCGTACCTCGCAGTTTCGGGATCTCTGCAACCGCCTTCAAGTGATCGGCTACCGAGATTTCAAATTCGCGGATCTGCTCCGGCCCGGGTGAGCCAGACGGCATCACGTCGTGTTTCACGTCAAAATCCGGATCCGGTTCTTCGCCGGTCCCGGCGAGAAAGCGCATCTGCCCGGTGAGACGGCGATTCACGATATTGTTGTGTTCGAGAATCTGATACA
>JAKSBG010000145.1 GCA_022361255.1 Verrucomicrobiales bacterium
AAACGAGATCATTTTCAGCCGTATGTTTGAGGAATCTCAGCCCGATCCGGGGGCGCGGGTTGATTGTGAATGAATCTTTCGGAGTAGAAAAGTCATTTCGACTCCGTGCGGTTAAGGCTGGAGTGACTCGGCTTGTTGGATGCTGCTTTTCGATGGCTGCTTTGTGACCTCGAAAGGCCGGACCAGATCAAACGAATGAACGAGCTGATTACCACTGGTGCGAGGATCGGAATAGAGATGTAAATCACAGGTTTCAGCAACGGTTCGAGATTGTGTCCGATGAACGCGGCCCCTTGAATTGATAGAGCAATACCAAACGGAGGGAAAAACCCCAACATCAGTCCCAGAATATTGATTTCTGCCCATACCTTCATTCCTGAAAAGGAACGGAATCTTCGGATTGTGAGCACCGCGTAAACGATCGGGAAAATGGCCAGGATAAATCCGGTTCCTATAAGCAAAGCACCAACCAGCCATAGCCATGCAGGAGGCTCATTCATAGCCGGTTGCGGTAGTTACACATTTTTTGACCCAACGTCCAGCATTAACCGCCACTCACCGAAAGCGCCGCGCCGTTGGCACTTTCGACAATCTAATCACAATTCGACATCACAATCAAAGCGCAGGTGAGCGGTCGGCTGCATGCACTTGTTCGGCTCTAGCAATTTAGACCGTTGCCATCAATACTTGGCTTTGCTTCATACGCAATAATGCCAATCACTTCTGACGAAGCGATCTTCGCCACCAAGACATTCTCGCCTGAATTCGACCCCTTCAAATAAAAGTTCCAATTACCGTTACTTAAATTGTACCCCTCACACTCAAATGTAATTGGGCTTTGATCACGTAAAAGAATTGTATAACCTGCTGTAGTTTTGGGCTCTTCCATAGTTTTGTTGTTTCGGTTGTGTCGAAAATTATACCTCCGCTTTCAGGACTACAATATTTTTTTGGCTAACGTTTGAGGAATCTCAGCCCGATCAGAGAGCGAGATCTCGACTGGCGTGTAAGTATTCTAATCAAGGAAGTCAATCAACGCGGCGCGGGATCGGGCTTGAGATCTCCGGCTTGTTCGGCTGGTAGCAGATTCAGATCGAGAAACTCAATCAGCGCCTTGGACTTTTCCATCCACAAATTGATATTTTGGAGAGTCGATTGAGACTTCGCTTAGCCCGTATTCCTTGCCGGTCCCTTCAGCTACCAAGTAAGTCATCATAAATGATAAAACTTGATCGTGCTCTACTGGAATCATCGGCTGCTTTTCTAAATCAAGAGAGAGATTATCTCCTGCTTCAATAGTCGCGGGATGAAGGTCAGCAATGTCAGCAACTGGAAGCGGAGTAACAAAATAGTGTGTATTAACGGGTTCGTCAGTTATTAGGCCATATGATCCGACTTCAAGTAATTTTGTGGCAATGGTGATGGGTTCGGAAGTATTATTTGTAATCCGAAATTCTGAAGGTTGTAATTGAGTGTTAAATATAACTTCTGCGGAAATGTTCATGTGAATTTTCGGAGGTTTTGTGTTAAGCCTAGAATTTGAACAAACAAGGAAATAGCACCCTAAACAGGTTAACGCTATTGCCAAGCATGTTATAGAGAGTTTCTTTTTCGTCATGCTGTGACTTTTTATTGCCGAACGTTTGAGTCATCGCAGCCTGATCTGAGGGCGATGGCTCGAATGCATGTTAGGGATTGGAATCATGGAAGTCAATCAACTCGCAACGTGATCAGGCTTGTCCAGCGTCGCCTTGTTCGCTCCCGAATCTGCCAAGACGCGCTTCTCGAGGTATTTCGCCAAGTCGGA
>JAKSBG010000277.1 GCA_022361255.1 Verrucomicrobiales bacterium
AAAAAAACTGTAAAATTGACGCATACCGTGAATTCCTGATACGACTAATGGTGGGTGAGGTCCAATCGCGGCCCACTGGAACCATTACAAACTGTATCAACCAACTTAGAAACTATTATGGCAGCACTTGGAGGCCTTCTCGCAGCAGTCGGCATTATCGCATCACTCGTAATCTGGATCATGGGCCTGATTAAGGCATTCAAAGCCGGAGAGACCCTTTGGGGAGTTCTCGGTATCTTTTTCCCCATCGTCCTTCTCATCTGGCTTTTCATCCGTGGCCAGGCAAAACTCGGGATCCTCTGGATCGTTGCCGCAGTTGTTGCCGGTATCGGTTACGGAATGTTCCTTCCTTCCATGATGAGCTCTCTCGAGCAGAACATGGAAACACTTCAGCAGCAGACACAGTAAGCTCTGTCCCTTTCTGAAATTTCCCAAAGCGGCTTCCCCCGGGGAGCCGCTTTTTTTATGCCCACACGGCACGGGCTGACTCGACGTCCCGGGCGATCTGCGCTTTCAGTTCCTCGACCCCTCCGAATTTCATTTCGGGCCGGAGAAACTCGACGAACTGAATTTCCAGTTCCTCGCCATAGATTTCGTGCTCCAGCCCGAACAGGTGGACTTCGAGAAGACGCCGCATTTTCCCCTGCTCCACTGTTGGCCGATAGCCGAGATTGGCGACGCCGTTCCATCCGTCTCCGGATCCCGTGGCGGTCACCGCGTAAACGCCGGTCGGAGGAAGCTGCTCCCGGTGCGGATCGATATTCGCGGTGGGAAATCCAATTGTGCGGCCGATTTTTTTGCCTTCGATCACGGTTCCGGCAACGGTGTAGTCGCGGCCCAGCAATTCCTTCGCAATCGCGAAATCACCGGAACTGACGGCTTCGCGAATCCGGGTGCTGCTGACGCGCTGCCCGTTGATTTCCACGGTTTTCGCTCCGCTGACAGAGAAGCCGTGTTTTTCTCCGAGTTCCTGCAACAGAGCAAGATCACCCGACCGGCCTTTGCCGAACTGCCAGTTCTCGCCGACGCAGATTTTCGCCATCCCTTCCGGTGGCGCAGAAGCGACGAGCTTTTCGACAAACTCCTCACCGGTCAATGCGGCGAACTCTTCGTTGAAGGAAATGACGAGTACGTGAGAAATGCCGAAACGCTGATGTAACAGACGGATCTTGTGAGCCGGAGCCGTAAGAAGCCGCGGCGCATTTCGCGGGGAAAGAACCTCTACCGGGTGCGGATCGAAGCTAACCACCACCGCCGTTCCGCCACTTTCAGCGGCGGAAGATTTCGCCTCGTGAATCACCGCCTGATGCCCCAGGTGAAGTCCATCGAAGACCCCGATCGCAAGGTGCAATGGCCCCGGGATTTGAGCAAGGTCGGCTATGTCGAGGTGGACGTTCATCAGACTCTTTTTCCTTTTCCCCGCAAACCGGGCAGACTCAACAGGGTTAGGTCGAGAACCTGACAGGGTTACGTGGTCGATCCAACCCTGCTACGTGCGGTCTTTTCAGGCTGGGCTAATGAGGAGAAAAGGATATAGAAAATAGGAGTTTTTACGAGTCGCGACTTTGCCGCAGGCGGCACGCTCTAATCGTATTCGCCATCAGCATCGCTATGGTCATTCGCCCAACTCCACCCGGAACGGGAGTGATCGCCTCGCATTTCTCCGCAACAGCTTCGAAATCGACGTCGCCAACCAAACGGCTGCCTTTCTTCGCGGTCGGATCATCGATCCGGTTGATCCCGACGTCGATCACAACGGCACCTTCTTTGACATGATCGGGGCCGATGAATTTCGGAATCCCGATTGCGGCAACGAGAATATCCGCCTCACGCGTCACGGCAGCGAGATCTTTTGTCCGGGAGTGGGCGACCGTCACGGTGGCGTTGGCTCCCTCGCCTTTTCCCATCATGAGAAGAGCGAGACTTTTTCCGACAAGAAGGCTTCGCCCGACAATGACGACGTTTCTTCCACTCGTCTCGATTCCGCTTTCGACTAGCATGCGCTGGCAACCGGACGGGGTGCAGGGAGCAAAACCGGTTGGGTCCTCCATCGCAAGTTTGCCGATGTTCACGGGGTGAAGTCCGTCGACATCTTTGGCGGGATCGATCCGGAGAATGACTTCGTCCTCGTCGAGACCATCCGGGAGCGGGAGCTGAACGAGAATGCCGTGGATGGCGTCGTCATTATTGAGTTCCTCGATGACGGCGTGGAGTTCGTCCTGCGAAATGGTGGCAGGCTTTTCGATTTTCACGGAGTGCATGCCGAGCTCCTGACATTTGCGCTCCTTCGATCCGACGTAGGCCCGCGACGCAGGGTCGTCTCCGACGAGAACGACGGCGAGTCCGGGGGTGTGGCCGTCGGCTTTCAGTGCCTCAAATTCGCGGGCGCATTCGGCATAGACGATGTCGGCGATGGTTTTTCCTTCAATCAGTTTCATGGTTCGGATTCAGAGCGTTTTCGATCCGGATACGTTCGGTCTCAAATTCTTCCTCATCGAGATCTTCAGCGACGTCGATGAGAGGTTCAAAATGGATCGTGACGCGGGTAAACGGTTTCGGCAAACGGAACTTGTCCCAACTGCGGAAAGCCCACCACGATCCATACTCGACCCGGATCGGAAGAATTTTTGCATCGGTTGCCTGCGCCAGTTTCACCACGCCTGGACCGAGCTTGTATCGGGGACCTCGTGGCCCGTCGGGAACAACGGCGACGT
>JAKSBG010000095.1 GCA_022361255.1 Verrucomicrobiales bacterium
ACTCCGTCACTTTGAATGCGGGTAACAGTGCAGGAGCCGCCACACAGATCGGCTTCTTTACCAATGGAAGCGGAGCTGCGACCGGTGCGATCAATGTGGGAGTCCACAGTGGCGGCCTGACGATGAATTCGGGAAATGCTGCGGGCGCTTACACGATGATTGGGCACGGCGGATCGGGCGCAACGGATGAGGCAATCAATGCCGATGTCACGATTTCCTTCTGCGATCCGTCCATCCTCGACCTGAATGCGAATGGAGACGGAGCATTCTCACAGATTGGTCACGGTGTGCAGGGCGGCTCGTCTGCGATTGACGGAAACATCAGTGCAGAGGGTTTTTCCAACCTGACGATGAACGGTGGCAGCGGAGCGGGTGCTTATGTTCAGATTGGTCACGGAGGAAATCTTTCCTCTGCCGGTGTGGACGAAGCAACGATCACACTGACTGGCGCCTCTCTGAACGGTCAGGGCGGGGCAGGTGACGGTTCCTTTGTGATGGTCGGTCACGGTGGTTTGAATGAAACGAGAAATGCCACCAACGACGGCGTCCGGGCCGGGTTTGCGGAAGCCACCCGTTCAGGCGATGTCGATGTGACTTTGACAGGGAATTTTGACATGACCGGAGGAAGCGGTCAGTCGTCCTTTGTTCAGGTCGGACACGGAGGTCGCCGCAACAATGCGGTGAACGGAGAAGGGCATAGCGGTGCCATTACGATTTCTTCGCGTTCTTTCGATATTTTTGGCGGTGCCGGAGCGGACAGTTTCGGGATGGCCGGTCACGGTGGATTCCAGACAACCGGAAATCACTCGGGAGATATCTCGATTACCACGACAGGTCCCAACAATGATCAGGGCCGCCTGCGCTTGCGTCCGGATGTCGGTGGAAATGATGATGCGGATCGCGCATTCACCCAGATCGGGCATGGCGGATACGATGCCGATTTCGACACGGCTAGCGATTTCTCAGCAGATCGTTACGTCGACAATCGCGCCTCGACGCTGAGCGGAAACATCACTCTGGATGTGGCAGAGAACGTGGTTGTCGTCGCTGTCGCTTCCAATGCGGCCGGTGAGGCCTATTCACA
The DNA here is from genome assembly GCA_022361255.1 of Verrucomicrobiales bacterium. GTDB lineage: Bacteria > Verrucomicrobiota > Verrucomicrobiia > Verrucomicrobiales > DEV007 > Arctic95D-9. Next base: position 1,085 of record JAKSBG010000095.1, read on the forward strand.
AGTAGGTCACGGTGGCTTTGACACGACGGGAAGCTTTGGTGGTGCCGGGGAGTCCATCCAAATTGATGCCGGAAATGCGATTATCGTGCAGGGTGGCCAAATCGCGCCAACGGCAGATACGGTGGGACGCGGGAATTACGCGCAAATCGGTCATGGAGGTGCAGTCAATATTGCGACCGGAGCAGCTCCCCACGAGGCGGTTGCGGATCCGAGCTTGAATGCAGCCGCGAACGGTAGTCACACCGGGGACATCACGATCAATTCCGCATCGATCAATATTGACGCAGGCATCGACAACGAAAACTACGCGCAGATCGGCCACGGGGGAATCAACAGCGGAAACGGCGGTGCTCACACCGGTGATATCTCGATGACGACCTCTACCGGTAGTATTCGCCTCCAGGGCGGCCCGGGAGGCGGGGCGAATGCTCACGCTATGATCGGACACGGTGGACGCAACGTGAACGGTAACCACAACGGCAGCATCATCTTGAATTCGGGACAGAATATTCTCCTCGAAGCTTCCGGCGCTGGCGATGCCTTCTCTCAGATTGGTCACGGTGGGCGTGACTCAGACGGAAATCTTGGAACAGCGACTGACGTTATTTCGGCGACAGCTGCCGGGTTCGTCAGACTCCGCGGAGGTCCCACGAATTCCTACGCTCACATTGGGTTGGGAGGATACCTCAGTGATGGTGACAAGGTTCTTGATTCCATTTCCGTAGTTGCCAATGGAGTCGATACATCGGCGACCGGAAACGGAGCGGGAGTTCTCGTGTCGGGCGGAAATGGTGATCGGGCCTACGCACATATCGGCAATGGTGGCGCGTTCGCTTATGGTTCCAATTTTGCGGGTGATGTCACGGTCACCGCCACGGCCGGGGGTGTTAGTGTCATCGCACCCGACAACCGGAATCAAACCTATGCCATGATTGGCCACGGGGGACGCTTTGACCGGGCGAATAACGGTTCGACTTACAACATCGGCACCATGACCTCCGATATTACTGTCAGTGCTCTCGGTGCGGACAGTGACATTCTCGTCGATGGCGGTGGCGGAACCAGTTTCGCCCAGATCGGTCTCGGCGGTTTTCAGGCTGGCTACAGCACATTCGGCCCTGCGAGTTTCAATGGTGCGATAGACATCGAGGCAGGACGTGACGTTATCTTGCAGGGTGGGGTTGTGGTTGCTCCTGCCAATAGCAACGGCTTCGCCCAGATCGGTCACGGCGGCAGGGATTCACAGGCTGAGAAATCCGGAGAAGTTGCGATCGATCTGGGTCGCAATCTGAGTCTGACGGGCGGGGGAACCCAACTTGATATCGCCCGAACTGAGCAATACGCCCAGATCGGACACGGTGGGCGTGCTGCTTCCGGAGAAATTAACGGGGACATTCTGATCAATCAGGACGGCGGTGCCGGAGCTGGGTCTGTTACTATCACAGGAGGAGACTCGGACCGCAGCTACGCCCAGGTCGGGCATGGAGGCCACGGTTACACGGGAGATATCGGGCAAACGGCAGGTGCCCTTACCTTGACTACTGTCGGCAATATCGATGTTCACGGTGGTAGCGATCAGGAAGCCTACGCTCAGATCGGTCACGGTGGCGACAGTGCCGACGCTTCCGGTGCTGGATTTAACGGGGCTGTTTCCGTGACCTCGACGTCCGGAAACATTTCTCTTCTTTCAAATCCCGGCGACGTGACTTTTGCGAATCGCGCAAGCGCACGAATCGGCCACGGAGGTCTGAATAACAACGATGCTACGGGAGACTTCACGGGGAACATTTCCGTCAATGCAGCCGCCGGAAGCGTGACTCTCGATGCCGCTGCCGAGGGCAGCAATAACTCGGTTCAAATCGGCCATGGGGGAATTGGAGCTTCTGCTCTCTCGACTCACAACGGCACGATTGATGTGACAGCCGGAACAACAATTTCCGTCCTTGGTGGAGTCGCTGGCGGAGGGGATATTCGTTTTGCCCAGATCGGTCATGGAGGGGACAATACGAACGGCATATTCAGCGGGGCGATTACCGTCGATGCAGGTAGTGATGTGACTCTTACCGGTGGAAACGAAAACCGTTCCAGCGCGCTGGTGGGTCACGGCGGTTTCAATTCTGACGGGGCAAAAGACGGAGCCATTTCTGTGACATCAGGTGGTGCCGTAGCCCTCACTCCGGGTGCAATCAATCAGTCCTTTGCCCAGATCGGCCATGGAGGGGAAAGTTCCGAAGGATCCATCGGTGCTACCAATATAGCCAACATCACGGTAGATGCAGCCACTGGAGTGAACCTCGCAGGAAACCAGGGCCCGACGGGAACCGCCTACACGCAGATTGGTCATGGAGGCCTCAGGGGTGGTGCCGCAGGAAACACAATTGCGGGTGCTATTGATGTTTCTACGGATGCCGGAGATGTCCTTCTTTCCGGATCCCGAAATGGAACGGGTGAGTCCTACAACCAGATCGGTCACGGTGGTCTCGCATCCATCTATGACATTGCGAATCAAAATATCGGCGTCGAAGCGACAGCAGGGGCGATAACCTTGTCCGGTTCTGCCTCCCAAAACCATGTCATGATCGGACACGGCGGCGAACGCTCAACCGGTGATTTCAGTGGAGACATTGATGTTCATTCTCAGAATAACATCTCGCTGACAGGCGGGAGAAATACAGATGCCTTGACCCAGATTGGTCATGGTGGCTCCGACCATGTGAATGGCGCCGCCTCGACTCTCGGTGGTGAAATTCATGTCCACAGCACCAATGGCTCTGTTTCAGTAACTACGCTCGGTTCGATCAATAACGGGTCCGCTGTGCAGATTGGTCATGGTGGGTATCAGGCAGCTCTCGCTACCACTACGATTACGGGTGACATCTGTGTGGTCGCCGGGACGACCGCGGAAGTCAGTGCTGCCGGTGGTGGAGGCGATAGCAGCTACGCCATGATCGGTCACGGCGGGGTTCGTCTCGCCGGTGACCGTACCGGCAATATCGTGGTGACGACTGGAACGGCCGGAGTCGGCGGTGTTACGCTGACCGGTGGTGACTCGACCAACGAGTTTGCTCAGATCGGACACGGTGGAATTGACTCCAACGGCAATATGTCCGGCGATGTTTACGTGATTGCAGATGGCGGCGGTGATGTGACGCTTCAGGGCGGAACGAACTCCAGCACCAACTACGCGATGATCGGTCACGGTGACTCGGAGGGTAATACCTCTCAGGGACGACGCGAAGGCGGCATCCACATTTTTGGAACCAATCTTTCTGCGGCAAACGGTGCCGGTCTCGAGAATGTGAATATTTATCACCAGACTCAGGGGGGACTGGCCGGCAACTATGATGGTGGCGACGGATTCCAGATCATCCCGGATGCAGCCAACGTCGCGGCGAGTGCCAAAGATGACATTGCTGTGATGGTTACCGGAAACTTCGGTTCCGGAGACATTAATTACATTGATTCGAGTGACGTCGACATCGTCTTCGACGGAGCGGGAACAGGAGATATTCTCGTGAATTCCTCTGACGACTTCTTCTTCGTAACCGGCGGAGATGTAACTTTCCTCAATTCCTACCAGAATGCCGGAAGCGGAAATGTGACGATCGTTGCCGGATGGAACGGCGCTGGGGTTCGTCCTCCGGCGACAGTTGAATACGCAGATCTTGGCGGAGGTATGTTCAACTACTGTGAGCCGACAATCCGCGAAAGCGGAGTGCAGATTGACTTCAACGACTGCTCCACTTTCGGAAACGAGGTAGCAGGCGGCGATACGGAACGCGGAACGATCACTCTGGGCGCAGCAGATCAGGACAATGCCGTTTACGTCGGCTCTCGTCTTGGTCGCACCGTGGCCGCCGGTTATGGTATCACGCTCAATGCGGGTGACACGGACGGTGCCGCAACTCAGCTTGGATTTCACAATGGAAGCGTTGCCGGAAACGCCGGAAATATGACCGGGGCGATTGATGTCTTCGCCAAAGGCGGCGGCTTGACTTTGAACGCGGGTTCTGCACTCAACACCTACGCTCAGATTGGGCATGGCGGAACCGGTGCTACGGTGAACGCTATCAACGCAGCCGTAACGGTATCCTTCTGCGAGCCGGGTGATGTAATTTTCAATGATCCGGGCGTTGCAACAGCTGGCAGTGGATCTCATGCCTACACGCAAATCGGTCACGGCATCAACGACGGTGCGCCAACCGTAAACGGGGCTGTTCTCGTGGACGGTTTCCGTAACCTGGCGATGAATGCCGGAGGTGGTAATACGGCCTATGCCCTTCTTGGCCATGGCGGAGATAACGCCGACGGAAACAAGGACGGAACGGTTACCCTGACCGGAGCAGCAGCGATTGCGGATCGGGGTAATATCACCTTGAACGGCGGCGGAGGAAACGAAGCATTTGCCCAGATTGGTCATGGTGGACGAGCCGTTAACAACAATAAATTTGGAGCCATCGACATCAGCAACGTCGTGAATATCGACCTGAACGGGGGCGCTGGACTGGAGACTCAGGCTCACATCGGGCATGGAGGTGGTGACGGATCCAACGGGCCCGTGCGTGGCACTATCGATCTGAACCTCGCCGGAAACCTGACTCTTGACGCCGGAACAGAAAACGAAGCTTTCGCCATGGTTGGTCACGGCGGTCACAGCTCGGTCAACATGGTAATGCTCGATGGAGCCGGTGAGGCGGATATCAACATCAACGCGGGTGGATACATCTCTATCACCGGTACGGCAGCGGGTACTCCGTCGACCGCACCTGACGAGAACATTGCTCCGCAGGCATTTGCGCAGATTGGTCATGGAGGTCGCGGCTCCCGCGGAGGTGACGGCGGTGCCACGGCGCGCGAATTCCACGGCGATATTTCCATCACCGCAAACGGCACGGATGCGAATGGAAATGCCGTGACGCTTCAAGCTGGAAACAGCAATGAGTCCTATGCCCAGATTGGACACGGCGGTCGCGCCGCGTTTTCATACGGGGATGGAAACATCGATATCGATGCTGCCGGAAATGTGGATCTCGAAGGTGGCGGCCGGTCCAGAACCTACGCGATGATCGGTCACGGTGGAGACGAGGCCGAAAAGATTAACAATTTCATCGGGAACTCCGACGGCACCAATACTTTCGGTACCCTCATGGGCAACCGGGGAACGATTGATATTACAACGACAAACGGTGGCGGCCTCTTTGTCACCGGCAGTCAGGCACCCACCGGAATCGGCGCGGACCACAATGACAGCGGGGCACAGGTCGGTCATGGTGGACACGGCACATTTGGAAACCACACCGGAGATATCATTCTCGGGATCGACGGGGACGTCACGCTGACCGGTGGAGCGAACTCCGACAACAACGGTGACGACCGCAACTTCGCAATCATCGGTCACGGAGGCGAAAACGGAGACGGAAAACTGGGCGGAACGATTTCCGTCACTTCCGGCGGCTCTATCACCGGCACGGCCGGAAACGGCGGAGTGAATTTTGTTCAGATCGGTCACGGCGGTCGCAACACGGACGGCGAGGACGACGGCACCGGAACCCGCGTTCTTACCGACGCAGCGGCAACCATCACGGTTGTCGCCGAAAACAACATCCAGTTTGATCGCGGTATCGGCAACGACTTCGATACCTACGCTATGATTGGTCACGGTGGAACCACTTCACGGGGAACCAAAGCCGGGGCGATCAGCGTAACGAGCAACACGGGAGATATTCTCTTCGGCACCGATACGACTCGAACGGGACGAGGTTCCGTCAGCATCGGTCATGGCGGGCGCGGTGCCAATGGCGACACCAGCGGAAATATCACGGTCGAGTCCACAGCTGGCGATATCCGGTTCCACGGGGTTCTCTCAACAGGTGACGCCAACCACCGCGAAGGCTATGCGCAGCTTGGTCACGGAGGACGCGATGCTACAGGAAATCACGGACTGGCCGGTGATGTCATCGATGTCGATTCCGGTGAGGTAATCGAATTTTTGGCTGGTAGTTCTGTAACCGCTAACCAGGGAACTCAGGGTCGTGAAGCCTATGCGCAGCTCGGGAATGGCGGTTACCAGTCTGACGGTGATCATGCAGGAACAATCAATGTGGATGCTGCTTCCGACATCACCTTCGACACACGTGGCGCCTCGGGTGATCGCTCCTACGTTCAGCTCGGACACGGTGGATTCAGCAGCAACGGATCATTCTCCGGAGACATCAACGTGAACCAGAATGTCGCCGGTGGTGCGATCACTTTCCTCGCCGGACGCAGTGCCTCGTTTGCACAACTTGGCCACGGCGGAAGAAACGATGCCGGTTCTACTCGTGACAACAGCGGGGCCGATGGAATTGCAAACACCGCAGACGATGTCCGCGTGGAAAGCAGTGCTCGTTTCATGCCGGGAACGATCACCGGAGATATTGCCGTTGGAGCCAGCGACGACATCACTTTTACCGGTGGCTTCCAGGCAGGAGGAACCGGTTTTGCCCAGATTGGACACGGCGGCTACCACCAGATGGCAGTGGCCGACGAAGGTCATTCCGGGTCGATTGAAGTCATCACTTCCGGTGGTGCGATCAATTTCACCGCCGGACAGCGCAATGCCCAGCACGCCATGATCGGCCACGGTGGTCACCAGTCACTGGGGAATCACTTTGGTGATATCACTGTGGAGGCCGCAACCGGAATCGCGTTTACCGCAGGAGGGGAAACCACCGGCGGTAACAATATTGCAAGCTTTGCTCAGATCGGGCATGGCGGCTTCGACTCCGACTTCGATGCTGGACGCTCGATCGGGGACTTCGGTGTTGTGAATGGTGCCGGGGGATTCAACGATGATATTCCGCTCACAGATCCCGGAACGATGACGGGTGCCATTTCCATTTCCACGACCGGAGCCGGTGCGGACATCGTCCTGACAGGATCACAGGGGGACAACAGCACCGGACGTGTTGGATATGCGCAGTTCGGTCACGGAGGGGTCAGCAATTCCGGAGATCGCGAGGGAACGATCACGGTCGAGAGCGGCGGAGCGGTATTGCTCAACCGGGGAACAACTGACGATGGCTACGCCCAGATCGGGCATGGCGGCCGGAACGCCCACGGCACGATTTCCAACGCTGACATTACGGTGACGAGTGCGAACGGCGGCAAAGTGGCACTTCAGGGAACCGGACTTCCGGCAACGGCCGGAACTTCAAGCCGCGCCTATGCCCAGATTGGTCATGGGGGACACAATGCCGACGTTCAGGCTGATTCTGCAGTCACCGTCACTGGAAGCGGTGGTGTTGACATTCTC
>JAKSBG010000483.1 GCA_022361255.1 Verrucomicrobiales bacterium
GCGATCGGCGATCTTCAGCTGAGTTGGCTCGGCGGGCAGCGCGCCACCGGTGTGACGTTTACCGATGTTTCGCAAGGCGTGCGGGCGGACATCGCCGCCGTGGATGCACCCGACTTGTCCCTGTTTGACCTCGTGACCGGCAGCCGCCGGCTGGGCACGATCACAGCCACCGATATCGAGGTGCTCTACGAGCAGCCGCAACAGCGGGCAACACCGACGCGCCAAGAGCCGCGCACGCTTGGTGCGGAGCGGACGCCGTTCTCGTTGCCGCCAACGCTGTCCGGTTCGTTTGTGGTCGATGACCTGCGGATCACCTATACGGCGGCGGATGTCGAACCGGTTGTCTTGACACTGCCGCGCGGTGCGTTGGATGTCACCAACCTGCGTGATATCGCGTTGGACTTTGACGCGGCGCTGGAGCAGGGCGAGACAACCGGCCGGGTCGCGCTCAGGGGCAGCCTGCTGAACCTGTTCGACCCCGACGGCGTCATCCAGCCGATGCACGCGGCGTACGACGTAACGTCGGTGGTAGACGGCGTGCCGATTGAGGCGCTGGACCGGTTTATCAGCGGGGTCGTCGGAGGCTTGCGGCCGGGCCTGCTCGCGGCGCTGCTCGGTGAGGGCGAGCTTGTGGCTGACGGCGTCATTAAGGGCACGGTCAGCGAGCTGAGCACCGAGCTGCACTACAGGACGCCCAATGGGATCGGCCACCTGTACCAGGAACGCGACGGCGACACGCTGATCGCGTCCGAGCGTTCGTCGGCGTACCTTGACCTGACGCCGGAGGCGTTCGCCGCGTTGTTTCCCGATACCGACCTGGAGCTGATCGAGACCTCACGTATCGAGCTGAGCACTCTCGAGATGCGCCTGCCGCGCAGGGGCGATGGGTTCGATTGGGACGCCGCGTCGGCCGCGATCGCTCTCAAAGTGGCGAGCAACAACAACCTCGCGCTGCGTGACACCGATGGCCAGGTCATCGGTGTCGAGACGCTGCGCATCGGCGGAGGGGGCAAGTCGATTGCGCAAGAACTCAAGTTCGATGCCTCGGCGCTGCTGACCGCGGTCGATCCGGATGGCAACGTGACACGCGAGCCGGTCAGCCTCGAACTGATCGCCCGTAACCCGTTCGAAGCCGAGCGGGTCGAGTTCTTCAGCCCCGCGTTACCCCTGGCGCTCGCGGACAAGCTTGGTGGGCTGGACGGCCAGCTCGTGCTCTGGCTTGGCAAAAAGCTCGAGCTCCAAGCCGAGATGCACGGCAGGCTCGTCACGGATCCGGATGGCGTGAAACGTTTTGTCCGGCATTTTGTCCTTCGGCCCGGGCCGGAAGGTCGGCTCACCGGCGAGATCGAGGGGGAACTGACAAGCGATCGATACACCTTCGGCACGCCCGCGCAGGCCCCGCTCGAAGCGGTCCTCGCGCCCGACGCCTTTGCGAACCTCATGGCGATGCTCTCGGGCAACCCCGACGAGCCGGCGCTCACCATCGACAAGCCCATGCCCGTAAGGATCACGCTCCGCGAAGGCGGCCGGCCGGTGTCGATCGCACGCGACGCTGAAAGGCCTGGTGTCGAGGGCTACTTCTTCCCAGATCGCGACCACTCGGCCGTCGGGGCCGTGATCGAGCTCAGCCCCGCGCGCGTCAACGACCCCAGGCGTGACAAAACGTACGAGCTGCGCGGCGGCA
>JAKSBG010000046.1 GCA_022361255.1 Verrucomicrobiales bacterium
CTTTTAATTCCGGCAAAACGAAAGACATCCGCTTCGCCTCGAGCGACAAGGTGGAAATCGTTCAGTCCGACCGCCAGAAACTGGAATTCAGCTACCAGGACCAGACGGGATACCACTTCATGGACCCGCAAACCTACGACACGATCACCTTTCAGGAGGAGTTTATGGAAGATTCCAAAGACCTGCTCATCGACGCGCTTGAGGTCGAGGTCCTTTTTGTCGACGGAAAGCCTGTCACCATCGAACTGCCTTCCAATATCGAACTCGAGGTCACCGAATCCGCTCCGGGCGTAAAGGGAGATACGGCAACCGCCGCCACCAAAGAAGCCACCCTCGAAACCGGTCTGCGCATCCAGGTCCCGCTATTCATCGGCCCCGGCGACAAGGTGAAGGTGAGCAGCGAAGACAAAAAATACGTCGGTCGCGCCTAGACCGACCGTGCAGACTTTCCGCTTCCTCCCGTGGCCCGCAAAAAACCGTCCAACCGGAAATCGCGCACACCGAAGCCGAAACCGCGGCACGGTCTCGCGGCGTTTTTACCGGACGGAGCGGTTCACGCTCTGACCCCGACTCCCGAGACAACTGTCCGGCATCTGAAATTTGTCATTGGGCTCCTGCTGCTCCCACTCTGTTGGGTTTCTGTCGAGACGTTCCTGATACTTTTCCATGCCGACACTCTTGCAGGAGACTATTGGAAATCGCGCGAATTTCTGTCTTTCGCGATAGCCGGGGCAATCTGGCTGGCACTCTTTTACTGCGCGAGGTGCCGCCCGATGATGTGGCTCTACGTCGCAGGACACGAACTGACCCACGCTCTTTTTGTTCTGATCTGCAGTGGCAAAGTCAGCAAGGTTCACATCTCATCCGAGGGCGGACATATCCTGACGAACCGGAACAATTTCCTCATTTCGCTCTCACCCTATTTTTTTCCCTTCTACACGGCCGTCACGATTCTCGTGTGGGCAACGTTACAATGGATTTTCCGCGAACAGGGTGGGCTCGACATAATGTGGCTTTACGGGGCCATCGGATTCACGTGGATGTTCCACCTGACCTTCACGGTCTGGATGATTTGTCGGGAGCAACCTGATGTGGAGCAAAACGGCCGCCTCTTTTCTTTTGCGCTCATCTTCCTCATGAACGTGCTCCTGATCTGCGCGATGCTGATCATTGCTTCGCCGACGGCAACCTTCCACGGCTTCGGCGTTTCGTTCTGGGAAAATGCGAAAAGCTTCCACCACCGACTGGTCGAGTCCGCAGTGGAACTGATTCGTGCACTACCGGGTTGATCGAAATCCTACTCCGGAAGTTTGGGTGCTCCCTGAGGCCGACGATGGTCAAGAATCTGGAACGAGACCGTTCTTGTCAGCTGCGGCGGGGTGCCATCATCTGCCGGCAGTGGATCAACGGCCTTCCCGTCAATTTCCGCCCAGCCGCAAAGCATCGTGTCGACAGGACCGGAATCGGATTTTGGAGTCAGCTCAAAGCTGCGCCCCCGCCACAACCAGACCCGGTAGGGGCTGAGAGAAGACCAGCGGTAGGGATTGCGAAAATCGGCATTGTCCGCCGCGACAATGTCGGTCGGCACCCATCCCGCACCGGGGATAAAGTACTCGACCCAGCAGCGGTACCCCGGATCATACTCCTTACCTTCGCGCGCATCGAGAAGGCGGTATCCGTATTGCATGCGGGCAGCAATATTCCTGGAACGGGCCATGGCGATGAACAGAGAATGCAAATCGGTGCAGCACCCACCTCCATTTTCCATGCAGTCATCAGCCGAACCAATGCCACAGTGCGGCTTCGTGGGGTCTTTCGAATAGTGATCCGCAAACTCGCTGACCTTGTGAACCAGCATCACAGCCTGCTTGGCAATGTCAGTTTCACTTCCGCAGGCTTCAAATGCCATTTCCTGAACCGATTTGCTCGCGCCCATCAAAGGAGCCGCCGTATTCAAACTGGCCTTGAATATTTCGGGCTGAATCTTCTCGGTCTCCGAAACTTCATCGAGGGGAAAATGAACCCCTTTTCGTTCGACGAGGCATGATACTGTCACTTTCATCGATTCAGCAGATGGGTTCTTCACTTCGGTGAAAAGAAAATTTCCCCTACCCTCTTCCTGAGGAACGAATTGCCACTCACCGGGGGCTTCGTCCACCGTGATGTCGAGGACCCTTTGCCAGTTTTGGTCGGAGGGAACGGGAATCCAGAGTTTTACGCTTTCTGAACCCGCCGGAATGTCTTTCAACATCACATTCTGTGTCAGCCTTACCGTGCGGGTTTCCTCAAAGTCGGGAAAGATGACTTTTTCCGCGTCATCTGAACGTGCCGACAGTGCGAAAAGGGCCATCAGACAGGTGACAACGAAACTGGCAGCTGATTGTCTCGGTAGGTAGTCTTGTCGTATTTTCATGTGTTCAGTTCGTTTCTGTTTGTAAATTCTCGCGATGGGCCGGGAGACCGTGCAACCGGCGTTAATTCTACCAGTAGGTCCTGACACCAACCATCCAGGTGCTCCCGGTAAGACTGCCAAGGTCTGTCGAACCGGCATTTTCGTGAAGGTCCGCGGTAAGATATTCGTAGCCCATCATCAGTTTCAACTGGTCTTCACACAAGCGATAGTTCAACCCTGCATAGAAGGTATGAACGTCATCAAGATTGGGGCGTGCATCGCCGATTCTCCCGTAGCCCTGTCTTTGCGGTCGCTGCATCCGGGCGTTCGACGCGTAGGCGTATTTCGCAACAAACTGTAGCCGTTCCGTCAGGTCGATGGAAGGCATAATCAGGAATCCAAAGGTGTCTTCCCCTGCCGCACTGTCATTGTCGCCACCCGCGATTCCGAGAGAATTCCCCCCCTGCGCTTCACGATCAACACCCCAAATGATATCGGTCACCAATCCGATTTTTCGACCGCAGTCTGCGTATTCAAAAGATGATTCGGTTCCCACGGCAAACACGTGATTGTAATTGGAAAGCGCGTCTTCGTCAGCCGCATTGATGCCTGCGCCGCGCGGCTGGCGGGTGCCGTCGCTGTTGTTCGTGAACAGGTAGTCAAAGTGAAGGTCCGTTTTCTCGGTTAGGGAAACCGCTCCGCGGTAGCTCGCCCCGCCACGTGAATTGCCAAAACCCGGTGTTTTAGGTCCACTTCCATCCGCGTCATTTTCAAATCCTCCCAGCCAGAGGCCGAAGGCATGGTTCACGCCGCCAGAACGAAATCCGCTTTCGATCCCCCATGCCGCAGTATCCGCTACCTCGTTCGTGATAAACGCCCGCTCGACGGTGAGAATCTTTTTCGATGAAGTGGCAAACTCCCGGGTGATCTTTTGCTCCTGCTTTCCTATTTGAACCCAGAAATCGTTGTCGGCTCCCGAAGGCTGCCATTTGATGTACATTTCGTAAACTTCTCCCCAGAAGTCTCCGGCTATCCGGCTGCCCTGGCGGTTGCTGTCACCCAGATTCCAGTTGTTGAAAAAGGTAATGTCGTTTTCCAGCGCAATCTTCGTACCGAGACGGAACCTCCGGTGCTCCCAATATTGCGCTCCGACAGAATTCCCTTTGGAATGGGAAATGGAAGAGTTGTGATACTGCCCGTGATATCTGCCGGCAATCTGAACCGATTTCACAATTCCCGAATCGTTTTGATAAAGCGTGGAATGATCAAACAGACTGCACCATACCGGAGTGCCTGCGCAGGATTCGACAGGGCACTTGTCATCAATCACTACATGGCTTTCCCCGGAAAAACCGGATTCGGAAAAAGGGAAGGAAATACCCGCGACTGCCGCGAGAAACCATTTCAGGGAGTATCTCATACTATCGATATATAGAATTTCGATTGAGTGAGCTGAATCATAACGCAACTCACCTGTCAGAGACCCTGACGGCCCGCTACCACCAGACGGCAGAGGCGCTCAGCCTGAAACGATTTCCGGGAAAGTCGCTCCGGCGACGCGTCCGAAGAGTGCAATAGCAGAACCACAATGAAATCAGCGTGACCGGGTTATGTCAAACTGATTTTGGAAGAGTTATTCAGGGAAACGGTTACCTATCATGCTGCAAATCCAACGCAGGACCTTTCCAGTTGCTATTCCGATTCCGTATTCGAAGCATCCACTTTCGGCTTCTCCCCCCGCTCTTTCACTACCTCATTTCCGGAGCCGGCAACCTCCAGTAACATTGAATGTGCATCCCGGTATCTCGGCGAATCCGCAAGCGCATCGAGAAGGTAGCGTTTCGCTTTTCTGCGGTCATCCTCTTTCAACAATCCGGCGAGGCGGTAGCGGACTTCCGAGGGGTTCACAGGATCAAGCTTCAGTGTTTTCTCAAATGATTTCACCGCAGCGCCCTTCTCAGCCAGCGCGGCATGAGCACACCCTTTGCAGTAATGCAGCCGCTTGTAGAACGGGTTGATAGCCCTCGTCCGCTTCGCATTGGTAATCACTCCGGCCCACTGTTCTTTTTCAAACTCAACCTCCATCAGCCGGGTGTATGATGTGAACGCTTCGGCAGACAATGCCGCGAGCTGCTCAAGAACCCTCGTCTCTCCTGCGTCATCCCCTTTCCGGCCCAGCGCACGGGCTTTCAGGACATACCCGTTTCCTGCTCCGGTATGATCCGGCAGCAACTCAATCAACCGGTCGGCTGACTCGATCGCTTCATCCCATTTTTCCTGTTCGAGAAGACGCTGCGTGTATGTCTCCAAAGCCCACAAGTTATTGGGGTTCTTTTCCAAAAACGCATTGAGAGCGATCGGACTTGTCGGATCCACTTCGCCGGATTCCGGTTCCGTCCAGTCCACATTGGGTCCATAATTTTCAGCCAGCGCACGCAACCGGATCGCGAACTCGTTCTCCAGGTTTTTCA
>JAKSBG010000369.1 GCA_022361255.1 Verrucomicrobiales bacterium
ATCACCCCTTTCTATCTGGCACACCCATTCGGGGTACATTGCTCCCTTCTCGCAGCCAGCAGCAGTAACTAACATGTTGGCGTCATTGCGAGTGAAACGAAGCAATCTCAAAACATCGAGATCGCCACGCCTGCTTACAGCAGACTCGCGATGACCTTTCGTGAAATTGCGGAAAAGAGCGGCTTTTCCGAAGCCCGCCGACTCAGTCTCGTGTTTCAGAGATTGACCGGAGAGTCTCCCCGGCAATACCGGCAACAATTTCCACCGGCCGTTCTGGACAAGTGAGAAAGTCGGGAGATAGGTTTCCGGAATGGAACCGAATCCTTCTCAGGACATGCCGGTATGGGTCGTCATACTCATTCCGTTTGCTTTCCTCATCATGTTTCCGTTGATCTGGTGTTTCGTTATGTGGATCAACAGTATGGTCAGCGGTTGGGGGTTGCTGGTGCGGCGCTACCGGGCTGATGAGGTTCCCACCGGTCAAGTCTGGAACAGCGTGCACGGCAGCGTTGGTCTTGTCTCCTATCGGGGCGTATTGACCTGCGTGACGAATCCGGAGGGAATCTATATTCGTCCGGGAATGCTGTTCCGTTTTGCGCATCCGGGACTGTTCATTCCCTGGTCTGAATTCAGCCGGGTGAGGAGACGAAATATCCTCTGGCTTCGCATGGTTGCCGCGCGAGTGGGAGACCCGCGGGCGGGGAGTCTGTCGCTTGATGCAAAAGTTTTCGAGGGTTCCGAAGGAAAGAATCTGTTGCCGCAGTAATTGATGCGCGGGTTTCCCCGATTGCGGGATTTTCAAATGTCAGTTCATCCTCCAGTGTTTTCTGACATGATGATGACGGACGATTCAAATTCCCTGCCGGCGACAGACCGGCGCAGTTTTCTAACCTCATCGGCACTCGCATCGGCGGGGTTGGCAGCCACCTCGCTTCTGGCACGAAAAAGTTTCGGGGAAGACGGGACCTCCGGGGAGACGGAACATTTTCACTATCGGCTCGCACCTGCCGATGGCCCCTGGATTGATACCCAGCGCGGCAGCCGTGCTTTCGGGACTCGCGAGGGAAAAATTTTCCTTTCGGAAGACAATTCAAATACCTGGGTTCATTCAGCGGATTTCGCTGATGCCGAGAATATCCACTTCAGTAGTTTTCTCGAAAACGGCCGCCTTATTTTCGCTACGCAGCGAAAAATCTATTCGGCGAATGAGGACCTTTCCGAGATTCGCGAAATCACCGTGACCGGCCTCGACGGAAAACCCTATCATCCCCACAAACTTCGCGAGGGCGAAAAGCCGGGATGGTATTTTTATTCACTCGACGGGATTCACACTTTCGATGTGAAAGGAAAAGAAATGCTGATCTGGGGGAATTACTGCAATGTCGGAACAGGGCCGGTTCCTTCCAATGTCTACTATTCCGTCGACGGGGGGGAAACGATCAAAATTGCCTACGGATTCGGACAGAATCCCGCCTTTAACCACAAGGATGCGAAGCCCGAAGAGATGGTCGGTAACCCCGACAACCCCGTCGTTTGCCGACATATCCACTCCGTCACCTACAATCCGGTGGAAGACGCATTCTACGCGTGCAGCGGGGACATTGATCGCAAGATCGGCGTTGGGTTGGAGTGTCACTGGCTTCGCGGCACTTACGATGCGGATGCCGATGAGTGGGACTGGAAAGTTGTTGTCTCTTCGGATGCCAATTCCCGTTTCAAAACCGGCGGCATGAATTTTGTCGACGGAAAGATTTACTGGGTTGCGGATGCGAACGGTCCCAAGACAATTCGAGAAGTTTACGATCGCGGAATCTTCCGGTGCAAGCCGGAGGACATTCCCGACAAATCGAAACACGAGCTTCTCTTTCCTGCCAAATGGGAAATGGCGGTGATGACGATTCATGGAAATACCATGGTCGTGCCGCGCTACGGAAATGCTGACCCGGCTGACTGCGGCATCCTCGTGTCACCCGACCTCGGGAAAACCTGGGGCAACTACGATCTGAAGCAGTTTGGTGACCGGTCCGGAGTCCGTGTGAACCCGCCGAATGACGAAGGCTGGTATCGGGTGCAACTGATGGAGCGCTGGGTGAACAACGCCGGGATTCTGTTTTTGAAAATGAAGGCCTGATTACGGAAAAAGGAGGATCATTCTTATGAAGCTACGTATCAAACTTCTGTTCGTTCTGACCTTGTCAGGATCTTTTCTGAGCGCCCCTGCGCGCGAATCAGATAAACCGAATTTCATCATTGTTTACACGGACAACCTCGGGTACGGCGATATCGAACCCTTCGGGTCGACGGTTCATCGAACTCCGAATCTCAATCGCATGGCGAAAGAGGGGCGCAAGTTTACGCATTTTTGCGTAACGGCCGGAGTTTGCACTCCGTCTCGGGCAAGCATTATGACCGGTTCCTATTCGCAACGGGTTCAGATGCACGATAACCCGCGCGACGGCTGGGTCCTCCGTCCGGTGTCCCCTCATGGGCTGCATCCTGATGAAGTGACCGTGGCTGAAGTTCTGAAAGACGCCGGATACACCACCGGCATGATCGGGAAATGGCATTTGGGCGACCAGCTCGAATTCATGCCGAATCAGCAGGGCTTCGATTATTTCTTCGGTATCCCTTACAGCGACGACATGACGCAGGAAGCCGGCCGGAGAGTCGCTGCGCGGCAAAAGGAGAACCCCCGGGCTCCGAATCTTGGTGGTCTGGCCTGGCCTCCCTTGCCCCTGATGGAAAATGAGAAGGTAATTGAAGCACCCGTCGACCGCGACGGCCTGACAAAACGCTACACGGAGAAAGCTCTGGAGTGGATCGAAGAAAATCATGAGAAACCGTTCTTTCTCTACTTTCCCCAGGCGATGCCGGGCAGCACGAGCAAACCTTTTTCGAGCCCGGAATTTCGCGGGAAGAGCAAAAACGGTCCGTGGGGGGATTCGATCGAGGAACTTGACTGGTCACAGGGGCAGCTGCTCGACAAACTGGTAGAGTTGGGCATCGCGGAAGACACGCTCGTGATCTGGACCTCCGACAACGGAGCTCCGATCAATCGGACTCCCGGTGACATCAGTCGCGGGTCGAATCAGCCGCTCCACGGTCGCGGTTACACGACCGCAGAGGGCGCTTTCCGCGTCCCCACTCTGATGTGGTGGCCCGGCACCATTCCGGCTGATTCCGAATGCGGAGAGCTTTGCACGACGATGGATCTGCTGCCGACTTTTGCTGAAATCGCCGGAGGCAAAGTGCCGGGGGACCGGATCATTGACGGAAAAAACGTCTATCCACTTCTCGTGGGGGAAGAGAAGGCGGAATCGCCCTACGAGGCGTTCTTTTACTATGACGGCCCGCAACTCCAGGCTGTCCGGTCCGGACCGTGGAAGTTGTTCGTGCCGCTGGAAAGTTTTCGCAATCACCCTCACTTTGGCAGGAATGATGACAGCGGAAAGAAGCCTCTCCTCTTCAACGTCGTCGAGGACATAGCCACCGAAAATGATGTCGCAGCAGAGCACCCTGACATTGTCGCTAAACTGATGAAGTATGCGGAAGACGCCCGGGCTGATCTGGGCGATATGGATCAAAAGGGAAGCGGACAACGGCAGATCGGGACAAACGAAAATCCGACTCCGCGTCTCCTGAGCGACTCACAATAATTCGGGAAAGAAACAAACCCTGTTGCAACCCGGATCCAACCCTGTTGAGTCCTTCACTCAACCCTGTTCTATTACCACATAGCAAAATGAATCACGTAAACGCCCCTTCTTCCCGCCGGAAATTTCTCGCCACTTCAGCCGGTTCTCTTGCCGCGGGAGGTTTTCTTTCCGCCGCCGATGGCGGACGAATCAAGATCGGCCAGATCGGAACCAAACATGCCCACGCTGCCGGGAAGCTGGATGCGATTCTCAAATTTCCGGACATTTTTGAAGTGGTCGGGATTGTCGAGCCGGATGAGAAACGCCGCGAGGCGATGAGCGGTCAGAAGCCATACGCCGGACTTCCGTGGATGACGGAGAAGGAGCTGCTGGCGACGGAAGGATTGCAGGCCGTCGCCGTCGAAACCGACATCCCCGATCTCGTTCCCACAGCGATGCGGGCTCTAGAATCGGGAATGCACATTCATCTCGACAAGCCTGCCGGCGAGTCACTTGATCAGTGCAAAGCGATGCATGCCCTCGCGACAGATCGCGGACTGACGATTCAGATGGGATACATGCTCCGCTACAATCCTGCATTCGTCTTCGCTCACGAGTTGGTTCGTGACGGGTGGCTCGGGGAGATTACCGAGATTTCCGGCATGATGGGGAAATACATGAACGACTCCGGTCGCCTCGAGCTGGCGAAGTATGATGGCGGCGGCATGTTCGAGCTCGCCTGTCACCTCATTGACCAGGTTGTGTCTCTGCTTGGTAAGCCGGAAAAAGTGACGGCACACACCCGTCGGACCTTTCCTGATAAAGACACTTTCGCCGACAATCAGATGGCCGTTTTTGATTATCCGAATGCAATAGCAACCATTCGCTGCAACCACATTGACCCGATGGGGGGAGCGAGGCGTCAGTTTTCCATCACGGGAACAGAGGGCACCTTTGAGATCCATCCGCTCGAACCTCAACCGCGTTGCAGACTGGGACTTGCCAAGGCGCGGGGGGATTTCAAAAAAGGCTATCAGGATGTGGAGTTTGAGAAACCTTCAGGACGCTACGATGCCGAGTTTCTCGATCTCGCCAGTATCATTCGCGGGGAGAAGAAGCTGGCGTGGGATGCCGAACACGACGTGGCCACTCACGAAGCGGTGCTCCGGGCAGGGGGGATGATGTGACTTTGATCACGGTCTTTTCTTTGCCCCGGTCCGGTAGGCCCATTCGTTCCAGCGCTCTTTCATGGCATTGACCCGGTCCGGAAATTTGCGCGCGAGATTTGTCGTTTCGGAGCCGTCCCTGGAGAGGTCATACAATTCCCATCCCAGCTTGGATTTCGGGCGGCTTGGATTCCAGATCAGCTTCCAGTCGCCTTCGCGCCATCCGTGCGTTCCGTAGAGGGACCAGGCGAAATATTCGGGACGCTCCCGGCTTTTCCCCTCAAGAACAGAGACGAGGCTGTTTCCTTCCATCGGAGCGGTAACCACTTCGCCCTTTGCTGTTTCTACGGGATATTCTCCGCCTGCCAATTCAAGAAAGGTGGGCATAAAGTCGACGACGTGACCGGGCTCGTGGCTGATTGATCCAGGTTTGGTTTTTCCGGGCCAGCGAACAATGAGGGGAGTCCGGATGCCGCCTTCGTGGGGCCAGACCTTGTGCTTTCGAAAAGGCGAATTCTGAGCCCAGCCCCAGGCTTTTCCCACGAACTCGTATCCGCGCGGGTCACCAACGGGGATGCTTTCGTTGTATTTCTGAAATCCGGCTTCCATCTCCGGTTTCGGCCAGCTGGCACATCCTCCGTTGTCAGAGAGAAAGAGAACAATGGTATGGTCGGCGACGTGGTTGCTTTCGAGTGCATCGAGAACCCGACCGATGCCCTGGTCCATGCGATCTACCATCGCGGCATAAACTTCCATGCGGGCCTCTTCGCGGGCGCGGGTTTCCGGGTCGAGCTTTTCCCAGGGAACGACCTCATAGTCGTATCGGAAGTCCCCGGTTTTCGGATCCACTTTTGACAGGGGCGTCACCTCCGGATCAATGATCCCCAGTTCGACGAGGCGGTCGTAGCGACGTTTCCGCAGCGGCTCATAACCGTCGGCGTATTTCCCGCGATAGCGTTCGATGTCCTCCGGCAGGGCGTGCAGAGGAAAATGAGGGGCGGTGTAATTGAGATTGAGAAAAAACGGGCGGCCATCCGTTTTTCCCGATCCTGCAAACTGTCCGATCATTTCGATCGCATGATCGGTAAACGCGTCGGTCGCGTAGTAGTCATCGGGAAACTCGGTAAGCGTTTTTTCATTGTGGGCAAATGGTCGGACGAGTCCTCCGTTGTAAAAATCGGGATCGGGTTTGGCCGGATTGAAAAAACTGGAGCACCCGCTGAGCAGTCCGTAAAATTCGTCGAAGCCGCGCGCGATGGGTTGTTTTTCCGGTTCGTGGCCGAGGTGCCATTTTCCTGTCATTGCCGTTCGGTAACCCGTAGCACGAAGCCTTTCCCCGATCGTGTGCATGTCAGGGCGGAGCAAGCTTCCGGTCCCGAGTCGTGGATACAGCCCGGTGTAGAGAGCCGCCCGCGTCGTCACACAAACCGCCGCGTTGTAAAATTGGGAAAACCGAAGTCCTTCTGCAGCAAGCTGATCGAGGTTGGGGGTGCGAATTTCGCCCCCGTAGCAACCGAGGTCGGAATAGCCGAGATCGTCGCAGACGATGAGGAGGATGTTTGGACGGTCCGCGGAGTGGATCGGGAGAACGAGAGTAGAGAAAATCAGAAGAATCCGGAAAAGCGTCATCGTTTTTCAGCAAAACAGAACGCGTATCTTCCGTCGAGACCGTGATCGGGGAATGAATCCGGTAACTGCCGTCTGTGACACCGGTGAACTTGGATGGAGTGCCTCACGGCAGCCTAGGGCAAGTCAGGATGCTTCGCCTCCTTATCCGCCACCTTCCGGTGCGAGCGCACGTGCAGTTTCCAGTCGACGACCGTTTTCCCGATCACCAGAATTGCCAGCAACACGACAGGTTGCCCGAGAGCCTGGACGGCAAAGGCTCCGAAGACAATCGCGATGTGCAGAGCCACCATGCGCGGGTAGGGCGCCATCATCTGCTCATTGAGCGTGCGTTTCAGGTATTCCTTTTTACCGAGAAAATTGAAGAAAAAGGAAATCGTGTGGCTCACGACCAGAGCCAGGATTGCCCACTTCAATTGGTGGAAAAGGTAGTACAAGTCCGTTTCATGCCTTTCGCCTCCGAAGCCACCGCCAAGCAGGGCGAAAACAAAAACCCCGTGGACGACGGTGAAGAGTCCGTAGTGAACGAGAAAGAAACCCGTTTGAAACACGTTTGCGAGGTGTTTCAGGGGGCCGGTCGAGTCGTCGCGGATACACATCAGGCGGACGGCATTTACGAGGCCGACGATGATGTTCTCGACCCAATAGAGAAGAACGATTTCAAAAACCTGCCAGTGCCAGAAAATCGCGCCGAAAAGAGGGATGAGATTCGCTGCGATGAGAAAGGTGACCGATAGATTCAGCGGAACCTGCCGACCTGAAACGGTCCGGTTTGCGCTGGAGAGGTTCGATTTTCCGGAATGATCCTGCATCTGGTGAGATCGTCTCGGATTTGACGCGTTTCGCAAGGGATTCCACGTTTTTCGCTTCCTTTTGGGCCGGCAAATTTCCGCTTGCCTGTCCGACTCATCGCGTCTATCTTCCGGCCCTTCCAAAAAGACGGCTATGAAAGCGGAAATCCATCCCGAATACAAAGAAGCAACGATTCAGTGCACCTGCGGACAAGTGATCCAGACACGTTCCACTGTCCCGGACCTGCATATCGGTATCTGTTCCGCGTGCCATCCTTTCTTCACCGGGGAGCAGCGTTTTGTCGATACCGCCGGTCGTGTTGACAAGTTCCAGCAGCGTTTCGGCGCCGACAGCGGAGCCGGCAAACGCCGGAAAAAGCCAAAGCTTTCCGACCTGTAGTTTTTTCTCCCGGCAGCTTCCGATTCAGGTAGACTGCCACTTGCGAACGGTGATAATACCCGCGAAGGGTGTTATCGCCGTTTTTCGTATCCGATTTCCCCGAATTTCTACCCCTGATTCCCCGTGGACTACGCCCCGCTCATTGAAAAGAAACGTCTCCGTATTCCGGAGCTGGAATCCTTCATGGCTCAGGACGGTTTCTTTGACGATCCGAAACAGGCGGGTGAACTGACGAGAGAATACAACCGGACCAAGGCACTCCTGGAAAACTGGGAGTCGCTGGGGAAAGCGAAAGAAAATCTCGAGGAAAATCGTCAACTTGCGAAGGAGGACGATGAAGAAATGGCGGAGATGGCGGCTGAGGAGATCCCGGTTCTGGAAACTCAGATTGAAGAACTCGAGGCAAAAGTTCAATACGCTCTTCTTCCGCACGATCCGACCGAAGACCGTGATGCCATTGTCGAAATACGCGCCGGGACGGGAGGGGATGAGGCATCTCTTTTCGCGGGAGACCTCTACCGGATGTATCAACGCTACGCGGAAACGCGCGGATGGAGAGTGGAGCCGGTCGAGGCCAGTCCTTCCGAGGTGGGAGGCTACAAAGAAGTCGTTTTCAAGGTGACCGGTGAGGAGGTTTTTCGTTTTTTGAAATACGAAAGTGGAGTGCATCGCGTGCAGCGCGTTCCGGACACAGAAACACAGGGTCGGATTCATACTTCGACCGCAACCGTAGCCGTTTTGCCGGAGGCGGAAGAGGTCGATGTCGAGTTGAAGCCTGAAGAGCTTCAAATTCAGGCAACGCGGGCCGGCGGACCGGGAGGACAGCACGTAAACACAACCGATTCCGCAGTTCAGGTGACTCACCTTCCTACGGGCATTCAGGTGAAATGTCAGGACGGTCGCAGCCAGGGCAAAAACAAGGAAAAGGCCCTCCAGATTCTCCGCGCGAAGCTGCTTGAAGCCAAGATTCGTGAGGAACACGAAAAATATTCCGCCCACCGGAAAAACCTCATCGGGTCAGGCGGGCGCGAGGAAAAAATCCGGACCTACAACTTTCCGCAGAACCGCCTCACCGATCACCGGGTGAACATGACGCTCTACAATCTGGATAGCGTGATGACTGGTGATTTGGAGGAAACGATCGGGACCTTGCAGGCGTCCGAGATGGAGGACCGTCTTGCGGAGCTGGAAGCGGGAGCGTGATCTGACAGGGTTGAGTCACTGACCCGACGGGGTTGGGTGAAGAGCGCAACAGGGTTGAGTCGATTCGGTCGGGGGAATCGCCGCAGTGAGTTCTGTTTTCGTGGCAGCAAAGTCGACTTGCACCACCGCCGTGTTTCGGTTTTGCTTTGCCTCGACACGAAATTATGGCGGACATTGCTTCTCTCAAACAGGCCCTTGCAGTTTCACCTGACAACCTGCCGATCCTGCTGATGCTGGGAAAGGCCTACCTGGAGGAGTTTCAGTTTGAGGAGGCGAAGGAAACTTTCGAAAAAGTCCTCGCTCTTGATCCGGGAAATCCGGATGCGCGGACTCAGATTGCCCAGATTCTGGAAGTGGAAGGGCGCTCGTCGGAAGCCATTTTGCGGCTTGAGCAGGTCGGTGCCGAGCATCCGGACTATGCACCGGCGTGGATGTTACGTGCGAAACTGGCCCTCACGGAAAATGATGGCAAGACGGCGCGGGAGTGTTATGACCGGGCGATCGGAATCGATCCGGAGATCGCTGACCCCGATTTGTTGAAGCGGATTCGCGAGGCGGGAGGAAAGTCACCGTCGCCGGAAAAGAGCAGCCCGACGCCATTGGCAACGAGTGATTCCCGGGCCGGGGCTTTCTTCGATTCCGATGATGATTTTGATGATCCCTTCGAGGACGAAGACATCGAAATCGAGTTCGAGCAAAAGCCGGACGTGAACTTCAACCGTGTTGGAGGGATGGAAGGGGTCAAGGAGGACATTCGCATGAAGATTCTCTACCCCATGGAGAATCAGGCACTCTTTGAGGCATATGGGAAAAAGGCCGGGGGCGGTGTGTTGCTCTATGGCCCTCCGGGATGTGGGAAAACTCTCATCAGCCGGGCCACGGCAGGGGAGATCGATGCGAAATTTTTCAATATCGGGCTTCACCAGATTCTCGACATGTGGATTGGAAAGTCGGAGGAAAAGCTGCACGAGATTTTCGAGGCGGCGCGCCGGCATGCTCCGTCGGTTTTGTTCTTTGATGAGGTCGACGCGCTCGCGGCGGACCGGAAGGATCTACGCACTTCGGCCGGACGAACTCTGATCAATCAGTTCCTTTCCGAGCTCGACAGCGAAGCGGCGGAGAATGACGGCGTTCTTGTGTTGGGGGCTACGAATGCGCCCTGGCATCTCGATTCGGCTTTTCTGCGACCGGGACGATTTGACCGCCTTATTTTTGTTCCCCCGCCTGATCTGGAAGCGCGCGAGGAAATTGTCCGGATTATGGCGGATGGCAAACCGGTGGCGGGACTTGATCCGGCCGGGTTGGCCAAGAAGGCCAAGGATTTCTCCGGGGCCGATATCAAGGCGGTATTTGATCAGGCGATAGAAGCTTCTCTCGGCGAAGCGATGAAATCTGGGGAGGTTGTACCGGTGACTCAGAAGCAGCTGGTCAAGGCTGTCAAAAGCGTAAAACCGAGCACGAGGAAGTGGTTTGAGAGCGCTCGAAATTATGCTCTCTACGCCAACCAGAGCGGGCTTTACGATGAGATTCTGGAATATCTCGGGATCAACAAGTAGCAGCGGGAATGAGTGAATTATCACACGGAGTCCTGTTACAGGAGCAGGGGCGAATCGAAGAGGCGGAAGCCTGTTTTCGCAGTGTGCTCTCGCGTGAGCCCGAGAATGATTTTGTTCACAACCGGCTCGCACTTTGTTTGCTGGATCAGGAGGGGAAGAAAAGCCTCGCTCTTGATTCTATCAATGAGGCGGTGCGAATTCGGCCCGAAGATCCGTTTCATCACGGTATCAAATCGTTAATTCTCGCCGAGATGAGAAAGGGGAGGGATGCGCTCGCGGCCGCCGACACCGCGATCTCTCTCGATCCGGAGAACAGTTTTTCGCTCGCTGCGAAAGCGAACGCATACTGTGCAATGGATCGATGGTCGGATGGTGAAGAATGGAGCAGGCGTGCGCTGGTGGCGGACAGCGACAATACCATGGCCGCGAATCTGCTAACGCTCACGCTGCGGATGCAGGGCAAGTCGGATCAAAATGAAGCGGCGGTCGATCAACTGCTCGCGGCGAATCCGGAGAGTGATATTGCTCACATCAATGCAGGATGGACCGCACTTCATCGGGGAGATCACCGTAAGGCAGAGGAGCATTTTCGCGAAGCGTTGCGGTTGGATCCCGACTGTGATCATGCACGTGATGGCCTTGTCGAGTCCTTTCGGGCCCGTTCGCCGCTCTATCGTGCCTACCTTTCCTACTGTTTTTTCATGCAGAGATTCACAGGCGGGAAGCAGTGGATGATTATTATCGGGATCTATCTGGTGTATCGCTTTGCGAGTCAGGCTCTGAAGCAGGTTCATCCCTTACTGGCTGCCGGATTGGCGTTTCTCTGGCTGGGACTCGTGATGTGGGTCTGGCTGGCTCCCGGGATTGGAAACCTGCTCATTCTTCTGGATCGAAACGCAAGGCTTGCTCTGCAGCGAAGTGAAAAGATGCAGGGCATCGCCGTCGGTGGAGGCCTGGTCTTTGGCCTGATCGGGATCGGTCTGGGGTACGGGCTGGATCTTTCTCCGGCCCTGCTGGCAGGCTTTGGGTTGCTGGTTTCAACCGTGCCGGCCTCGCTGGCTTTCGATAATGAATCTGCTGCGGGTCGCCTCCTCTTCGGTCTTATTACCGGTTACATTTACCTGGCTACGATAGGGACAGTGATTCTCGAGAGCGTGAGGAATTCCGGGAAAATGCATGACGTCACCATGATACTGGGAACCATCGCTCTGCTTGCGGCAGTTCTCTGCACGTGGCTGGGGAACGTTCCAGCTCTTCGACGGAAGAAGCAGACGTAAAAAAACCGGACGTTTCCGTCCGGTCTTCTTCAGAAATTTTGGATCAGCTACCGGAAGCGATCAGTCTTTCTTGACTGTCTTTTCCTTAACGTTGGTAGCAGCTTTTCCGAGGCGGCTGCGAAGGTAGTTGAGCTTGGCGCGGCGAACTTTACCCCGCTTGACCACTTCAATTTTCGCGATCTTCGGAGAGTGGATCTGGAAAACACGCTCAACACCTTCCCCGTTAGAGATCTTGCGGACCGTAAACGCATCGTTGAGGCCGGAGCCTCCACGTCCGAGAACGATTCCTTTGAAGATCTGAATTCGCTCTTTGCCTCCCTCGACAACGCGTGAGTGCACATTTACGGTGTCTCCCTGAGAGAACTCAGGGATGTCGTCTTTCATTTGCTCGCGCTCGATTTTATCAATCACGTTCATGTCGTTTCTAACGGAGTATCCGGCGTTAAGTAGTGAAAAAAATTACCCTCACGAGGATGTTCCTGCGAGGGGCGGAAACTCTTACGCGGAAAAGTGCGGAAAGCAACGAATTTCCCTAAGATTTTTTGTTGCGCAGATAAATATTCGCATCTAGTATCCCGCTCTCCAACCGGAAGCCATGTCGGCTTCAGTCCACTGCGGAGTGGTAGTTCAGTTGGTTAGAACGCCGGCCTGTCACGCCGGAGGTCGCGGGTTCGAGTCCCGTCCACTCCGCCACTTCTCCCGTTGAACTTCCAGTGCCTTTCCAAAGGAGCCGCAGGGTTGGGGCTCCGGAGGGGCATCAGAGATTAGGCCTATCGTATTTCAGTGCCCTTCCAAGTCGGACCAAAGTTGTGAGTCCCGGGCAGTAGCCAAATTGAGGTTTTTAGTCCGGGAATCTGGCGTTTTACGATTTCAATTTTCCATTTGGAAAACCATCTTCTACCCTGTTGAATTGCGGGGAACATGGCATGCCGATGATATCATCAATCCTGCTGGAGAGACATTTTGTGCGTCGGTATTCACTGAACGCGCACCTGTTTCTTTCCCGGTTTTTCAGAGGTCTGCGCAGCCAGGTAAACCTGAGATTTTCTTCGACTCTTCTGAGCAATTGGCATCGGAAAAACTAACGATCTTATAACAATAATACAATGCGCCAGGAGGAGTCAGCCGGATCGACTATATGTCCCGATTGCGGAGAGGCAAAACAGGCGGGAGCTGATCTATGCCGCGAGTGCGAAAACTATGCTTGTCGGGAGTTACTTCAGGCTATGGTAGATGAATTTCCCGACAGGAGGTCTGCGGGGGCTTCCGAAACGCCGGTTGCGGAGTGGAATCAGTGGCAACCCCTGTCCGTAAACGAGCTCGAAGAATTGTTGCCTCAGTACGAGATTGTCGAACTAATCGGAAGAGGCGGAATGGGTGCTGTCTATCGAGGGCGGCAAGCTTCTCTGGATCGGCATGTTGCCATTAAACTTCTGCCGGGGGCTCTGGCAAAAGACGAGGCTGAACACTATTTCGTGGAGCGCTTTTTCCTGGAGGCGCAGGCCTTAGCAAAACTGAACCATCCTGGAATTGTAACGATTCACGATTTTGGGAATTTGGACGGAGGACATTTGTTCTTTGTAATGGAGCATGTCGACGGGATTGACCTTGCTTCGGTTCTTCAAAAAAGTGCGAGTGAGATTCCCGTGGAGTTTGTGGCTGCCATTCTGATACAGATCTTACATGCGTTGGAGTATGCTCATGGAAATGGAATTGTTCATCGCGATATCAAACCTCAAAACATTCTGATTAATCGTCATGGAAGAGTGAAGATCGCAGATTTTGGACTCGCAAAACGGATAGGGGTTGGACCTGAAAATGGAGGTTATACCCAGTCTGGACTCGCGATAGGAACCCCCGATTACATGGCTCCGGAATCGCAGGATCCGTTGTTTTCATGCGATCACCGAGCTGACATCTATGCATGCGGTGTAGTGCTCTATCAATTACTGACGCGGAAACTTCCTCGTGGTAAATTCGATTCCGTGTCTGAATTTCGTGTCGGCTTCGAGAAGCGATTTGAACGTGTTGTTGAAAAGGCGTTGCAGGGAAATCCCGAACGTCGATATCAAACTGCAGATGAGTTTCGTATGCATTTGGAGAGGGTTCTGAATCGAAGGTTCCGCGGGACACGAATTGGAGAATCTTCTCTTTCACTGGAAAAACTGGCAAGAGGGGCGGCATTTCCTGAGCTGCTTGCGAATGAAAAAGAGGAAATCGTCAGGAAGCGTTTCATCCGTAAGCCCCTGGCGATCAAGCTATGCTCCTTTCTCGTAATTGGAGCAGTTGTTTTTGCGGCCTATCAGTTCACGGAAATTATGCCGAATGCACGGCCGGGGGGGCAGATAGAAGAGCAGGGAATAGGAGAGAGCCGTTTCCCGTTGGAAAAAGTGATCG
The DNA here is from genome assembly GCA_022361255.1 of Verrucomicrobiales bacterium. Classification (GTDB taxonomy): domain Bacteria; phylum Verrucomicrobiota; class Verrucomicrobiia; order Verrucomicrobiales; family DEV007; genus Arctic95D-9. The sequence goes on from JAKSBG010000369.1 coordinate 14,052, forward strand.
ACGGGAACTCATATTTTATCTGGGAAGGGCGGCGAGTGAGTCTCGGTCGCGCAGAGAAAAACGGGAGTCCGGAAGACTTGAGAAGTCTTCTGGAAGACCTCGATTCTTTAGTCGATGGAGTTGAGCAGCTGACAGGAATTTCTCAGGAACCGAATTTTACCGTATTGGGGAGTCCAACGATCAAAAAGGGGAATTTTGTGTGGAACAATAAGCAGCTCAAACTGTGGCCGGAATTGATGGAGCGTTTTGTTGGTGATTACAGTGCACGACAGAAGTTTTCCAACTTTCACCTTTCCGAGTTTGCGTGCTTTACCCTGTCGGAAGAGATATCTGGCCGCTTTGCAGTTCCTGCGGTCAGGAAGGAAATTTCAAGACTGCCATTCACGGGAATGATGCTGGCCGCGATGGTTGAAGTAATAGAAGACGAGCAGATCTCCTGGCATCCCGAAAGCGATTCGCAGAGTCAGCGATTCTCTGAGGAATTTCTCCGTTATCAAACGGAATGGAAAGATTCCGGCTACATTTTGTTTGGCTCCCGGCAGGCGAGAGGTTTTGATCAGAAAGCGATTACAGCAGGAGCGATGCTGGAGGTCGAGAAGGAGTTCGGCCCGCCGGACTTTCTACAAAGATTTTTCAAAAATGAACTCCCCCAATTGATGCCAGCTGAAACAGTTCAGGGCGTATTGGATAATTTTTATCTATCAGCCAGCAGAGCGGCTGAGAGTGACCTCCACGAGTTTTTTGATGTCAAATTAGGTCTTCCGGTTTCGGAGAGTGCGGTAGAGAAATGGGTGAACGAGTAGACCTCATTTGCCGAAAAGGTGAACAGTATTGAAATATCACTTCAGTATGATGCAACATATTGGAACTCATAATCCTCCTGGTATTGGTATGGGGGCGACCACCTCATTTTGGCTGTGATCGGGGGATTCGAAGCACGAATGAGATCCAGGTTTTTCGTGTTCGGGTTCTCGTATTCGTCGAATAGTCTGAGGCGAGGAACTCTCGCCGACGCTGGTCGGGTCCGCCGGGTTGAAAGCCGGTGCAGCCGGGATTCTAGAACAGTGCTTCCATGGGCTCGGCATACCGGATCCCGAGATTCTCCGGGGTAGCGCAGGCTGGCCGGATCGATATGCTTCATGCCCGGCGTAAAGAGAGGCTTCCTACTCCGGAGTGATGAGGAACCAGGGATCTCTGTGCCGGCCGGGCGTGAAGAATCCATCAGGTTTGGTTAGTCCTGGAACCCCACTGCATCTGGACAGCGTGACTAAAGGCCCGCGCCCGTGCTTTGCTTCAGAAGGGGCCGGCGATTCAGGGGGTTGCGGAGGTGAAAGATCCCTTCGGCGTCATTTCATCGCGAAAGGTGTTCAACAACTTCACCGCCCGGTGAAGTCCCGGTCGCTCAGACATGCCTTCACCGAAAAATCCCTGCTTCACTCCGGGTTTGCCGAAGCCTTTCGGGGTATCGACCGGGTTGCACCAGAAGACACCGACGATGAAGTCGGTCGCCAGAGCCGCTTTGACATAATCCGCGTAGGCCTTTCCCGCCGCGACGGAATCCGCCGCCGGTTTCCAACTGCGAATGTCTTTGTCGCCGTCTTTGAACCGTACCGCATAATCACAGATCAGGATCGGCTTGCCGGTTTTCTCGTAAATCTCGTCGAATTTCTGCTGCGGAAACCCACCCTGAAAGGGCGGCTGAATCGCAATGCCATCGACGTAAGGAAGCATTTCTTCCAGAACTTCAGGAACGATGGTGTTGAAGGCGAAGCGGTCGCCGAATATGAGGTGATCGGGATCGTGCTTTTTCTGCGCTTCCCCGATGACCCGGAAATACTCCCGGGCAATCAACCGGAGAAATGCGCTGTCACGATTCTTCTCTTCTTTGCCCTTCCACTTTTTCACAAAATCCTGATACTTCGCATGCCCCGGTGAATCTTCAGGGAGTGAACGAATGAATTCCACCCAGTTGGTTCCGGAGGGATTCTCCAGAGGCCACGCCCCGAGATCCGTCCAGCAGTAGCCGATTACGTTGGGATTCTTGCGACTGCGCTGGCAGTTGAATTTCACCCCGGACTGCAGTCGCGCCTGCTCTTCGGGATCGAAAATGTCGAAGAACTTGATGTTTTTCTTTCCCCGGTAGTAGGAGATCGGTACGAGGTGATTCCAGCTCTCGATGTAGGGCATGTCGTCCCGTAGCTCCGGCGGGCAGCCGTAGCCATAGGCGTTGAAACCGAGTTGTTTGCAGGCTGCAGAGAATCGCTCTAACTCGATCTTTGCCTGCTTGTTTCCAACGTGGGTAATGCCGTGGGCGAAGAACGGTTTGCCGTTCGGACCAATGAGCCAGTGTCGACCGTCGATTTCCTGCAATCTAATGAAAGACTTGTTCCGGGCCGGAACGTCTCCCGGCTTAACGGCCGCAGCTGAATGTGCCGCTTGAGGAGAGTCGGAATTCCCCTTTGGCTTTGACTCGCTCTCCTGAGCGTCCCAATTCGCAAAACGTTTCAGGACAGTGCGGTTGGTCTCAGTTAGCAGCGTTACAAGCTCTTCATAGGGAGTTCCGTCGGCCTTGATGAGACCCTGCTTGAGAACGCCCAGGTGGCTTTGGAAACGATCAATATACTGACAGCGGTGATAGCCAAGAATGTAGGGCCTGGAGAGGGCGTCGTTAACGTAGTTGGCATGGGTTTGAGCCACTTGCCCGATCGTAGGGAGCTGCGTCCACATCGTCTTCGGATGCTCTTTCGTTGGGAAGCTGATGTTGTGATCGCAAATGATGATCCCCTTGCCGCCGGAGGCTCTATGTATGCGATCGAAATCCGCCCCATTGAAGGTATTCCCGTAGGGCTGAACTGCGACGGCATCGATCCAGGGCGCTGCCTCTTCGATCACGAGGCTGGGAGTGATATTCGGACCGTAGCGTTCTCCGAAAATGATGCTGTCCGGAGCGAGTCGGCGAGTCTCCTCCCCGAGGACCCGGTAGTAGGTCCGAGCAATGATCCTCAGGAATTCCTCGTCGGTGGCCTGATCTCCCTGCTCGGCCACAAATAACTCATAGCGCTGCCGACCGGGCGCTTCTTCCGGAAGCGCTTTCATCGCTTCGGCCCAATTTGTCTTTCCGGAACGCTGGCCATATTTCAGATCCCACAACGGCATGTCCGTCCAGTAGATCCCCATTAAGTTGGGATTGTCCTTGAGAGGTTCAATTTTCTTCCGCAAGGTTTCCTTGACCTTCTCCTGCCACTCCGGATCAAATACATCCGGATAGGAAAACTGCTTGTTCCCGAAATACATGGAGGTGTCTGCCGTATGGATTCCCTCGGCAAAAGGGATCAGCTTTCCGAGGGGACGGGGCGTGCCATAACCTGTCGAATTGTATCCCCAGGCGCGAAGATTTTCGTTCGTTTTCGCCGCCATCGCTGTCCAATCACCGCCGAAGCGATCTGCCATGACGTTCGGCTCTCCCCCGGTGGGTGCTCCAATGGCGACAATGTGAGTGACACCAAGAGAAAATAACGGCTTGCCGTCAGGAGTAATCAAGGAGACACGCCCATTCCTCTTCGCGACCTGGTATCGCCCGGTCGCTTCTGCAAAATCCGGAGCATCGAGAGGGATGGCCGGTTGCGGTGGCCCGGGATTTCCCTGCGGCTGTGGCTGGTTGTTCGGACGGCTGAAGTGGGCCGTCCAGTAATCATCCCACAGTTTCCACTGCTCTTCGTTGAACAACTCCTGAAGGGCAGCCTTTCTTTTTGCCTGGAAAGCTTCCGCCGCTGCCCGGCGTTCTTCGCCTTTCAGTTGCTGGAGGCTGGCCTGGTTTTCTTTGCGCAGCGTCTCCTGCTCTTCAAAAGCGGCTTCCTGCTTCTCGGTCATTTTCAAGGACCGGATCATCTCCATGACGGAGGCGGGGTCTGCGCCCTGAGCGCGGACTTTGTTGTCGAAAACGGCATACCCCAGGAACAGGCAAAGCGTGACGGCGCTGGCGAGAGGGGCGAGTCGAACAAGGGTGGGGTTTTTCATGGTGAGTCGATGATTAATTACCTTCCGGCGCCA
>JAKSBG010000340.1 GCA_022361255.1 Verrucomicrobiales bacterium
CCACCAAGCCTCCATCCGTTGAAACTGGCGTGCCGGGTTCGAGTCGTTTCGCGTCACTGACAGGAAGCCATGCACTCGCCAAGGCCGACTTGATAGGCGAGGTATCGAAAATCTGTGCTTGAAGCTGAATCGTCTCGATAATTTTCTGCTCGTCGACGTCCTGCATTTCCAGGCCCAGCAGATTTGCCGAAAACGGCGTCACATTGAGGCCCTGCTTTTCATCGTATTTGATCCCGATGTTTGGATTGTCTCCACTGACAGGACCTGCCGGGCGCTCGGGTGAGGTTTCGTCGGCCTGGAGTTGTAGGGCGGGTATTACGCTGAGGGCAAAAGCGCAGCTGTAGCCCAGCAAGAGAGATGAGAGGTTACTTGGAGTTTTCATAGGAGTTTCAGATGAGGTTTGGAGTTATTTCTTCAGAGGTGTTGCGATGAGTTTCGGTTGATCGGAGTTCTGCCTGGTGGCCTGGAAATCCAACACGCGAGTCTGTCCGGTGAGTTCTTCAATCTCGAGAGCCGCCTCCAGCGCTTCGGCTTTGACATCATTGATGGCCTCAAGTGCCTCGAGGTAGTTCTCCTGGAGTTCGATATAGGTGGAGACCGGAACGGCACCTAGCCGGTAGTGTCGGTCAGCCAATTCCGCGGCTTCACTCAGCGAGTCGATGCGCTCCTTAGACCAGGACTGAAGGCGCTTGTAGGAGTTTTGATAAACGAGCGCGGACGTGGCGATCTCTCTTTCGAGCTCGCGGGCTGTCGCGTTGATCATGGCTTCGGCCTGAGCCTCTCGCGCCTGAGCCTGGGTCACCTCCGCTTTGCCATTCCTGAAAATGGGAAGCTCAAGAGAGAACCCGATTCCGGCTTCGCGTTCGATCTCGCCAGCTTCTTCCCGGGAAACGTAGGGACCAACTTTGATGGTTGGGAATCGTTCATTTTGCGCGAGAGACACCTCAAATCCCTGCTGGGCGAGTTCCGCCCGCCGCACGTGCATGTCGTAGTGATTGGTGAGCGTCAAGCTGATGAGCGTTTCCAGCGAGCGCGGCTCAGGAAAATGGTATTCGGTTCGCTTGACCACCAGCGAGTCGGTGGCACGTCGTCCCAGGAGCTGGTTGAGCTCGAGGAGAATTTTCTGCATTTCGATGGCTGCTTCGAGAGCTTCCTTCTCGATGGAGATACTCGCAGCGTCGATCGCCTTGATCTCCAATCTGGGAGTGACGCCTCCGACTTCCCGTTGGAAGAGAACTTCTTTGACTGCGGTGAAGCGTTCCGACACTGAGGCTGCGATGGCGGCTTTTTCCTGGGCAGTCGCGAGGCGAAAACCAAGTTGCCTGACCTTGGAAGCGAGATGGTATTTGAATCGTTCCAAGCCGAGTTCCGCGAGTTGCACATCTCCGTTGGCAATCGCTTTACGAAGTCCCAGCCGGCCCGGCCACTCGATCGGCTGCACAAGGCTGACGGCATACGAGACGCCCTCTCTCTGAAATCCCTCATCGCGAACACGTTTGCGACCAATCTCAAAGTCGAGTTCAGGATTCCGAAGTCGACCAGCGACACGGCGTCCCGCATTGGCGTTTTCGATTTCAGCTTGGTAAAACTGGATTTCCGGATTCTGGGCAACGGCTCGTTCCACCAGTGTCTCGATGGAAACCGGAGTGGAAGCGTCTTGTCCGCGCAGATTCGGAATACCCGGTAGTAGCCCAACGGCCAGAGCGAGAAAAGTGAGTAAAGATGGTTTGTTCAAGAGTCTGATAAATTTCGAGGTTCGGAAAAAGGAGGTGCTCTCCGGGCAAGCCGAGAGCAGGGCACAGCGCTGCAGAGAACGCTGCGGGCTGGATGCGCGGGAGCGAAGACGCCTCGATCAGGTAAGACCTCAGGTGGGCGAAAACGTCCTGATATCAGACGTTAGGACCGCGAATCGGACGGGATGCGCGGGTACAATCCTGCTCCGAAAGGGAGAATGCAGGATCTGTAAAAGACGGGGTGGACGAAGGTGATGTTGCTTCGTCCAAGGCCAAAGCGGCCAATAATCGAGCAAGAGCATCGAACCGATCACTCATCTCTGTGACTGGAGTCTCAGGGGCAACTACCCCTTCCTGAGAGAGAAGAATAAACTCGCTGTCCTCGCAGGTATCAGGAGTGTCATTGTCCTCATCGAGAGGGCAAGAATCGGATGTTTCCACTGACGAAAACAACGAATCAGCGCACACTCCAAACTGCTCCATCGAGCAGTTCAGGTAGCAGCTCGTCCAGAGGAGGAGCAACAGCGCTGAGGTGATCTTCATCATCGTTCTATTACAAAAGTGTGCGTTCTGCGGAAATGCAAGTCTCAATTTTTTGAGCGGATTGCGAACATGAAAAGGAATCGTTTTAGTTCTTGTTAGGACGCCTTTGCCATCATCCAGATCGCCATGGCCATCATCATGAGATTCTCGGTGAGAGAGATGAATCCGAGCGGCACGCTGCTTCCCCCACCGACGCAGGCGCAGTTGAGATCGCGCTTCTCGATGTAGACGGCCTTGATGATTGAGACCGCTCCGATGGTACTGGCGATCAGGACAATCGGGGCGACGAACCATGGCCAGAGACTGGCGATCATAAGAACGCCTGCGCCGGCTTCGATGAAAGGATACACGTAGGAGTACGGCACGTAACGGCGGGCGACGACGTCATACTGAACAAATCCCGTCGCGAAGGACTGTAGGTCCTGCAATTTCAGAATGCCGAGGACAATCATGCTGAAGGCGATGAACAACTCGATAATCCGGATCAGGTCCAGGCCGCCCTCGATCGCCAGACAGGTCGTGAACGCTGCCGGTAGGGTTACGGCAAAGACGGCTAGAACCGGTTGATAAGTCTCGCCTTCTTTCGGGTCCGGCTTCATGCCGAGGTGTTCCCGCAGTGCGTCGTATCCACCGATGTGCTCTCCCTCGATCCAGATCTGCGGTGTCTCGTCATAGCCCTGCTCTTCCTTGTAGGCTTTATTGGCGTCCATGCTTTCGAGATGATTGTCCTCAACCTCGAAGCCATTGCGCCTCAAGAGGTCGAGCGCTTTCACGCCCCAGGGGCAAAGGTGGTCAGGGGTGACCATTCGGTGGATGATTGCTTTCTTGCTCATATCGTTGATTCAACTTGTTATCGCTAATGGCGTGCCTTTTCCGCGAGCCTAGACAACAAGCGTGCATGCTCACTATCAGAGAACATTGTCATTTGCCTGTGATGCGAACTGCAATCTGTCCTCATGCACAATGCAGTCGAAACTTTGAAGGAATTAGCGTTCATTTATTGCCAGAACTCGAATCCAACGGCCACCCCCATCAATCTCGAAACCATCGCGTTCCGATTGGCTCACGATCGAAAATCCCGCTTGCTTCAGCAGATGCGGATAGTTGTGAGAAAATGCCAGTTCACGACCATAAATAAGGGAATCAGTCTCCTTCTCAAGGTCGTGGTCGGTTCCGATCGTTTCAATGATGCAGATAGCCACAGGGGCGAGATTTTCGGCGGCAAACGAGAAGAGATCTTCCAGCTCTTCTTGAAGGAAATATTCAAAAACACCTCCGTTCGTCATCAGGATACAGTTCTTCTCAGCGTTGGCTGGTATCCATTCGGTTGCATCTGCGGCGGCAAATTTTACCGAGTCTAGGGTGTTTGCTTCCTGATTCTTTTCAATCTGCTCTGCTCCTAAATCAATGCCAGTAAGAGTCTCAAGCTTGGGGAATCGGTCCCGCATGTAGGAAAGCACCTGGCCTCCGCCGCATCCTATCTCGTAGAGATGTTGGAATTGAGAATCACGCTTGCCCATCAGGATCTCCAGTTCGTCGACGATCTGGACATCGTGTTGGAGAAACATTCGATCAAAACGATCGTCCCAGCCTTCGTGAAAGGCCGCTGCTTCGCTTCCCCAATATTGGGAAAAGTAGTTCCGGAGTTTGCGGTGGTCTTTTCGTCTGAATGCCGTCGCGTAAAGTCCGTTGCGAACGAGCCGTTCTAAACAGCTGGAACTGTCAGAAAGTGATGAGTTTTCTACTCTTGACCGGGTCTTTGGGAGAACTGCGGCTAAAAGAGATCCGGCCAAGAGTTTTGCCTGCTTGTTCGCCGGAAAGTCGGAGAATTTCCTTCTGGCGGCGTTGTCTTTGTGTTGTGTAAATTCCATCATTCCTGTTCTTGCCCCTAAAAATCCCGAGATCGTGAACATTGAGGCGCAGGCAGAACACCATCGCCATGCCGACCCCTCAGAATTTTTTCGGAAATGCCAAAAATCTGGGCGGAAGAGTCCACGGATCGAAACTAGCCCTTCGCTACTTTATGCTCAGCTTTCGCAATCTTAGCGAGTTGGCGATCACGGAAACCGAACTGAAACTCATCGCCGCACCGGCGATCATAGGGCTGAGCAGAATGCCGAAGAAGGGATAGAGCACGCCCGCTGCAATAGGAACGCCGAGAGCATTGTAGCCGAATGCGAAAATAAGATTCTGTCGAATGTTCCGCATCACCGTGCGACCGACTTCAACAGCATTGGCGATTCCGTTGAGATCTCCTTTCACCAGGGTGACGGCGGCGCTCTCAATGGCGACGTCGGTTCCTGTGCCCATCGCGATCCCGACATCGGCTTCTGCCAATGCGGGAGCATCGTTGATACCATCTCCGGCCATGGCCACGACATGCCCCTCGGCCTTGAGCCGCTTCACCAGCTCGATCTTGTCTGCCGGTGAAAGGCCGGCGTGGATCTCATCGATCCCGAGTTCTTTGCCGACTGCTTTCGCGGTGGCCTCGTTGTCTCCTGTGGCCATCAGTAGGCGGATTCCACGTCGATGCAGAGACTCGACGGCGGCGAAAGTGGTTTCTTTGATCGCATCGGAGATAGCAATCAGTCCGATCCATTCGCCATCCCGGGCGATCCACACCACAGTCTTTGCCGCATTCTGAAGTTCGTCACTTGTCCGGCGGAGTGTCTCTGAAGTTTCGGAAATTTTTTCGGCGATGAACTGTGGTTTTCCAATCTCGATCTTCTTGCCCCCAACGGAGCCGCTGATGCCTCCGCCGGTGTGGGAGGCGAAATCGTTCGTTTCCGCGAGATCGAGGTTTCGCTCTTTTGCCTGTTTCACGATGGCGCGCGCAAGTGGGTGTTCGCTATTGGTCTCGAGCGAGGCAGCCACAGCAAGCAGCTCGTCCTCGGTAACTTCGTCGGCCGTGGCGAGGTCGGTCACGCTTGGTTGCCCTGCGGTGAGCGTGCCAGTCTTGTCCGTGATCAGGACATCGACTTTCTCGACCCGCTCGAGCGCTTCCGCGTTCTTGATGAGAATCCCTGCCTGAGCGGCGCGGCCGACTCCCACCATGATCGACATCGGGGTCGCCAGACCGAGCGCGCACGGGCAGGCGATGATCAGGACCGAGACGGCGTTCACGATCGCGAAGGCCATTGCTGGAGCCGGTCCCCACATTGCCCAGACTCCAAAGGTGATCACTGCGATCACGATGACCGCAGGCACGAACCACCCCGCCACCGTGTCGGCCAACTTCTGTATCGGCGCGCGACTGCGCTGGGCCTCTGCGACCATGTGGACGATCTGAGAGAGCAGTGTCTCACTGCCCACTTTTTCCGCCCGCATTGTAAATGCTCCGGTTTGATTGACGGTCGCGCCGATGACTTCATCGTCTTCCGCTCTCTCAACGGGCACAGGTTCCCCGGTGATCATGGATTCGTCAATGTGGCTGCGCCCCTCCACAATGGTTCCGTCCAGCGGGATTTTTTCGCCCGGTTTCACTCGGAGCAAATCACCGGGCTTGATCTCGTCGATCGGAACATCTTCCTCAACCCCGTCAACCAAGCGATGGGCCTCGTTCGCTGCGAGACCAAGTAAAGCCTGAATGGCTTCGCCGGTTTTTCCGCGTGCTCTCGCTTCGAGCCACTGACCGAGCAGGACCAGGACGGTAATCACAGCGGCAGCCTCAAAGTAGAGCCCAACCTCTCCGTCTTTCCGAAACGATTCGGGGAACAGGCCGGGAAGCAGGATCGCCACCGCGCTGTAGAGATAGGCGGCTCCCACACCTACGGCGATCAGGGTAAACATGTTGAGGCTGCGATTGACCACGGATCTCCAGCCTTTGCGGAAGAACATTCCTCCGGCCCAGAAGACGACGGGTGTTGTGAGAATAAACTCGATCCACCCCGTCCACGGAGGAACCCTCAGGCCGGGAATCATTTTCCCCATTGCAATCAGCAGCACGGGGACCGTCAAGGCTGTTCCGATCCAAAACTTCCGGGACATATCCTTGATCTCAGCTTCGGCGTGCTCGTCGTGCCCCGCTGTGACGGTTTTGGGCTCCAGCGGCATGCCGCAAATGGGACAGTCACCGGGCGCAGCCTGTTCGATCTCCGGATGCATCGGACAGGTATAGAGGGGCTGTCCAGCTTGTGGAATCGGACTGAGCGGTTCCAGCGCCATCCCGCATTTTGGACAGTCACCCGGTTCGTCTGAAACTACTTCCGGGTGCATGGGGCATGTGTAGGAGACACCCGCAGGGGAATGCGCTGCAGGTGGTTTCCCATCCGATGATTCATCGGAGTGGCAGCAGTCGTGAGAGTCTTTCATTTCAAGTTGGAAAAAGAGTTGCGAGTGGACCTAAGAAAAACGCCGCCCTAGATTGTAGAACCCCGCGACGGCAGCACCACCGAGCCAGCCCAGCACAAAAGTGCTGACCAGTCCGAGACAAACCTCGTTCGCCGGAACAGCTTTGCGCAGTATGGGTTCGACATCGAGTCCATGCAGGAGGCTGTTGAAGAACGTCACGGCTTGCTCGTGCGAGACCGTCGCCATCGTCAGCATACAGCCAAGATAGAACAGGACGACCACGCAGCCTACTGCGAATCCCAGGCGAATTGGATTCAGCGTTTGGGGCTGCTTCTTTGATTGGAGTGATTCATTACTATTCTTCATGATGATGTCCTCCGGCGGAGTGAAGTTTGAAGTGGAGAAGGTGGCAGAAAAGCATCAGGACGAGAAAGACGGTGAGTGTCACTCCCTCGCTGACTCCCAGCGCGGGCAGGAGAAAGATGAGCAGAATGGGCAAGCCGCAGCCCAGCAGCATGATCAGGAGATGTTTCATGAGGTTGAATCGTGTTGAGTTTCCGAGTCGTCGATGGAACGAAGAAAGAAGCGTTCGCCGGCGAAGATGAGAACAATGCCGACTAAAGACGCCCAGATCACCAGCATGTCGGACTGAGCTTTCACCCAGAGCAGTGCTCCCAAAACAACCACATCGAGAACCATCGCAGAGACGAGGATCCACGTTCGGGCACCGACTTCTTTCCGAAGATGCCGAAACACACCCCAGTGAATGACGAGGTCCATCACGATATAAAAAACCGCTCCCAAAGCGGCGATCCGGCTGAGGTCGAAGAAGGTGGTCAGCAGCATCGCAAGGACAATAGTGTAAACGAGAGTATGCTTCTGAATATCGCCCGGCATTCCGAAGTGTCGGTGGGGAACCAGGTTCATGTCGGTGAGCATCGCCAGCATTCGAGACACGGCGAAAACACTGGCAATCACCCCGGATACGGTTGCGATGATCGCGAATCCGACCGTGATCCAGAGCCCCATTTTCCCGAAGGCAGGGCGTGATGCCTCCGCGAGGGCATAGTCTTTTGCCGCGACAATTTCGTCGATGGAAAGATTGCCACCGACAGCAAACGATACCAGCAGGTAGAGGAGGGTGCAGAGCGCGATCGAAATTACGATCGCCCTTCCCACGTTCTGGTGAGGATTCTCTACCTCACCTCCGCTGTTCGTGATCGTTGTGAACCCTTTGTAGGCCAGAATGGCCAGAGCGATAGCTCCGAGAAAGGATCCGGGGCCGGTCTGTTCCGGCACGGCGGAGATGCTCTCGAAGCTGAGTCCCGAAGCCCAGAGACCACCGCCGGCGAGAATCGCCAAGCCAGCGATCTTTACGAATGCCGTCACGAAAGAAAATGTCTGAATGAAGCGATTGCCTAACACGTTCACAAATCCCGCAAAAAAGAGAAGGCCGACACCCAGCGCTGGAACGAGCCAACTGTTTTTGTCGAGATCGAAAAGTTGGAGTGTGTAGGTGCCGAAGGTCCGTGCGACAAGGCTCTCGTTGATGACCATCGAGAAATACATCAGGAGCGCGCAGGCCCCGGTCATCACGCCTCTCCCGTAGGCCTTGTTCAGAAACATCGCGATCCCGCCCGCCGAAGGAAAGGCGTTCGATAACTTTACATAGGAGTAAGCGCTGAATCCCGCGATGACCGCCGCGAGTATGAATGCGAGGGGGAACCATTCTCCGGCGAGTTCCGCCACCTGACCGGTGAGCGCGAAAATGCCCGCTCCGATCATCACTCCCGTGCCCATCGACACGGCGCCAGTCAGAGACAAGCTGCCTTCTTCATAATCTGAGGAGCGGTTCGACTTGTTTTCTTCGGTCTGGTGTGAGCTGTGGTTCATCAAAATCGGTCAGAGAATGAATGATGGCGAGTCAACAGGGTTGGCTGTCTGACCAAACCCTGTTGACTCGCCGTGTTCTCCAACGGAAAGACCAGGCACCCGAGTATCAAACGAGCACCCGATCCGTATCCGGGGAGGAGGAGCCATTACTTCTTGGGGCCACCGCAATGAGGCATTTTCGGACCAAAGTAGGGGTTGTTGACTTTGCCATCGGCGCTGATCCAATCGCCGCCCCCACCTTTGACCATGGGGCAGTGCATCACGGTGTAGTGGTCGCCGTGGCCTTTGGCGATCTCGATCGCTTTGGAGCTCAGCACTTTGAATGCTTCGCGAGCAGTTGCGAGGTCGTCAGCTCCGGCGACTTTCGCCGCTGGTTCGGCAAGAGTGCTGTCTTTGTCATGCTTGGTGATACCAGCAGCAGCTTTTTTCGCGGCTCCGAGATCGTCTTCATACAGGGCGTTTGCGACAGTGATGTAGCCTTTGAGAACGTGCATCGCATGATCTTCGTCGGCTTGTGCAGGGAGGAAAGAGAAGGCGATGGCGGAGACAGTCAGGGTGAAGATGGAGAGAGTCGATTTCATGGTATTGGATGAAGTTTGAGTTTTCTTGGAATGAACGCCATTGCTTGTGGCGTCTGTATGAAAAACACCGCAGTCGTCGTCACCCCTCAGAATTCCCCGGCCGGAAATGAAAAACTCCACAAGCCGTGATCGAAACCACGAGCTTGTGGAGCTGTTTTCAGCGATTGTTGGCGCAACGATCAGCCGCTGATTTTCTTCTTCCAGTATGGCTTACGCTTGGTGTCACGTTGGCTCTTTCCATGATCGCAGGACGATGCCCGGGAGCAGCAGTCCGCTTTCGTTTCGCGCTTCACGGTAGTAACAGTGCTATTCTTGACGCGACCGTCATGGTAACCAGTGCCGGGCACTTTGTTTGGTGGAACGGCGAGCGCCGAGGAGCTTGCCGCAGTCAGCACAAATGCCGCGAGTGTGAGGGTGAGTATCGAAGTGGGGATTTTCTTCATTATTTTGTAGGGTTTATGTTCTGACGCGAGGGTTGAAAAAGCGCGTCTCTGATAGGTGGAACACCCCTGAGTTGAAAACCCCTCAATCCGTGGGGAATTCAGACCTAATTTTCCTTTCGCACGATGTAGCCAGCCGCTTCGATTGCCTTTGCGACCTTGTTCTTTGTCGAATCCGTATTCTCCGAGGGCACAACGATTGCTTTCCCCAGGCTATAGTCTACTGCTGCATCCTCGACTCCTTGTGTCGACAGGATGCTTATCTCCAGCGTAACGGCGCAAGTCTCGCAGGTCATTCCATCCACCGGGAAAACGATCACATTTTCTCTGGCGATCAGCTCTAAAAATTTTTCCGATGCTTTGCCAGTTCCTATCACTTTTCCCATGAGGTCCGGAAAAAGCGCGAAAGTAATCACCATGATGGTAGCCATCCACAACATAGCGCGGTTGAAACGGCGCAGCTTTTGGTTCGGCGCGGAACAGGTGTCGTCCGGTCCGCATTGCTCCTTGCGGAAGTAGACGAAGTAGAATCCAAGACCAAGAAGAACGACGGCCCCGCCAAGAAACCACGGTCGCCACGCCTCAAAGAAACCGGCCACGCCAGCTGCCGAAGCTCCGAAGGCCAACAGGAGGAGAGGCAGCCAGCAACATGCCGACGATAAGATGGCGCTCAGCACTGCGCCCCCGGTGGCAAACATACCGAAGCGTCGTTTTTCCGAATCAGCAGCTGGAGTTTCGGTCTCCGAAATCGAGTTCTGATGGGATGCGCAGCAATCCTCCTCCAGTGGCGTTTCATCGCCGATGTCATCGGTCGCTGATTGCGCTTGGGCGATCTTTACAAATTTCGTCACGGTGGCCAAGCAACACGAGCCCATGGGATTGGTGGTTTCACACCAACACGCCTCTTTCATTCGTGATTTGATGTCATCGAGCACTGTCGTGCTTCCCGTGCGGGCCACTTCTTCGTCGATCTCTTCAACGGTATGATTGAAACAATAGCAGATGGGACGTGGCGATTCTGTCTCCTTGATACCCACGCGGACGGTCAGATCGTCCTTGGAGAAAGTAGTTCTGCCGGGTTCATCGAAGTAAACCGTATCGCAATCGGGCGTCCGGCAAAATAGCCATTCGCGGTCGTCCAGATCGTCCCGAGAATTTTCCTGTAGAAGAGATCTCAACGTAATTTCCTTCACGCGTTTTCCCGTTGAATCGCAGTCCGGGCAAACAAAGAAATTGGAATCGCTGACTTTCATAGGATCATCCTACACCTTATAGTATGGTATAAGGTCAATCGGAAAATCGAATGCTTATGAAAATAGGAGAATTGGCCCGCGAGACGGGAGTGTCGACTCAGACCATCCGCTTCTATGAGCGAGAAGGACTTCTCCCTATGCCGGCCCGCTCTGCGAACGGCTATCGCGAATATGGAGAGTCTACCATCGACGAAATCCAATTCATACAGGAGTGCCAAGCAGCAGGCTTCACCTTAAAAGAGATTCGCAGATTGGAAGGACTCGATCCGGAGAAATCTGCGACTTGCTCGGAGATGAGCGATTTGCTTACCCACAAGATCGAAGAAATCGACCGGAAGATCGCCTCGCTTAGAAAAGTGCGCGCCCCGATATCGGAGCTCCAAGAACAATGCGCCAGCAAGCTGGCAAAAGATCCGTGCCCCGCTTTGCGACAGTTGGTTGGGGAACCGTAGTGAGAAAAGGATAAGGCAAACGAATCTCAATCTCTGGGTGAAGTGCCCCTGAGCTGGCGAAGTCTTACACTTGAACCCTCAATTCCGCTTCGGAGCGCAGGCGGATCGGCTGTAGCGCGGGATACCTCTGAAGTATTTCACTATAGAGGTCGACGTTCCTTGTTGCTTTCATCGTGACCACAACAGCATAGTCCAAACGACCGCTGCTTTCGTGACGCGGAATCGCATCGAGCACCAAAAACGGCTCGTCGACTGATGGAGCGCGCTTTGTCACAACTCTTTTCACAATCGGCTCCCACTTCATTTCATCGCGGTGGGCGCTCTCCGTTCTGTATTTGTTCCCAGAGTCAGTGAGGGGTAATGCGCTTCGTTGATATCCCTGAGTCATCAGTCCCTGGATCACCTGTTGATCATCCTCAATATGCAGTGTCTGCCTTTTTCCACCCGGAAGATTTTTTGGGGGATTGAAGGCGTATCGCTTTGAGTTTGGGTAGAAACTCGCTTCGACACAGTGCTTTGTGTAGTCGTCCGAATGCAGCGGATCAACCTCGGGCAAAATTGCGACCGTCCACTTGAAGTGAACTTGGCCTTCTGACACTGTACCGGATGGAAGCAGCAGCGGAAGTTTAACAGAGCTCTTCAGAGGAATGGGGCCTTGGTAGGCGATCGTGACTTCATTCTCTCCACAGTTCAAAACGTCGAGCATCTGATCAGGGACAATTCCGTGTCCGAAGTCGTGATCTGGACGGTTCAATGGATGTTCGGCCGAGTGTACAACCAGCGCTCGTGCCAAGAGGGCGCTGCCACGATCTAGCTTGCCGATAGCTTCTCCCACAAGGGATGTAACGAGAGGCGTACTGAAGCTCGTTCCTTGAGTGAGTTGCTTCTGTCCTGGGGTGGTGGAAACAACATGAATCGGTGAATTTTCGCACCCGCCGAAGGCGACCACATCCGGCTTCACCTTGGCTCCTTCGCGTCCTGGTCCCCTGCAAGAGTAGGGGGCGATTTCGCGATCACCTCCATTTTGTGTCCATGCTCCCACACCCAGTCCGTTGACGAGATCCGCAGGAGCCTGTACACGATTGTGATCGGGAGGTTGTTCCCCGTCGTTGCCGACCGCCACGCAAAACGTCACTTGATAGTCTTTAGCGAGAACATCAAGAGCATAGGTGAAACGAGAGATCGAATCGTCAAAAATCGGCCCGCGTGGACCGAGGCTGACGTTGTAGACCCGGATGTCGCTGCGGCTAGGGACGACATTTTCAATGACATCAATGGCCTCGTAAAGATCCACATCTCCCGGGTCGGAGGTGGGGAGTACCCGGTAGCTCGCTACCGAAACTCTTGGGGACTCCAGAGGAACTGTTTTGTCTTTCGAGTTTAGCGGCCCGTGCAATAGCAATCCGGCTACTGCCGTTCCGTGAGCAATACCGTCGGGATGCTCGGTGGCTGCGATTGACATGCTCTCATCGTGCACCACATGTCCTGCCAAGAGAGGGTTGGATGGGTCTACACCTCCGTCGAATAGTCCTACCGTTATTGTAGAACGACTTGGATCTGCAGGTGGCGGGGGAGCCGAAGCGGTCGGTGCGGTTCGCAAATCCTCGAAAGATCCCGCGACCAGCGGGTGAGCTGTTCGGAGCGGGATCAATCCACTCAGCTTCTCAAGATCGTCTCGATGGATGTGCGCGGAGAGAAAGAATGGTCCTTCCTCGTAGGGGGCAAAGCGGGGGTTGTTCTGAAAACTCTCACAGTCCGAAAAGAGATCGAGCATCAACTGGATCTGCTCTTCCGTAGGATACGCTGACGGGTGAAGTACGAACTCTACCCTTCCCTCTTCCCAACCGGGCATTTTCTCGAAGGCGGAGAGACGCTCTTCGTCCGTTTGCAGGTCGAATTTCTCAATCCGACAGATCTCGCTTGCGAATCCTCGGGTAAGACTGGATTCGCTTGCATCGAGCTCTTTTAGCAATCGCCGGAAACCGGCTTCGGCACTCCTAACGAAAACCATCCTGCTCGAGATCGTGTTTCTCCCAGGTTTTGGCTTCAGAGCCTCGTATTCCGATGCGGCAACATCGAAGTTGCGGGATCCGATTTTGCTGAGGTCCGGAACCCGCTGAAAAATATGCTGTGGATCATAGGACTTTGCAACGAATCCTGGATGGAGCCGAAGGCAAAGGATTGACTCATTCTTCAGCCGCTTCTTCTCGGGAACGGCACGGAGAGCTTCAATAGAACGGGTCAATTCCGACTTTACATGGGAACGCGCTTCTTCGTATGTCCGGGGCTCAGCCTTCGGGCCTCCGCCTCCGCTTCGCTTTACGGGGCTCACAAACTTCTCACCGTTTGCGAGCAGCAGTCTTGGTTTTCTTTCCGCCATCTTTCTCTTTCTTAGTTAAATGATACTGAACTGAAGTGGGACTCTTTCCAACGAACTCGGCAATCTCGCGCACAGTGAGATTGGTGCCCGCTCGCAAAGCTCTTACTACGTTACCGATTTCCGACTTCTCAATTTCGCCGTTTGCGAAGTATCCCAGTTCCTCCAGCAGGGCCATCGCAAGAGGAGTGCCGTCGATTAGGTGTCTTGATGCAGCCGATTGACCGGCCCGGTAAATATCCGAGCCATTTGTGCCAGCCAGCAATTCCGCGCACGCCACGAAAAGCTTTTCGTCCGCATTTGCTGCAAAGCTGCCAAGGGAATCTCTTAATATGGCTGCGCGCTGGCTGGGTGCCGGAAGAGGCATCTGCACCACAAGATCAAACCTTCGCTCCATTGCAGGATCAATCATTTCCTGGTGATTGGTCGCTGCATAGATCACCGAGTGGTAGGGCCAATCCTCCAGTTCTTTCAAGAGGACATTCACGATTCTTTTAAGTTCCCCTACGTCAGAATGATCGTCGCGGCGTTTTGCAATAGCGTCGAATTCATCAAGGAGCAGAAGGCAAGGCGCTGAGCGGGCGTAGTCAAGAATCTTGCGGAGATTTGCACCGGTCTTCCCAAGATAACTGGAAATGGAAGTGGCGAGATCCAGAACGACCAAAGGAATGTCTAACTCACGCGCCAACCAGTAAGCGGACATCGTCTTGCCAGTCCCGGGAGGTCCTTGGCAAAGGATTGTTCGTGGCGGATTCAATCCTTCTTGAAGAAGTTTCGCCATCGACTTCCGGCGATCGATAAAGGAGCGGAATTGGGTAGCGATTGAGTCGGCAAGGAGGGGAGGCTGCGCCTGATCGATTGAGGGCGTCTTCAGAAGAGACAATCCTTCGTCGGGATCGGTAGGAGGAGGATTTGTCGATGCCCAGCGAAGCGAAGAAGCATTGACCGAAAACGAGGCGAGCATGTCGGCCAGCTCCTTGGCTAAATCGGGACTTTCAGGCTTGAGTCGACGGGTTGCAGATAGAGCAATTAATTCGAGTCTTTCCGTGTCGCGCGACAAGCCTGCCTGAAGAGAATCGACCAGTAGCTTCGAGATTGGGTTTGTTCTATTGTTTTTCGTTTTTCCGCTCGCCATAGAACAAGGATACCTGAGTATTCGGAAATACAAAGGAATTTGTGTTCTAAAATTAGAGTGTTCAAAGGCGTCTCTCTCCCATTTGCTCCCGCAACAATTTCCTCGCCCGATACAATCGGGTCTCCACGGTCTTTTCCGAGCACCGAAGGATTTCGGCGATTTCACTCTGCGGGAGTTCATTGAAATGGAACAGGACGACGGGTGTTCTCAACTTCTCCGGAAGGCGCTGGACCGCTGCGCGGATTGCGGCTCCTGACTCGTTTTGTTCGAGTGCGCTCGCTGGATCGGACTGGGCCGAGTTCTCCTCCATCTTGTTGGCTACCTCGTCGGTGAGCGCGGCCTCGGGATGGCGTTTGATCCATCGAAAATGGTTCTTTGCCAGATTGGCGGCGATCGTGAAAAGGAACGCGGAGGCCTTCGCTTTCGGCCGGTATTTCCTCCGTGCTCGGTAGACGCGGACGAACACTTCCTGGGCGAGGTCAGCGGCTGTTTCGTAGTCGCCGATGGTACGGTAGAGATACGCGAGAATCGGCTTGCGCCACCGATCCATCAGATCGTTCAGCGCCAGATCGTCTCCGTCACGGAGCCGGAGCAGAAGTTGCTGATCTGCCTCGTCTTCCGGTGGGCTGACTTCTCCATGACTACTCGGATCCGTCATTTTCCGAGGGTGCTGAGTCGACCGAACCGGGAGCGGCGTATTCGATTAGATCCTCGTTAAATTCACCGTTTTTCCCGACATGCGGCATGCGGCCCGGCACGATGAGATGCCGGAAAATACGCTTCCGGTAGCGGGCTGCGTCATCGTCATCCAACACGGAACTGACGTCATACATGTGCTCGATGGTCGCCTCCCGGCACCGCTCTCTTTGTGCTGTCCAGGCAGCGAGAGCATCTTTTACCTGGGGAGTCAGACCGGGGTGCTCGGCAATCGCAGCGTCGAGCTGCTTCTGGGCTACTAC
>JAKSBG010000045.1 GCA_022361255.1 Verrucomicrobiales bacterium
CGTGAAATTTGATGCCGTATTTCAACGGTTTTGACACCGTTTCTTGAGATTCGATGCCAGTTCCCGGGAGTTTGGAGATGGGATCGCAGGATTCGACGTCGTGCTACCGCGCGCAGAAGAGATTTTCCCGTTGCTGTCGGCTTCGTTCCAGTCAAGAGATGGCGCGTGACTCCGAAATCCGATTATCAGTCAAGAAATGTCGCCTGACCCGCTACGACGCCTGACCCGCTACGACGAGAACTGTCCCGGAATGCCCGGAATCACTCTCTCGGCCGATTGACTGCCACTTTCCGCGAAAGAAAATACCGTCCAAACGGTGTGAATGCCGTTTTCCGTGGAGGAAAGGGCCTTCCAAAGCGTTTGTATACGCTTTTCCGTGAGCGAAAACGCCTTCTATATGGTTTGGATCCTGTTTTCCGTGAGCGAAAAGAGCTTCTACACGTTTTGGATACCGTTTTCCGTCAGAGAAAATGCCTTCCAAACCGTTTGGATGCCCTTTTCCGTGAGAGAAAAGGGCTTCCCTTTCATTTGGACGCCGCGTTCCGGAATTCATCCGTTTCTGTAGCGAAGGACCGCGAGGGTTTGGGAACGTTTGAGGCATGGCAGTTTGATAGAGGGCGGCAGTCATTTGTTGAAAAGATATCGAAGTTAAGCAAAGGCATCAACTCGGAACATCGTCAGGCTTAGTATCCTCGGGGTGTTCGGCATCGCTCCACGCTAGGCTGTCATCAAAGTGGAAAACAGCTGCCGCAATTGTCTCATGAAACGTCATGAGCCACAGACCGACCGCAGGGTTCTCCGGTAGTGTCCCGTGATATGCATGAA
Source organism: Verrucomicrobiales bacterium (assembly GCA_022361255.1). GTDB lineage: Bacteria > Verrucomicrobiota > Verrucomicrobiia > Verrucomicrobiales > DEV007 > Arctic95D-9. The sequence goes on from JAKSBG010000045.1 coordinate 826, forward strand.
AAGCCCTGCCGCCCAACGTCAACTCTTGAAGGTCTTCGCCAATGAACGCAAAGACTTCTAGTAGCTTGTCCCGAGTTGGAATGAAGGTCCTGCAATGGAGGGTGTGAATGTCGAGTGCAGGGTGAAAATGCGCCAGCAACCCGCGCGCAATTTGTTCCGAGACTTTTTTCAGAACGTTCTTCGGTACTGGGACTATACCGGCAAGTACAGTTACGCCGTTAACCTCAATCCATTCATTCTTCATCGAGTTCATCATTCCTGATATTTCCGACACTAATCGACCTCTTTTAATCGTGCGCGGTAGTGTCCTCTGGTTGTATAACGCTTCCTTCTCTGGGGTGGCATGCACGCCAAGCGTGGAAATAAGCCTGAAGAACTCTTCGTCGCGCGACTTACCTCCATTGCAACCAGTGCAACACGGAACTGTGATCGGCTCATCAACAAAAGGTCTAGGAAAAAGTCCTTTCGGGGGAACGTGATCCCGCGACGAGTTATCTTCGTCCAAAGCGGTGCCGCAAAGATAGCAACTTGTCCGTTCCCGGGAAGTCATATATTTAGCCCAACGTCTGAGACCTGGTAGCCCGATCCGAGGGCGGGGTCAAAATAGAAGAATAAGGATTCGAACTAGGGAAGTCAATCAACTCGCAACGGGATCGGGCTTACCAGCGTCGGCTTGTTCGCTGCCGATTTTCGCGGTGTTTCGAAGCAGGTCGAGAAATTCGTCAAGGCCCGAGACGGTCTGAACCTCATCGTCGGGAACGGTGTATTTCGTGTTATTTTTGGTCGAGTGATCGTAGAGCCAGAACAAATGTGATTTCAGGGGGTCTCGCGGAGTTCCTTCATCATGCAAATATCGTGAACGCAAAGAAAGGTGGTCAAACTGCTCGAATATTTGCGCAGCCTTTTCATCGGTTAGCACGAATTCCCGATCATGGGGTGACTTTGTTGAAACGTGGCTTCTGGGAGGATTAAACTCCACGTAAATTGCCACATGAGAGTCGTCGGGACCATGGTTGTAAAAGAGAGTCCGCATCTCCGATTCCGGTTCAGCCTTTTGGGGAGAGGCCGTCTCTGGAGCAGAGGGTTTCTCTCCGCAAGCGCAAAGCAGTAACACGGGTAAAAGCACTCGAAAATGGTTCATTTCAAAAGCGAACAGCACATTCACGAACGTTTCCCCTCCCGTATCGGGCACTCACCCGCCGGAATGGGATCGTCCTTGCTACGGGAGTAGAATGGATTCCCCCAGTGATGTCAAGGGGTGCGGGCTCTCACGGGACGCTTTGCCGTGCTCGAATCCTTTCTCCACGATTCGCATAAGAACACAAATCGTTCCCGGCCCGATCATCTGATTCGGAATTCCTGACTTTCCACCGATTCAACAGGGTAGGTTCGATGATCCAACAGGGTCAGGTCCCCGGGTCAACAGGGTTACGGGGGGACGGAAATGCTTGACGGAGCCGAAAGGATACCGTTGGATCATTCAGTCAGATGGATTCGTTTTCATTCCTGCCCTGCTCGCGGGTGCTGATTTCGGATCATCAATTCTGCCGAGCCCTGTTCAATCACTATCCTTCACCAGCACATGAAAAAATTCCTTTTGCTTTCACTTCTTGGAATCTTTACTCCCGGCCTCGATGCCGGCGACTGGGGGAAAGCCCCCGCTGCGAAAGCCCCTGTTGAGGAATGCCTCGATATCGGTGGCGAAATCAGCACCGGTTACGATACCGATTACATGTTCTATGGTGCCCGCTTCGCCCGCGACAGCGTCTGGACGGATGTGAATTACACCTTCGATAATCTGGTCGTTCCGGTAACGCTCGGAGCCTGGTATCTCAACGGGATCAACGCTCCTGCCAATTACGATGAACTCGATCTCTATGCCTTCGTTGAAGTTGGCAGCTATGCAGGATTCGATGCGAGTCTCGGATACACCCATTTCTTTTTTCCGGAAACGGGTCCTGCTGCTGGATTCGGGAGCACGGGGGAAGCTTCGCTTGAACTCTACCGCGACCTCGGATTTGCCGACTTCAATGGCCGGGTGGTTTATTTCTTCGCCGGTGGCCTGACTCCCGGCGGCGGCGGTTTTTACTACGAAGCAGCATTGGAGAAATCCTTCGGGCTGACTGATAAGGCAAGCCTCGTGGTCGGAGCAGGGGTCGGGTATTCAGACAATTACTTCTTTGGCTTCAGCGGTGACAGCGGGTGGAATCATTACTTTGCCACTGTGTCGCTTCCGATCGAACTCAATTGCAGAACCACTCTCACTCCCTACATCTCCTACAACGGAGCTCCTGACACCTGGGTTATTGATACCCTGGGTCTGAACTCGGACGTGCTCTACGGGGGCGTCAGTATCACAGTCTCATTCTAAGGAGTCTGTTTCCAGCTTCCTGCGGGCGAAGGGTGAAATTTCTCTTCGCCCTTTTTCACAGAGCTGTACCATACATTTCTCCGGGGGGAGATCGTGACTCTCGCTACTGGTTCAAAACGTAGCCAAAAATCAGAGGGGCGACAATGGTGGCGTCAGACTCGATCACAAAACTGGGAGTGTCGACTGCCAGTTTTCCCCATGTAATTTTCTCGTTGGGAATCGCACCGGAATAGCCGCCGTAACTCGTCACGGCGTCACTGATCTGGCAGAAATACGACCACACGGGCGTTTCGCGTTCCAGATCCTGCTGAAGCATCGGCACGACACAAATGGGGAAATCGCCGGCGATTCCTCCCCCGATCTGGAAGAATCCCACCGGGCTGCCGGCAGACACTTCAGTGTACCAGTTCGCGAGTTCCATCATCGTATCAATTCCGCCTCGAACGACGCTGCCATCCTGAATCGAACCATCGATCCGGCGGGCGGCAAAAATGTTTCCGCAAGTGCTGTCTTCCCATCCCGGAACAAACACGGGCAATTGGGCTTTGGCTGCTGCCATGAGCCACGAATCATCGGGATCGATTTCGAATTCGTCATCGAGGTCTCCCGAGAGCAGAATGCGATACAGGTGTTCGTGGGGAAACAGTTTCTCGCCTTTTGCTTCGGCTGCTTTCCAGGATTCCAACAAGAGGCCCTCTACCTTGCGAATGGCTTCCTCTTCGGGAATGCAGGTATCCGTAACCCGATTGAGATGGGAGGCGAGCAGTTCCGCCTCATCCTCGGGGGTAAGGTCACGATAGTTCGGAATCCGGTGGTAGCTGGAATGGGCCACGAGGTTGAAAACATCCTCTTCCAGATTGGCGCCCGTACAACAGATTCCATGAACCTTATCCTGACGGATCATTTCGGCCAGGGAGATTCCCAGCTCGGCTGTACTCATCGCTCCGGCCAGGGTCACAAACATTTTTCCCCCGCCGTCGAGGTGCGATTCGTAGCCCCGGGCCGCATCGCGGAGAGAGGCAGCATTGAAGTGGCGGAAGTTTCGATCAACAAAATTGCGGATTGGAGTCATGATTCAAGACGAGTCTCGGAAGTTTTAGGAGAAATTTCTGCTTCGGGGCGATCCAAAGCCGACAGGGGTTGATGGCTGCTATTCGAAAGGTAGGTACTCGAACTCAGGGTTTCGCCAAAAAGTTGCAGCATCTCTTTCCGGTCTGTTTCGGTAATCAATCCGGCATCGCGAGCTTCGTCCGCCAAATCGGACATGCCGTCAAAGAGTTCCGCCTCTTTGAAGTCAACCTGCCTCAGAATTTCCGAAACCGATTCCGTTTCCTTTATCTGATCAAACTGGAGTTCACCGTCTTCGACCCTAACGCTGACAACTGTAGGCCGTCCAAACAAGTTGTGAATGTCGCCAAGCGTTTCCTGGTAAGCTCCCACCAGGAAGACGCCCAGGTAATAGGGGTCCCCGGGCCTCAAATTATGGAGTGGCAGGGTGGATTCCTCGTCTTTGAACCCGACGTAGCGCTTGAGTTTCCCATCGCAGTCGCAGGTGATGTCAGCGATCACTCCCTCCTGAGTCGGCTTTTCATTGAGACGGTGGATGGGAGCGATGGGAAACAGTTGACCGATCGCCCAGGCATCCGGCAACGACTGGAAAACACTGAAATTCGAGTAGTAGTATTTTTTGATCTTCTCGTTCAACAGTTCCTCGGGAAACTCATTTTCGGCGAGGATATTGCCTACTTTTCTGGTGAGGCGTTCTCGGTATTCTTCGATGGTCGCCACATCCCGCAAACTGCAATCCCCCGCTGCGAAGCTGAGGTAGGTCCGTTGAATCAGGACGTCAGCCTCACGTACCGAATCACGAATATTGTCGAGTTTGAGATTCTCGAGAATCTCAAACAGGTGGTTCGCATCCCTCATCACAGCTTCTCCCGCTGGATCACTTTCGTTCTGACCAAAGGGAAAGGCGTCCGTCTCACCAAACGGAGAAGTATTTTCCACTTCATCCAGAACATTGAATAGCAGTGTTGAGTAATGCGAAGCTATGGCACGCCCTGATTCGGTAATGATGATCGGGTGGGGAATTTGATTTAGATCGAAGTAATCGCGAATCACCTCAACTACCGTTTCACAATAATCGGTAAGCGAGTAGTTCATGCTACTGTTCGAGGACGTCCCGGATCCGTCATAATCGATCGCGAGACCTCCTCCCACATTGAATGCTTCCAGCTGCGCTCCCTCGTGGGATAACTCGATGTATAGACTGGCCGCCTCTTCCAGGCCCCGCCGGATCGTGTTTAGATCCGGAATCTGTGAACCCTGATGATAGTGAATCATATAGAGGCAATGCAACAGCCCCCTGTCCCGTAGAAGATCCACCGCCCGGATAATCTCCAGATAGCTCAACCCGAAAACGCCCTGGCCACCTGCAGTCGGGGACCATCGCCCCGATCCCCCGGACTGAATCCGGAGCCTGAGGCCAAGTCGGGGTTCGACGCCCAGTTTGGCGGATCGTTCGAGAATCAGTGGCAGTTCGCTGGCCCGCTCGATGACGATCACCGCTTTCAACCCCGCTTTGATCGCATACAGAGCCAGGTCGACAAAATTCTGATCCTTGTAGCCATTGCAAACGAGGTGCGAATCGGAATTCCTCAGTAGAGACAGCGCAGCAACCAACTCGGCCTTTGTCCCCGCCTCCAGGCCAAAGTGATATTTGCTACTGACCGAACTCACCTCACTGATAACTTCCCGGCGCTGATTCACTTTGATTGGAAAGCAGCCGGAGTAACTCCCCTGAAATCCGAGTTTATCGATTGCGTCGTTGAAGGCCTCGTTCACCATGCGCACTCGTGTGCCGAGAATGTCCGGAAATCTCACGATTGCGGGGAGCGACAGATTTCGCCGATCCAGTTCTTTCACGACATCGAGGAGACTGATCCGAACTTCCGTTCCATGCTCATCGGTGAGAACAGCGACAACCTCGCCTGCCTCGTTTACATCGAAGAAACCACTCCCCCAATCACGAATTCGATAGCTGTCCAAAGATTGCAATACGAGTTAAATTTGAGTTAAATTCAATTACATCAAGGGAGGAGGGGGCTACCGCTGTAGGGTTCCCGGCGAAAGTCTAGTTGTGTCGCTGCTATCATGCAAGCCGAGACCATCGCGTGACGAAAATATGATCCGATGCCTCGCAAATCAGAAGGCTCATAACCACTCGCAAACTGTCTAAACGGGGGCTTCGACCGAAACCAGTCTTCGCCGTCCCCAGATTTCACTGCGCCACCGAAATCGAAAAAACGCCACGATAAAAGCCAAATAAATCGCAACCAGCGCCCAGCCTCCATAGGATTTAGAGGTGGGAAACCAATGGCCCATGGCGAATCCCCCAAGCCCGAGAACGATGACGCAAATTAAGAGATTGGCTGCGGCGGACCAGAGATTGTCGCCCGCACCACACAAGGCGTGGTCATACGCGCTATACCACGCATAGAGTATGAGTAGAATCACCACGAAAAAAGCCAAACTCTGCGACATCGCGCTGACACCGGGGTCTCCTGCTAGAAAATCGAGAATCGGCTGTCTGAATATCCAATACAACAGCCCGGTTGAAACAGCGTAAACCGTCATGATCCCCATAGCGGCCAGGAACCAATTGCGGGCCAGTTGAACGTTTCCCTTGCCAATGGAATTGCCGATCATCGTCACGAGGGCGGCTCCCAGCCCGTCGCAGGGTAGTATTAAAAAATCAAGTGACGCCAGGAGCACGGAGGCCGAGGCGAGATGGATAGTCCCCCAGCGGCCGATCAACCAGATTAGCGCCAGACTCCAGGCAATGTTGTCGAGAACATCCCGGAATCCGATCGGGCTTCCGGTTTTCACGATGTCTTTGACCATAGCTAAGTCGAGCATCACGCTTCTCCCGCCAAACTGTCGAAGGCTGCGAGCTGCCAACATGAGCGTTACCATGACAACCGTTTGGACAAAGGTCGAAAAGACAAGGGCCCATGCTGCCCCCACCATTCCCATTTGGACAAATCCCCACTTTCCAAAAATAAGAGTCACTGCGGTCACGGCGTGAACGATAACCGAACTCAATACCGCAAACATGGGATACAGCGGACGCTCGATCCCGAGGAAAAAATTAATGAGGACAAAGGCAACCATCTGCAGGGGACAGGACAAAACGGCAACCCGAAAATAGGCAATCTCGCGATCAGTTACTGCGGATTCGTGATTGAAAAGTTTGAACAGATCGGCCCCCAGATATCCGAGCAGTCCAACCAATACGCCGTATCCGGCACCTATCCAGACTCCCTGCCAGGCATAAGTGCCGCAGACACTGTCCTGGCCGGTTCCTTTCGCCTGGGCGACGAAGGCATTCACGGCAATTACGCTACCAATACCGAAACTGAGGATGAAAGTCAGAACCAGTTGAGCCGGTGCGATTGCCGCCAGATCTTCTGCTCCCAACCGGCCTACCATCCACACATCGACCAGGGAACGGGAGGCGAGAACTGTAAAGGTGACAATGGTTGGCCATGCCAGAAACAGCAATCTGCCGGCCCGCTTTCTGCTGAGTCGGATTCCGTTAGCAATCAAGGTGGACAGTTATTATTGGCTGGAATAGACATCTGTTTTTTGGAATTATCCAGCGCTAGTGAATTCCGACCCTTCGTCAGGTCGAAAATTCGATCCGTATTCATGAAAATCGCGAAACGACTGCACTCCTATCTCGCTCCCTCCTGTTTCGTTAAGCAAAACCGGCATGGAGAGTGGGGAGTTTTCGCAAAGAATCAAATAGCCGAAGGAGAATTGATTTCCGTTTGGGGTGGAAAAATCTACACAGAGGCAGAAATCGATGAATTGAGCGATACCTGTCCCGAACTGGCCACTCACTCAGTCTCAGTGTTTCCCGGTTTCTATCTGGGTTCGACGGATCTTGACTGTCTCGACGAAGTGGAAATGTTCAATCACAGTTGCGATCCCAATGCGGGCGTTCGCGGACAGATTCTGTTTGTGGCGAGAAGGGTGATCGAGTCCGGGGAGGAAATCACCTTCGATTACGATACGACTGAGGTCGACTCGATTCCATTCAAATGCGATTGTGGATCGTCAAACTGCCGCGGAACAATTGATGGATCAGGATGGAAAGACCCTGCGTTTCAGCAAAGGAATGCAGGCTTCTTCTCCACCTATGTTCAGGATTTGATCGACTCAGCAGAGAGCTGAACAGCAAATAGTTGAGGCTCACCCTCAACAGAAGAGATCCCGGGAAAATTCCGTTTTTCCCCATTCGGATGGTTTTGCAACCACTCTGACTAAAAACAGTTGCGGATGGTCAATAAAGTATTAAATTTATTAAAATTATAATTATTATGAAATTGATCGCTTTAGCTAAATTGTCATTTCCTCTGTTCGCAATGCTTGCTCTGCTGGTCAGTTGTGATTCGCCCTCTACCAGAGTCGAGAAAACCGAGGCTCCCGCCACTCTCGTCATCTTGACGATGCCGGAATACTTCGCTCCTGAGGTGATTGAAAAATTTGAAGCCCGTTTTGCGGTGAAGGTGGAGCAGGTCTACTACGAAAGCCTTGGCCAAATGATGGGGATGCTTCGCTCTCATCCCGACAAATATGATCTGGTTACGACTGACGATGTTTCGATTGCTGAACTATCGAACGTCAAACTCATTACCGAGATTGATCACCAGAAAATCACCAATTTCGAAAATCTGGACAAACGATATCTGGACCAGCATTTCGATCCGGGGAACCGATTTTCCATCCCCTACGTTTGGGGCACAACCTTGATATCCTACCGCACCGATAAGATTCCGGATCCGGAAAATTCCTGGAATCTTCTCTGGAACCCTCGTTTGAAAGGGAAAATTGCGATGATGGACGAAAGGGCTGACATTTACGCGGCAGCCCTTCTTACCGGCGGGCATCCACTGAACAGCCAGGATCCGGCCCATTTGAAAGAGGCGACCGATCTTCTGGTGAAGCAAACAAAAACGCTCGATCCTCTCTACACGGATCTTTTTGGCGGACGCGAACAAATGCTGTCCGGGGATATATGGGCCATGATCACATACAGCTGCGACGCAGCCATGATCGCCGCTGAGGATGAGAATATCGGCTATTTTATTCCGCAGGAAGGAGCGCCTTTGTGGCTGGATAGCTTCGTCATCCCGAAGCACGCTCCCAATAGTGACGGAGCCCATTCCTTTATTGATTACCTCTGTGAGCCCGAGATTGCTGCGGAAAACGCCAACTACGTTTGGTATATCCCCCCGGTAAAAGGAGTTGAGTCATTTCTCAGCGAAGATCTTCTTGCTGACATCGCGCTAAATCCCTCCGATGAGATCATTGAAAAATGCGCGTTTCATGCATCTCCGACCGCAGCTCGCGAACGCATCGTGAACCGGGGGATGAAGAACATACTCGACGGGGTTCGAGCCAGTAAGCTGGCGAATGTTGATCACTCCGCTGACTCGAATTCTGATCAGGAATAAACAGATTCGAGTTTCCCAAGCTTTCCAGAGGATATGAATACGATCAGGAACCGGATTCTCGCAGCGCTGACGGCGACTGCGATGATTCCGCTCGTGGTGCTGTATTTCACCACCGATTCGATGATCCGTTCATCGGTCCTCAAAACGGAGTCGGAAAAGCTGGAAAAAATCAACGGTCAGCTTGCGACTCATGTGAAAACCTTGATGCAGAGCTACGAGCATGATTTGAAGGCCCTTCAAACCGACCCTGTGCTGATTGACTGTGCGGCCTCGGCAGAAATGAGACTGCTCCAGATGCACAGACTCGTGGATATTTACGAGTTTTTCTCGGACATCAGCCTCTACGATTCCGAAGGTTACCTGATTGAGTCAACTGTCGAAGATCACCCCGCCTACCGTGAATCCTCCATTTGGTTCACTGAGGCGATCGAAAAAAATCAGACGACAATTTCACGCCCTCAGCTGGTCATCGGAAGCAACGAGCTCAATCTATCCGTCTATTTGCCTGTCACCGAGTGTGACGGTGAGAGCATCAGCGTGCTTCGTGCGCGATTGACTTTTGATCGCATCTCAAGGCTCATCCAGTCTCTGGCCCCCGGCGAAAGTGGTGAATTTATTCTGATCGACCAGTGGGGGGGCGTTCTCAGCGCCAACTCCAAAGATGAGCTCCTCGAGCCACTGGATCCATCACGCAACCTCGAACAGTGGACTTCAAACTCACTTGAAGAGTATGTCGCTTCGGGCGGGGAGAAATATATGGTTTCAGTCAAAATGATTGAAGCGCATGAAACCCGCATCAATCAACCTTGGGGGCTGGTGGCGCTCCAGCCGATGGAAGAGATCGATGCATTGATTGGACAGGCGCATCACATTCTGAGGATCACCACCCTTATCACACTCATCGGCGCAGCTCTGATCGGAATTGTTCTCTCAAATCGCTTCTCCCGCCCTCTCGTTAATTTGAGTAATACCGCCAAAAATGTCGCAAAAGGTGCGTTGGACATGCGTGCAGAGGCGGTGGGTTCTGTGGAAATGATTGAGCTGTCGAATTCTTTCAATCGGATGGTCTCCGATTTGCGGGAGTATCAGCAAGGTCTCGAAAACCTCGTTGAGACCCGCACCCACAGCCTTCATCAATCCCAAAAGGAGCACGAAAAAACCAGCGCACACCTCCAGGCCGCATTGGAAGGTTCCAACAACGGGTTCCTGGTTGAGGACTTCGGCGGACAAATCGTTGCTGTGAACCAGCGCTTCCTCGATATTTTTGGCTTCGATCGCGAGAAAATAGCCGGGCGGGGCATCGATGAAGTTATCGACGAGATGCTGAAAAAGGCTCTGTCGCAGGACGATACTGAGGAAGTGAGAAAAGCAATCAAGAACCCCGAAGGAATGGTCCACAAAGAGATCATTTTTGAAACGCACGAGCGTTGCTACCTCGATATCCACTCGGCCCCGATTCGGAACAAATCCGAGGAGATTATTGGTCGGGTCTGGACACTTCGAGACAACACCGAGAACCGCCAACTTGAGGAAAGTCTGCGTCAGTCCCAGAAAATGGAAGCGATCGGCCAGCTTGCAGGCGGCGTCGCGCACGATTTCAACAATCTGCTCACCGGAATTCTTGGCAATCTTTCTTTGATTGAAGTTGAAGGAGGACCGGACCAGGTAGAACGAAATCAAAAACTTCTGAGGCGCGCCATCGGGGCGAGTGATCGTGCGGTAGAGTTGGTTAAGAGTCTCCTCGGGTTCTCCCGTCGCAGCCACATGGATCTTCGCCCTTGCGACAGCAACGATGTATTGAGCGAAGTTCAGGGGCTCCTTGTTGCAACGATCGATCCATCAATACGGGTCGAAGTGGAATTGGAGGAAGCCCCCTGGGGCTTGATGGCCGACTCGAACCGCCTCAGCCAGGTGATCATGAACATGGCGGTCAATGCCAAGGACGCGATCAATAAACAGCGGGACGGCGTCATCACGCTGCAAAGCAAAAACCGGACACTGACTGAGAATGAGGCCCGGCAGATCACCGGACTCAGTGCCGGCGACTATATCTGCCTGTCAGTGGCAGATAATGGTTCCGGTATTCCGGAACACCTGAAGGATCGCATATTCGAACCATTCTTCACCACCAAGGAACAGGGAAGAGGTACCGGGTTGGGTCTCGCAACCTCTTTCGGAATCGTCAAGCAGCTTGGCGGCAGCATCCATGTCGAATCAGTTCCCGGAGAGGGCACCCGGTTTGATGTTTTTCTGCCCCGAAATATTCATGCAGAATCACAGCCCATTGCCCGGGAACCCGTAGTCGAAGTTCCGAAATCGGAAACGCGGGAATACACCGTTCTCGTAGTTGATGATGAGGACCTCGTTCGCAGGGTCGGTGTTTCCTTACTGAAAAAGCAGGGATTCAAAACGCTGACCGCTTCCAGTGGCGAAGAAGCGCTCGAGGTAATTGAAAAACATGAGAAAGAAATCGATCTCATCATACTCGACCTCACTATGCCGGGCCTGTCCGGAGCAGAAACCTTTTGGGAGATCAGAGCCCGATTCGACTATCTCCCCGTCGTGATTTGCAGCGGTTACCTTGTCGATATTAAGGAACTCGAGACAGAATCCGGCAGTTGTCCTGACGCTTTTGTTCAAAAGCCCTATCAGATCGAAACGATGTCGAAAACAATCGACAAGATCGTTAAGAGCCGCGATAGCGAGGCCGCTTGAACAGGGCGATTTCCTCCCCGGAATCCATCGGTCCAACCCGGAGACAGGCGCGCCTCCGCCAGAGGAGTGAGTTGACCTTTCCGGGAAAAACCTGTGCTTTCATAGCATGCTTCCTGTCAAACCCTGTATAATCGCTTTTTGTACCCTGTTAGGTGTCGCGCTGAACCCTGTTGGGCCCGTTTTTGCTGAAGAGCCAAAACAATGGCAGGTCTACGACGGCTACCAGCCGGAGGGCTACGGGCGGCATATTGTGTTCGTGTCAGGGGATGAGGAATACCGCTCGGAAGAGGCCCTTCCGATGCTGGCGAAAATCATGGCCGTCCGGCATGGATTCAAGTGCACCGTTCTCTTCGCGCAGGACCCCGCGAAACCCGGCTATGTGAACCCACAGGTGCTCGATCACATCCCCGGTCTGGAGGCGCTGAGAACGGCAGACCTCATGGTCATCGCGACCCGTTTCCGGGCGCTTCCGGATGAGCAAATGGGGGAAATCGATGCCTATCTCCGGAGTGGTCGTCCCGTCGTCGGATTGCGAACCGCGAATCATGGCTTCCGGTTCACAGATCCGGAATCAAAGTGGAAACACTACAGCTGGAGATATCGCGGAGAGAAAAAGGAGTGGGAGGAAGGCTTCGGAGGACTCGTTCTGGGAAGTTGGTTTTTCAGCCACCACGGCTGGCACCGGCAGGAAAGCACGCGCGGGTTGGTCGAGCCGGGAGCCGAAAAACATGCCATCCTGCGGGGGATCGAGCCAGGATCGGTTTGGGGACCAACTGATGTCTACGGGGTGAAGGAACCAGTCCCCGGACCCGATGTGGAACTTCTTCTGCGGGGGCAGGTCCTGAAAGGAATGAACCCCGACGACCCTCCCGTTGGAAAAGGTCCCTATGAGAAAGCGCCTGACTATGTGAAGAAAGGCAGCAACGACAAGAATGATCCGATGCAGGCTCTCGCGTGGACGAAATCCTACCAGGTTCCCAACGGGAGAAAAGGACGTGCTTTCTGCACGACGATGGGATCGTCGACTGATCTCGAGGCGGAAGGGACGCGGAGACTCGTGGTGAATGCGATGCTCTGGTGCCTGGGAATGGAAATACCCGCCAGGACCGACGTCGAGTTTGTCGATCCCTACGAGCCCACCGAATACCGAACCCACAATCGCGAGTATTGGGAGAAAAGGGAACTGCGAATTTCCGACTTCGATCTGAAAGCTCCGCTCTACGAACCCGGAGGAGAACCGCACGGTAAACCCTCTGCTCCCTATCTCGACGTCACAAAGGGACGGGACGGGCATGGCTACGACTTTGCCGATCATCCGGTGAATCGCCACCGCGTTTACAATTTCCACCGCCGGCAGGCCGCGCATTATCTCAAGCCGGAGAATGAAGTGCCGACGATTCTCGCCTACGCGCCCGAGCTGGACGGAACCGTCTTCGGCCACTGGGGAAAGTTTCACAAAAACGGATACAAAGACCGGCGCTGGAATATCATGGATGTCGGAAATGTGATGTGCGGCGTTTTCCGCGCGCCCGGTTCGAGAGCGAAGGCGCGAACTATCGCGATCCGGTTGAATGACGGCTACTCCTGCGCTTTTGACACAGAAACACTGTCTTTCACTCACCTGTGGAAAGGCGGGTTTGTCGAATTTCAGCCAAACCGTTGGGGAATCGGAAACGGCATTTCCCCGGCGGGCGAAGTGGTGGAGAAAAAGCTGACGCTGGAGCAGGAGGGGGAGTTTCTTGGCTACAGCCGGACGGGAGAAAATGTTGTCCTGCACTATCGCGTGGATGGCAAGAGCTACTCCGTCAGCCCCGACATAAGTGAAGACGGCAAATTCAAGGCCGAAATGAAGCTCGTCGAATCAGCTGGCATGGCCCTCTCCGGCGAGGCCCTCTACGCCGAGCAGTCCATCACCCTTTCCGGAACAGTCGGCGAGCGTGTTCCGGGAACGCCATTTGCTTTCGACCGGATCCCCGTGCCGCATCACAACTCATTCGGGTCGTTGATGTTCTTTGGCGGGCACGACTTTTTCTCCAACGGGGACGCCGCTGTTTGCACCATGATGGGAGACGTCTGGCGAGTCACTGGACTCGATGAAACGTTGCAAAACGTGACCTGGACCCGCATCGCGACCGGTCTGAGCCAGGCGCTGGGCCTTGCCATTTTCGAAGACAAAATCTACGTGACCTGCCGGGATCGAATCGTTCGGCTGCACGACCTGAACAAAGACGGGGAAATCGATTTCTACGAAAACTTCTGTGACGCCTTCGAGGTCTCCACCGGTGGCCACGATTTTTCCGTCAGTCTGCAACGGGATGAAAACGGATACTTCTATTTTGTTTCCGCGAAGGAAGGCGTTGTTCGCATTTCTCCCGACGGGAAAACGGCGGAATCAATGGCAACCGGGCTTCGCAACAGCAACGGACTCGGCGTGAACCCGAACGGCACCGAAGTCGTCGTCAGTACGAATCAGGGCGACTGGACGCCGGCCTCGGCCGTGTTTGAAGTTCGTCAGGGTGATTTCTATGGGCGTCGCGCGACAAAGGACGGTGATCCGATCGCACCGGCAATGTGTTACATTCCCCGCACCTATTGCAACTCGACCGGAGCACAGCGTTTCGTCGATTCCGAAACATGGGGAGCTTTGAACGGGCAGCTTCTCACCTTTTCCTTCGGAGCCGGAACCTGGCAGATGATTCTGCGCAACCCGTCCGATGATCCGGACCGACGCACCCAGGGCGCTCTCGTCCCTCTGCCCGGCGATTTCGAAAGCGGTGCGCATCGCGGAGCCTTCCATCCTGTCGACGGCCAACTCTACGTCACCGGCGCCGACGGATGGGGCAACTATGCGATCACGGATGGTAGTTTTGCGAGAGTTCGCTATCTGGGAGACGAACATTCGAACCTGCCCGTAGGCTGGAAGGCCCACCGCAACGGAATGGTCGTCACTTTGACCAATCCCGTCGACCCGTCTTCGGTGAAGAAGGAAAACTTTTTCGCCCAGACCTGGAACTACGAATATTCCGATGCCTATGGATCGCTCGAGTATTCGTTGAAGCAGCCGGAGCTGCCCGGTCACGATCCCCTTTCCATACAGTCTGCCCACCTCCTCGCGGACGGGAAGAGTGTCTTTCTCGAAATCCCTGACATCCAACCTGCGATGCAGGTGCAGCTCTACGGCGAGTTGAAAAACAAAGCCGGCGAAGACTTCGTCGTCGACCTGTATCCAACCGTGCTCTGGCTGGAGGATGACTTTTCCGGCTTCGACGGCTACGAAGCCAGCGACCCTAACAAACCCACTGATCTGACTCTGCGGGTGCGCTGGTCTTCCCCTTTTCAACCCAAAGTCCCCCAGGGAAAACTGGGGAGAAAAATCACCGTGGCGATGGTCTCGGGACTGCAATTTGAACCGAAGGAATTCACCGTGAAGCCCGGAGAGCAAATCACGGTGTATCTCGACAACCAGGATTCCATCCCGCACAACTGGTTGCTCGCGAAACCGGGGGCCTATCAAACCGTGGGTGCCGCCTCCAGCGCGATGCTGACAGATCCTGATGCCGCCGCAAAGCACTACGCTCCCGAAATGGACGACGTGCTGCACTACTCTCCGATGCTCTACCACCGCAATCGCTACAGCCTCCACATCACCGCACCGGAAGAACCGGGAAGATACCCTTTCATGTGCACCTTCCCCGGCCACTGGGCGGTGATGAAAGGGGAAATGGTGGTGGCGGCTGACGCCGAACGTTGAACGCTCAACTTTGAACTTTGAACTTTGAACTTTGAACTTTGAACTTTGAACTTTGAACTTTGAACTTTGAACTTTGAACTTTGAACTCTGAACTCTGAACTCTGAACTCTGAACTTTGAACTCTGAACTTTGAACTCTGAACTTTGAACTCTGAACTTTGAACTCTGAACTCTGAACGTTCAGTGTTGAACGTTGAACGTTCTGTCACGAAGGGACAGCCACGGTCTTCCCTGTCTCCGCGGCCTCATAGAACGCAAAGATCGTTCGCAGGACGCGGAGGGCTTCGGCTCCTGTGATGGGTGCTTTCCCGGTACCGGCGGCGGCCCGGATGCATTGGTGCACGTAGGGTGTATATCCTTTCGGCTCCATGGGGCCGTCGTAGTCGACGATTCCTTTCTCCGGTTCATCGTTGCGATACCAGCGCAGGGGCACTTCGGTTCTCCCGCCGAGATGCTCGGCGTATTCGATCCAGCCGTTCGATCCCCAGAGACGAAGATGGGAATGGTAGCCTTTGTCGAGGTAGTAGCCGGAATGCATCGTCCCGAATGCCCCGTTATCGAATCGCATGGCGAGAGCGGCGGAGTCTTCAATCTTGAGCGGCTGCCCCCCGACGATTCCGGCAAAACCGCTCACGTCGGTTATGGCGTGCCCGGTCGCCAGCATGGTCAGGTCGAGCCAGTGAATGCCGAGCCAGATGAGGTGACCGCCTCCGGCACGTTCCCGGTCCGCGAACCAGGAATTCTGGTAGGACTCTTTGGAAAGGCGGGTCTGGTCGGCGACGAGGTGTATTTCCGCCCCGTACAAATCACCAAGCGTACCATCGTCAATCAGCTCCCGCATTTTCCGCACTGCGGGAGTGATTCGATTCGCGAGAGCGAACATCATTTGGAGACCTTTCTCTTCCGCCTTTGCGACGAGTGGCTCGATGTCTTCGGCGCGGGTGCAGGCGGGCTTTTCGACGAACAAATGACAGTCGGCATCGAGTAGACGATCGAGGACCGGAGGCGCTTCCGCTGCCTCAACACTGACGAGGGCGAGATCCGGATCGGCGGCTTTCAGCATGCGGTCGAGGTCGGTAAAAACGGCGGAAAGTTTTTCCCCGAGTTTCGCTTTGGCCTCATCAAAACAATCTCCGCCCGGATCGCAGACGACGACTTCATCGCAATCCGGGGAACTGGCGAGAGCGGAAAAATAGGCGCCGAGATGGGGGCCGCCTTTTCCAGTGACAAGGGCTACAGGAATTTTTTTATCAGGCATGTCAGGTGATGAGTTACTCTGTTAGGATTAGATCGGCGAGATACACGGCCGTTATCGGAATCCCCTCCTCATCTTTTTCATGGGTGGAATACCAGGAGAGGAGTCCACTGCCGTCATCGTTTTCGACGAAGCCGGGGTAGGAATTATCTCCGTCGCTGGGAAGCTCGAGTGCGGGTTTCAATTCATTGTTTTCCAGCCAGTAGAGAGTCGTGCGCGGGCCTTCCGGTGTCGTGCGCCGGCCTCCGACGAGATAACGATCGCCCCATTTTACCAAAAGCGGGCCTCCGACATACAGCGGGATATCGATCAGTTCCTTTTCCTTCCAGGGCGGAGCAGTTCGGGAGAGTTGGGCGAGGTTGCCTTTGCATCGGCTCAGCGACAGCAGTGTTCCGTCTTTCTCGAAAAGAAAGGCCGTTTCATTTCCAAACTCGGGCTGGAAAAGCGAATGGTATCTCCAGTTGATCCCGTCCTCACTTTCGAGCATTGCAGCCTCGAGGATTTGGACTCCTCCTGATCCACCGACATCGTTGGAGTAGTCCCGCTTTCTTCTCCCGCAGAGATAGGCTTTGTCTCCATACGCTGCCGCTCTCCAGATGTAGTGACCGAAGGTTCCCTCAAGCTGGGTCGGCGCGCTCCAGGTATTGCCGTCGGAAGAATAAGCTGCGTAACCGAGGTGCAGATTGATATCGTATTCCTCACGCGGCAGCTCCCCGTCTCCCGACCACCAGGTGCCGGTGTAGACAAAAAGCTTTCCGCGAAAGATCAAAAAATGCGGATCCCGGACATCCCGTTTCGCGACAGAAAATTGATGCACTTCCTCCCACTCCTTCGCGTCATCGCTGCGGAGAATCCGAATCGTCGAAGTGGGGAATACCATGTGCCCGTCCGCGCAGCTGCGAAAGGTGAGCCAGTATGCGCCCTTCCACCGAATCAGGTCGGTAAAGGCGTTGTGTTCACCGTTGTGCGGAATTCGTCGAATGTTTTGGGCTTCCACTTTCGGGGGCTCGTCGGCGGACAGGGAGGCGCTTGAACAGAGAAGGGTGAAGAAAAGGACGATTCGAAGCATGGTCTGAGGGTGTCGGATTTTTTCTCCGGCGGCTATTCCCCGATCGCGGAAAAGTTATGGCGGGGAAAAGAATATCTCACAGCCGCAGGTGTGTTCTTGCCTCGCTGCGACTCTTCCCTTTCAATAACCACCCATTTCGATCTATGAAAACACCCTGCCTGCTTCTTTCTGTTTTGCTGTTTGCAGCCTTCTCCGGCTTCGCTGCGGAAAAACGTCCCAACATTCTTTTCATCCTGGTCGATGATCAGTCGCCGCTCGACCTCCAGATCTATCGTCCGGAATCCACGCTCGAAACGCCCCACATCGACCGCATCGCTGCAGAGGGAATGGTGCTCGACAGTGCCTACCAGATGGGGTCGTGGAGTGGAGCGGTCTGCCTTCCGTCCCGGACCATGATCATGACAGGGCGAACGGTCTGGCATATCCCGAACCGACCGAACCGGAATACCAACCCGAATCACTCCAACCCGAAGCTGGTCCCGCCCAATCTGGTCGAACAATCCATGCCCGCCGTTTTCAACCGCGCCGGCTACGACACGATGCGGACCTGCAAAAATGGAAACAGCTATGAGCCGGCGAACGAAAAATTCACCGTCCGAAACGATGCCACAAAGCGCGGAGGCACGCCTGAAACAGGAAGTGCCTGGCACGGCGACCGGGTCATGGATTACCTGCAGAAACGCGAGGCGGAAAAAGACGAGGACCCTTTCCTGATCTACTACGGCTTTTCCCACCCTCACGATGTGCGCGACGGCACTCCGGAGTTGCTCGTGAAATACGGGGCCGTCAACCACACGGATCAGAACTCGTTGCCGGGACTGAACCCGAAACAGCCCGCGCTGCCGAACAACTGGCTCCCCGAACATCCGTTTCATCATGGCCATCCTTCCCTGCGGGACGAAGTCGCCGTTCCCGGTGTTTGGGAAAATCGATATCCAGCCACGATCCGGAACGAATTGGGGCGGGAGTTTGCCTGCTCCGAATACATCGATATGCAAATCGGCCGCGTTCTCCGGCAGCTGGAGAAAATGGGTGAGCTCGACAATACCTACATTTTCTACACCGCTGATCACGGCATGGCGATCGGACGTCACGGCCTTCAGGGCAAACAGAACCTCTATGAGCACACCTGGAAAGTTCCTTTCCTCGTCAAAGGCCCCGGCATCGAAGCGGGAACCCGTGCCGACGGCAACATCTACCTGCTCGATGTGTTGACAACGATGTGCGACCTCACCGGCGTGGAGGCTCCGGAAACGAGCGAAGGGATCAGTTTCAAACCTGTCCTCACGGGGGAAAAAGAGACAGTCCGCGACGTTCTCTACGGCGTCTACAACGGAGGCACCAAGCCTGGCATGAGAGCCGTCAAAAAAGGCGACTGGAAATTGATTCAGTATGACGTGCTCGATGGCGAAGTGCAGGAAAAGCAACTGTTCAACCTCGCCGAGAATCCCCACGAATATCTCGCCGAACACCAGCCGGACGGAGTCACCAAACTCACGAAGGCCGTCCCCGAAAAGAATCAGGTGAATCTCGCAAACGATCCGAAATACGCCGACAAGCTCAAGGAAATGGAAGCTCTTCTCCTTTCGGAAATGCGGAAGCACGACGATCCCTACCGTCTCTGGGATCAACCGGACGATGGTCTGCCCCAACCGAAGACAGATCCTCACAACAGATGGGGAAAAGACGGGAAATTGAAGAAGCCTCAGAAAAAGTAGAGGCGCCGGGCTCCGACCGGTAGTGCGATTTCTCCATTGCTCCTTCTCGCCGGAAAAGAGTAGTCTCCCTGGATGCAACCACCCCCGATTCCGTCCACCCGTCCCGTGCAGCGCGCCGTTTTTCGCGAAGAAAAAAAGGTGAGGCTGGGGAATGTAAATTTCGACTATGGATTGATCGAGGCTTCGCACGGGAAAGCGGAAAAATGGATCAACGAGCAGGAAGAAATTGAGATTGTCCAAATCCAGACCTTCCATTCCTCGATGTCCGGAATTACTGTCGTGTGGTACCGTTAGAACGAGCTTTGATGAGGCACCTTTCGGAACTGATCATCATTGGTTTACTCCTCTCTGCACCGGCGCGGGCGAATGATTCCCTCCGTTTCAAGCTGGCGAAAGTGGAGTTTCGGGAAGCCAGTCTGGCAGACGTCGTGGAGTATCTGCGCGGACGCAGCAAAGAACTCGATCCAGACGGCACGGGGGCAAACATTCTGATTGATCCGAAGGTAAATCAGGAAATCCCGGTTTCACTCACACTGGGCGAAGTGTCCATCGGTGTTGCCCTGCTCTGCATCGTCGAGCAGTGCGATCTCGACTACCGCAACGACGAGCACGCCTTCATGCTTGTTCCCGACGGTGCCGGCACGCTCGCGAAGAAGGAGTTGCAGCCGGGAGCCGCCGTCCCCTCCCCCCAGGCTGACCTCGCCCGCGATCTGAAATTTCCTCAAATCGAATTTGCCGACGCTCCGCTCCGGGACATTCTGCAATTCCTGACGACGAAGAGTCACGAAGGACGTAGTGGCGGTCTGAATCTCGTGGTAAACCATCGCGTCGACCCCAACCTTCCCGTGTCCCTGAATGTTCGAAACGTGCCGGCTTCGTTCGTTCTTTCCCGTGTCGCCGCAGCAACCGGAGTCGAAATTCGAGTCGAACCCTGGGCCATCCTGATCGAACCTCCGGGAACGAAATTCCACCGGGAGCACAGGATCAAAGCGGCTTTGGAAGCAGCTGCCGCCAAAGTGTCCCGCAAACGGGGGACCCTTCCCACCGTAACCGGGAGCGAAGTAAAGGATCCCCGCTCTCCCGCGCACCCGGACTACATTCATTCCACCCATTCCGACGTCAGCAAGCGCTCCAATGCACTGAACAATGTCTATACCTGGAAGGGCGGAAAGTGGACTTTTGTGCGCTACGGATCAGCAGACAAAGAAGGGGGGCTCGATGATGGCAAAGGGGGAAGCGGATTGAAGACCAGTACGTTGCAGGGGGCGAGGTAGCCCACGTTTGCGCGAATCCGGGAAAGGGCGGTATCTGATGCCACCGCGGTGGTGACTACTTCTCTACAATCCAGATATTCCGGTAAAACACCGGGTTTCCGTGATGCTGAATGTAGATGGGACCCGGTTCGGGGGTGATCTTCAGCTTCGCCCCGCCAGTCGTGGTGGGTAGCTCTGTGTCGTCCTGCACCAGGATGCCGTTCAGATGCACGGTCATTCGAGCGTTTTTCGTGACCTTCCCCTCGTCGTCAAACTCCGCCGTGGTGAAGTCGACGTCATAGGTCTGCCATTGCAGCGGTGGCAGGCAGGCATTGACGATCGATTTGCTGATCTTGTAGATGCCACCGGTTTCGTTGTCTTCCCCGTTTAATCCGAAGGAATCGAGAACCTGCGTCTCGTAGCGGTGCTGGTGGTAGACTCCACTGTTGCCGCGTCCCTGTCCACGCGCATCCGGCTTGAAGGGAGTCCGGAATTCGAGGTGCAATCGATAGCTGCCGAATTTGCGTTTCGTGGAAATATCCAGATTGGCGAGCAGACCGTCCTGAAAGGCCTCCGGCTTGTTCCACTCATCGGCGTTGCTCCCGTCGAACAGAACCGTTGCTCCGGCAGGTGGCTTTTCGCCGGTTGTGTGGCTCATCCGCTCCACTCTGGGGAGTGCTGCGAGCGTTTTTTCTGCCTCCGTTACCGTAATTTTTCCCCCGGCAATTTCGGCTGAGATTTTCCCGTCCGCGGATTGCAAAACGGTTTTTCCATCGGCAGTTTCTCCGGAAAGTTTGGTTCTTGCTTTCTCACGCGTGTAGCCGAAACCCGGAAGCCCACCTTCCAGCAGGTAGGCATCGAATTTTCCCTCGCCCATGGCGATGACCTGAACCGCCAGCGGCTGTCCGGAGAGCGCGACGCCGTATTCGCCCTGGATGAGAAAGTCGGGATTCTCCTTCGCAGCGACGGCGGGATCGGTCCAGGTATCGGCGCAGGCGTTGAAGGAGAGAAAGAGAAGTGGAAGAAGAATTCGGATCGGGCGCATAAAGGTTTCGGGTGATTGTCGCGAAACAATCACCCGAAACAGTGCGGTGGGGCGAGCAAAATCTGGTGAAGAATCAGGCGGTGACCAGCTGCCCTTTCCAAGCCCGCAGCGTCTGCATCAGCAACTGAAACTCCTCTTCACTCATGCCCTTCGGAATGGACGCGACACCAGTTCCGATGGGAAGACGAAGAACGTCTCCCGCTGATTGCGGCGGGCTTTGATCCCGGGCCAGTTTGCGTGTGGCGCGTTTTCGGGCGGCCTGTTTGCGCGCCGCCTGCTTGCGCCTGGCAATCGTTTGGGGGCTTTCTCCGCGATGTGGCAGCTCGGGCTCGATCGCGAGTGTTTCGAGTTCAGCGAATTTGGAATTCTTCCGATAGACCCTGGCAGCACGTTTGGCGCCTCCTTCGGTAAAGCCTCGATCAATAAGAGCTGCTGTGAGCTCGCTTTTTGAGATGTGGCGGGCGCGGCGCCAGATATTCCGAAATGCCATGGGCGACAAGGCGGCGCGTTGCAATGCGGCGAGACGGGCCGGACCCTCCGGTTCATCGAGCAGGGTTGCTCCGGTGGGGGTGATGCTCAATCCCTCACCGTTTTTCTCAAGAAGGTCATACGCACGCAGCGCTCCGACTGTTTTTACCGCAGCACCATGCAGGCTGGCATAGTCGAGCGCCTGGAGGATCTCAGGGCGGGTGAGCGGTTTGCTGCGGTCTTTTTGATGAACACCCAGTTTGCGAAGAAGCTCCGTGGCTTCTTCGAGGGTGATGAAGGGAAATCGGGGGCTACGTGGTTTCATGCCGACCACTGTAGCCGGAAACGGGAGGCTGTAAAGCTAAAGTATTCTTTTAAGCGAAAATTAGAGCTAAATAATGCCTTTTGCGGTTAAGTGTTGAGCTTAATTTACTCCAAGTCCTGAATTTTTGCGCCGGCACGAACCAGGACGAAAATGAGGCAGGCCACCACTGCTGCAATCGCAATCCAAAGCATCCAGGTTTGATTGAGAACTGGTTTTGCGGGGGCTGATCCGGAGAAGGAGGGGTTGGCTTCTATTTCGTTGAAGTAAAACCGGGTCTTTTCCAAACCCTTTTGATTCGCCATGCGAATGGCTGCGAGATCGAATTGCGGGGCTTTCAATTCCGTATCATTGGAGCCGAACCGGGACACATACGTTTCTCCAGGGCTGGCGAGAAAGCGCAGCTGGTAGACTTTCCCGAATGCTTTCACATCGGATATCGTGACGGGCGGGCTGTCTCCATTTTCGATGAGAACCCGGATCCAACGGGGGCGTTTTTTTCCCGCCGGTAGAGTGAATTCGATTTCGGGATCCGAATCGGAATACTCTCCCAGTTGAAAATGATAAATTGTTCCCCGCTTTGCGGTCCTCCAGGAGTCTACTCCCTCCACCGTCGCGGCAGGGGCCGTTCCGGCTGGCACCTGCAGCTCCACCTGACGCCGGAAGTTCCGATCCTTTGTCTCAAACCAGAGTGTATCAACGGGGCAGTTCTCGATGTCGAGAAGGATCTCGCTGCGCTTTTTCTCCTTGTTGATCTTCGTGCCGAGAAGGGAGGCGGGGTAGGAGACAATGTTCCCGATGCGTTCTTCGACGCTCGTTTTTGCGGTGGAGAAAATGAGATTCTCAACCCGGAACGGGCGCGTTTCGATTTCAAAAGACTCCTCGACAGTCGTTCCCAGGCGGTCACTGACACTTTTCCGAACGGCCCGAACCCGCGAGCGCATTTCGTCACTCGCTTCACTGATACGAATGCGGAAAAAGCGGAACGGGTTTTCCGGAAGCGGAATTGTCGTGCGACGGAAATCGACGTATTTCTCGAAGTCGAAAACGGCTTCCTTTTCGACGACGTTTTCCCACGCCGATCGATCGTTGCTGCCCTCTACCGAAACCTGTTTTTCGAAATTTCGCAGTGGCGTCGAAATCGTTACCGAAGCGGCACGCCCGGCATGATTCTCCAATTCGACGATTAGGGTAATGGCACCGTTTTTCGCCTCCGAGAAGTCGATGATCTTCGAAGGTATAATCCGGGACGGGGAAGCCTTCGCCTCCGGCTCCATTTCCTGAATCAGAAACGGCACCAGTTGAGGTGTCTCCCCTGATGTATCGAAGAGGCGGAAATCGGAGAGGTCGCTGCGGGCTTCCCGGAATACGTCTGCATCCAGCAGGGCGACGCCAAGCGACTCTTCGGCGGCTTCACCCCTCAAGCTGCGTTGGAATTCGAATAAAGGAGACGGAACCGCTTCGGCATGGGCACCGGCGGCGAAAAGAAAAGTCAGGAGGGCGGTGAATGGTGGCTTCATGATTCCTTCTCCTCTTCTTCGATGGAAAAGCGGTGGCGGTATTTTAAATACAGGAACGAACAGATCAGGACAATCACACCGAGAACGATGAAGGCGACGATGCGATACAGTTGCTCCAGGCCTGCCAGATCGACAAAAAATACTTTGAAAACAACAACCGTCATGATGACCAGGCCAACCCGCCGCAGCACGGCACGGTTTTTTGATATCCCGGTGAACAGAAGCGTGAAAGCAAAGAGCGACCAGAAGATCGAAATTCCACCCATGCGAAATTCCGGAAGGTAGTGAGTCAGTCCGGTCCAGACCTCCAGGCTGGAATACAGGAATACACCCGCCAGAGCCGTCCAGCCAAACACCGACGACGCCCCGTTTCGGTTTGCCTTTCGCGCGAACATCAGCCAGCCGACAAGAAGAAAGGCGATCGCCGATCCGTAGTTGAGCATTCGCATGAGCAGGCCTTCGACAAAGTCCGTCTGCTGAAACGCGAGATCGGAATCGACACCAAACCGGATGAAGTCGAACAGGAAAACTTTTCCAATAATCAGAACACTGATGAACCAGAATAATGCTGTAGCGATCGTTTTGCGGTTCGCCAGCATCTCGCGGAACAGGATCGCCGCAAGCCCGATCGCGATAAAAGTGTGCATCGGAGTGGTAAGGGGATCGAAGAGGTAGCCGATCGTTTTTTGTGCTTCCAGATTGAAATAAACAAAACCAAGAGCGAGTACGATCCAGAAACACGCGCGGCTGAGCATGGATTGCCCGAACCAGGGGCGGATGTCATTTTCCTCCGGCACGATCCAGTTTCCATCCGCATCCCGCTCTTTCGAGAAAAGGTAGCCTGCAGCAAAAAACGAAGCGATCGGCAGGCCGAGAACCATGAGCCGTTCGGCGAAGAGCTTCCAGTAGGTCGGTGGTTCGAGGTTAGCCAGTGAGCCGCTATATTGCGAATGGAGATCAAACAGGGCAAAGCGGGCCAGGACGATCAGGTAGAGAACGTAAGCGAGCTGACGAAGGAACTCGCTTTTCATCTTCGAGGCGATCCAGAGCATCACAAAAGCCTGCACTGACCAGCTCACCGTGATCCACCCTTTTGAAAGGATCAGCGGCAGGGTGATGGCAACAAACAGGGATGCGAGACCCAGAAAGCTCATCAACAAACCGCGGTCGAGGATCTCGCGTTTCAGGAAGATATAGATGTGAGCGATGTAGAAGATCGCGAGTCCGATCGTGACGAATGCAACCGCCTCTCTCGAAAAGGTTTTGTCGACCATGTAGACCGCAAAACCGAAGAAGACACCTGCATTCAGAAAAAGAAAGAGGAGTTCCAGAATCGTGGATTTTTTCCGGTTCACGAGGTGGTATATGAAAGTCACCGTCGAAAAGAGGAGGAAAAATCCAACCAGGTAGGGGAGGAAATCCCAGAACCTGTCCGTTGAGAATCCCCGGGATACCGCATTGGTGACATGCAGCCAGGTCGCGCCGAAACTCAGATAGTGGAGCAGCCGCCACTCTCTTCGAGCCGCGATGAAAAAGACTCCCAGCCCGAGAAGGAGGAGGTAGCTGAACAGGACCGGAAGACTTGGTTGCGCCGAAGTGATCATCAGCGGGGTGAGGTATCCCCCCAGCAATCCGAGAATTGCGATGAGCATTGACTGAAAGCGCACTGCGAGAAATCCCGCCGCGACGGTCACCAAACTCATCAAGGCAAACGCCGGAACAGCCGTGAGGAGATTTTCGTTCTGGGCAGTGAAGAAGGTGAAATACAGGGTCGCGAAACCGGCACCTGCGAGTCCCTGCCCGAGAAGGTCGTATCGCCCTCCGAATAGTTTCAGTCCTCCACCTAACAAGCCCACTCCTGCGAGGGCGGCCAAAGCCACTTTCCCCATCGGGCCGATGATTCCTTCCGCGATGGAATACTTCAGGAAAAACCCGATGCCGATAACGAGAATCAAAACGCCGATGCGCAGCAACCAGGTTGTGGCGACAGCGTATTCCATGGTCACCCCGGTCGGGCGGTGCTCTTCTCCAACCACAATCCAATTCCAGATTTTTCCGAGAATTTCGCGTGCGGCCGTTTCAAACTTCGAGGGTTCAGCGGGCTCTGCGACCGGGGGAGGGGACGTGCGGGAGACCTCCTGTCGCACTTTGGAAGAGGGCAGGGGAGGAGGCGCTGCGCCGACGTATTCTTTCTCTTCAAAATCTTCTTCCGTGTCCGTTTCCCGCGCGGCTTCTTCCACCACCAATGCCGGTGGATCTTCGGGTTCCAGAGCCTCCTTCTCTTCTTCGATCTGCTCATCGGGGAAAACCGAAATGCTCTCCTCCACTTCCGTCCGCAGCTCCTCTGTGCGTTCTTTTCGCTCCTGTGCTCGCAGCAGGGATAGCGCCTCGCGAAGATCCCCCCGGGTCATCTTGATCTCGTCCTGCACTTTTCCCACGCGGGAGAAAAGTGCGAGGACGATGATGAAGAGAACAACAACGATTAAAAAAAGAAGTGCTTCCATGGTCTCACAAGCTGCATTCCCCGAGATCGTACCAGTCTTTCCCCAAAACAGCGATTCGATAATACATGATAGGAACATTGATTGAATCAATGTTCGAAACAGAGGGGGGGCGGGTAACTCAGTGGTGGCGAAGCCAGCCGGGTGAGAGCTGTGGAAGGTTACCCCGTTAGGAAATCCGTACGCTTCGCTTCTTGTTCAGCTTCAGAACCTGACCACTCTTAAGAGACGGTTCGCTTCTGGGGTCAGTCTGCTTCTCCCCGTCCAGTTGGATGCTGCCCTGCTGGATGAGGCGTCGGACATCTCCACCGGATTTCGGCTCCTCAAGAGAAGCGAAAGCAGACTGGACGATTCCGAGAAGATCTGCGCGATCTGCAGGTGGTGTGAATTCCGGCAATTCAACTTCATCGAGATTCCCACGGTTATTCCAGTTTTCCAATGCTTGAGCGGCGGCTTCGGCGGAGTGGTATCTTGTTACCATCTTCGATGCGAGCTCTTTCTTTGCCTCCAGCGGATGCGCATCGACGGGGATTTCTTCTCCCATCAGGAGGAGGGAGTAGCGGTGCATAAGCTCATCTGATACGCTCATGATTTTGCCGAAGATCTCCCCGGCAGGCTCAGTGATACCCACGTAGTTGTTGAGGCTTTTCGACATTTTCTGCACACCGTCAAGCCCCTCCAGGAGAGGCATGCACATAACGACCTGTTGGTCCATGCCCTCGCTTTTCTGCATGTCACGTCCGACGAGTATGTTGAAGAGTTGATCTGTACCTCCCAGCTCGACATCTGCCCTCACTTCCACGGAGTCCCATCCCTGAACGATGGGATACTGAATTTCGTGAAGGCGCACCTCCTGGTCATTCGCAATCCGGTTTTTGAAATCTTCGCGCTGGAGCATCTGCTGCATGGTGACACGGGCATTCAGCTGGATCACATCGGTGAATGACATTTTATTGAACCATTCACCGTTGAAAACGATTTCCGTTTTGTCGCGGTCCAGAATGCAGAATGCTTGCTCCTGATAGGTTTTTGCATTCGCGAGAATGTCTTCACGGGAGAGCGGCGGGCGAGTCTTCGAACGGCCGGTTGGGTCTCCGATTTGTGCCGTGAAGTCTCCAATAATGAGAACGGCCTGGTGACCGAGTTCTTGAAACTGTCGCAGTTTTTCCAGCACTACGCTGTGCCCCAGGTGCAGATCGGGGGAAGTCGGATCCACCCCGAGTTTGGCACGCAGTGGCCTGCCGGTTTGCAACTTGGCCAGTAGCTCTTTTTCGCTAATGAGATTGGCGACGCCTCGCGTTAAAATTGCGAGCTGTTCTTCAGGAGACTTCATGGATGGAAAAAGCCGCCAAGAAACATGGGGCAGCCGCGGATATCAACCCCCTTCTTCTGCATCTTCCACGCGCGGTTTTTGCACATCCTCACCCGCAACAAGGCTGAATTTTTCCCTGTAAATTTGAGGGGATATATCAAATACCGCCTCAAACTCCCGTCCGAATTCCGAAGTCGAGGCAAATCCAACTTCTTTAGAAATGCGGCGCGGTTCATCTCCACTGGTCAGAAGGCGGCAGGCGGCATGGAAAACGCGGCGGCGGTGCGCATACTCATCCATCGACATGCCGGTTAGATCTTCGAAAGAAGATTCGATGGATTTCTTCTCGTATCCACCCCGGGGCATTTTTGCCGGATCGAATGTCTCCGCTTTAAGAATCGTTGTTTCGATTTCATCGAGAGCGTGTTTCGCTTCCGGGAGGATTTCGATCTCAGAGACGCCTCGCCAGAACCTCTGGTGTTCATCAGTGAGAAGCATCATGAGTTTTAGAACAGAGACGCGCGTGATCGGCTCAAGATGACGCTTATCTTTCAGCAACCCGCGAAGGTATTCCAACTCTTCACGGACACGTGAGGAACCTTCATTCCGGGTGGTGAATACATGAAGATTATCTTCACGAGGGTAACGGAACCACGATTGATCGAAGAAGAGTGTGAGCAGATTTGGCGAATTTGCGATAATCTCGTACTCCAGGGTGAGCCATTCCGGGAG
>JAKSBG010000044.1 GCA_022361255.1 Verrucomicrobiales bacterium
CTGCCGAGGGTTTCATCTCCCTGAAACCGGAAACAGTCGCCGCGATTACCGAAGATGAAATCCCCAAGGGAGACGTTCTGGCTGTTGCGAGAATCGCCGGGATCCAGGCGGCAAAGAAAACGGCGGATCTGATCCCGCTCTGTCATCAGCTCCCTCTCACCAAGGTCGCGGTCGATTTTTCACCGGAAGGTTCCGGGATTCAGATCTGCGCAACCGTCAGGACCGACGCCAAGACCGGAGTCGAAATGGAGGCCCTGACCGCCGTTAGCACCGCGGCCCTCACGATTTACGACATGTGCAAAGCAGTGGACACGGAGATGAAAATCTCCGACATCCGTCTGGTCGAAAAGACGAAGACCGCTCTCAGTTGAACCCTGGAAAAGAAACTTCCTGCCCAACGCTCCGGATGAAACGCGGGAAGTCAGCGCTTTAAAACGCACCGGGTACTTTGGGAAAAACGCTTAGCTGCACGCTACCGCCGTCTGCGTTGAGGATCCGAGGCCGTCTATGCCCAGTTCGACAACGTCACCCGGCTTCATGAACTGGGGAGGATCAAATCCCATTCCGACTCCGGGAGGGGTCCCTGTTGAAACCACATCGCCAGGCTCGAGCGTCATGAACTGGCTCAGGTAGCTCACGAGATGGGCAATACCGAAAATCAGTTTGTTTGAGTTTCCGTCCTGCTTCGTTTCCCCGTTTACTTTCAGCCACATGCCGAGATTCTCCGGGTCAGCAATCTCATCGGAAGTTGCCACGAACGGTCCCAGCGGCGCAAAGGTGTCGCAGCTTTTCCCCTTCACCCACTGGCCTCCCCGCTCAATCTGAAATTCACGCTCGCTGTAGTCGTTGTGCAAAACATATCCGGCTACGTAGTCGAGAGCCTCTTCTTCGCTGACGTAACTCGCTTTCTTTCCGACAACGAAGGCAAGCTCGACCTCCCAGTCTGTTTTCTGACTGTTTCTCGGAATCACAACATTGTCATTCGGGCCAACGATGGCGCTGGTCGCTTTGAAAAACACAATCGGCTCCTCCGGAATCGGCATTCCCGCTTCTGCAGCGTGGTCAGAGAAATTCAGGCCGATGCAAATCAACTTGCCGGGACGGGCAACAGCGGAACCGAGGCGGGTGCCCTCCGAAATGACGGGGGCGGAATCCGCATTCTCGCCCACCCAGGTTTTGAGGCGATCCAGATTCCCGGGATCGGCGAAAAAATCGTGGTTCCAGTCCATCCCGAAGCCGGAGGCATCGATACGGGTTCCGTTGTCGAGCTGAAGACCGGGCTTTTCCGATCCGACGTCACCAAAGCGAAGCAATTTCATGGTCGCGACCGTATCGACCGGATTGCATTTCGTCAACTGGCGCAGCAGCGAAAACCCGAAAACTTATCGTTGCGACAATTGCGGGCGGGAAGAATCCCTTTCTTTCACCGGGATGGACTGCCAAAGCTCCGGTGAAAAGCAGTCTTCGCGGAACAATTCGGGCTCCGACGTGGAGAAATAAAGATGATCGCGATCAAACAACTGTTCCGGCTGGTAGAAATTGGACGCTTCGCTGAGCAGGGAAAGGCTGTCCGGTGTGATCTCACTTTGAAGAGTGGATTCAAGAACATACTGCTTGTCCCCGACCCGAACCACGACCCAGGCGTGCTGCCCGATGTTCCCATTCCACCCGATCGCAACCCGGGCATCAAAGCCCTCGGAAATCAAAGCATCTGCGAGAAGGATCGAAGTGTCTTCGCAATCGCCGGCGCGTTCTGCCCAGGTTTCATTGGAAGACTTCCAGACCTCACGGGTTTCGGAGTGCTCCTGATCCAGTTCGTATTCGCAGCGGTCAGCAATTTGTCCCCATAGCTTTGCAATCTGTTCCTCCGGAGTCTCCCCTTCTACCCTGTCCGAACGTTCCGGAAGCCGGAAACCCGTAAAAAAGTCTGATGCTCGTCGAATCCGACCTGTCACATCGCTCGCGAGAACATCAAAGGGATGGTCGCAATACGGGCAGGACAAAATCAACGTTCTCGACTCTTTCTCGACTTCGAGGGCGTGAACCTCCCCGCAATGAGGGCACCGGTTGAAAAACTTTCCACCAACTCCGTTGGCTGCGGCCAGGGAAAACTGCGGAATCCGGCGGGACATGACTCCCAAGGCCCCTATGGTTCTTCCCGATGTAAAGACCACCGTGTTGATCACATCAAACTCCGAACTCACTACGGCGTCCCAGGCACCAATCCGGGACAGGAGATCCTCGCGGCTCCCCGAAGTGACGAGGTTCGCGGCAAGATACTGCGCACCGGGAAACCGCCCCTGCAAATCGTCAAAAACATCCTGCAAATCAATGTTCTCCGGGTCTCCATGGGTCTCGACAAAACGCGACAAATGCGTTTGCACCTCGTCGTCGACACGCACCCCCTCAATCGATCCGGCAAGTCGCATGCGATTGATTCTCGCAATGGCGTCGGACCGAAAACCGCGCTGAAAGGATTCGTCGATCT
The DNA here is from genome assembly GCA_022361255.1 of Verrucomicrobiales bacterium. GTDB lineage: Bacteria > Verrucomicrobiota > Verrucomicrobiia > Verrucomicrobiales > DEV007 > Arctic95D-9. The sequence continues at coordinate 2,489 of JAKSBG010000044.1, forward strand.
CTTCCAGCGGGAAAAGTGTTCCTACGACATCAACCGTCCCTGTCTTTTGCAGGATAACGGAGAGCGTGGTAAGCAAAACGACGGCAAGGCCGCCGAAGCTGATAAGGCCTCGGACCATTCGGTAAAAGAAAAACTGTCTGTTATGTGTGTGTGTTTCCGAATCGGTGTCGTGTCACCTCTTCGAAAGCGGTTCGGTCAACGCGGAAACCCGCGTTATGGAAATTATAACAAAATCCTTTCTGATCCGCAAACATATTTTACTCTTATCTTTCCCGGAATGCGAGCTTTTTGGAGTTCTTGAGTAACTTTCCCCACCGTTTTCCCCCGTTTCGCCGTCCCTCTTACGGTGTCAGTTCGCACTTCATCACGCTTGACTGAAAATATTGACGAAGAACCCCGGTTTGCTCCACAATCCTCTCTCCTATGAGCAAAAAGACTTCCCGCCGCAACTTTCTCGGAAAAAGCGCAGCCATTATCGGCGCTCCCACCATCATTCCAGCCTCAGTTCTCGGAGACAACGCGCCCAGCAAACGCGTCACAATGGGCTTCATTGGAATGGGAAACCGCGGAATCGGCGTGATGGAAGCTTTCCTGAAAAACGAGAAGGTCCAGGGCGTCGCCGTAGCTGATGTGGAAGACCATCACGTTCTCCAGCGCGAGGGGCGCCCCCCGAGCCGCGCCTACGGAAGGACTCCCGGTAAGGAAGCGATGGAGAAAATGTATTCTGCGAACGCCCCGTCTGAACGGTGGACCGGTTGCGAAGCCTACGAGGACTTCCGCGAAATCACACGCCGCGACGACATTGACTGTGTAATGGTCGCGACGCCGGATCATTGGCACGGTATCATCACGATGGACGCGATCAAAAACGGGAAAGACGTCTACTGCGAGAAACCGGTCACGCACAAATATGCCGAGGGCCATGCCATCCATCGCGAAGTCGCCGCACGGAAGGCGGTGTTTCAGGTCGGGTCCCAACAGCGTTCTGACAAAAAATTTCAGCAGGCCGTGGAAATTGTTCGAAATGGTTTGATCGGCAAAGTGTCCAAAGTGGAAGTCGGCCTCCCCAGTGGGCACAACAGCCCGGACGGGGACCCGACCGTGAAGACTCCGCCGTCTGATCTGAACTACGATTTCTGGTGCGGCCCTTCGGAGATGCTCCCCTACATGGAAGCCCGCCATCACTGGTCGTGGCGCTGGACGCTCACTTATGGAGGCGGGCAGCTCATGGACTGGATCGGCCACCATAATGACATTGCCCACTGGGGACTCGACATGGACAAGAGCGGTCCGGTTTCCGTAGAAGCAAAAAACTGGGAATTCCCCGAAACCGAAGTCTATGACTCACCAGTCTCCTACGACGTCATTTCAAAATACGAAAACGACATTGAAGTAGTGATCTCCTCCCGCAATCCGATGGGCGCCAAATGGATCGGTGAAAACGGTTGGGTTCATGTGACACGCGGAAAACTCACCGCATCCAATCCTGCCTGGGCCGAAGATGGATTCGCGGCAGGCGAATGGAAAACCTACAAGACTCCCGGCCACCAGCGGAACTTTATCGATTGCGTCATTTCGAGGGAGGATACCATCGCAAACGCCGAAACCGCCCATCGATCAATCACGCCCGGCCATCTCGCCTACGTTTCCCACGCACAGGGATCCCCCATCAAATGGGATCCTCAAGCGGAGAAAGTGATTGGAAACGCCGAAGCGCAGAAACAACTGATGGCGCTGCCGTACCGCGGCGACTGGAAGTTGGGGGCTTAGAAGAAATCTTTTTCTGAGTTCCACCCGCAGAATTCTCACGACCGAAAAAGCTCGAACATACGCAGAGCTTCGCTAGTAGGGATTCTCATCCCTACCCTGCTATGCATCGCAATGGCATTTCCAGCCTCCCGGAAACATGGACAAGCGCGCAACCGCGCATGCGTGCCGGGAAGCGGAGTCACGATAAATTCTCTTCCCCGGACTTCAGATTCCGTTCTTCCTTTTCGACATCCTCTCGCAGTGCCTGAAGCTCCTGTCTGGTTTTTTCAATCTCCATCTCGGCATCCAGCGTCTGCATGAGCCCTTTCCTCCAAATGAAATATCCGCAAACGACGCCTGCCAAAATAAAGACAAGGCCACAGAATGCGTAGTAGAGCCAGGGATTGTCGAGTTCTGACAGGGGAAGTTCCATGGCGAGCGAAGGATCACCGGAAAAGGGGAGAAACTTGTCGACCGGCCTCATCAATTGACCGATTCAGCGACCGCGTTGGGAACGAGAACCAGCTCGGCACGACGCGCCCTCCAGTCTGAGAACCTGCGATCCTGACCTGAACTTTCCACAGAGATCATTGACCTGGGAACACCACGTTCGAGAAGTCGCTCCCGCACTGAATCCGCGCGTTTTGCGCTCAATGTTTCATTGAATGCAGCGCTCCCCTCCGCACCGGAGTATGCAATCACAGCCACAGATGCCCGGGATCGGCCCCTGCGCAACTCCCCGGCGAGCTGGTCGATCCGGCCAATTGCACGATCTGTCAGACTGTAGCTTCCTTCATCGAAGTAAACCGCGTCGTCATCCATCTCCGATTCTTCCGTATGTGTTTCAGCAACAGGGGAAGTGTCTTCCTGTGTTAACTCGTGGTGGCTTTCGGTTTCCTCCTCCAATTCATCGAGAGAAGTTCCCGCTTCATCCGAACGGGATGCCAATGACTCCTGAATTGCCTGGTCAAAGGATGCCGGAGCAGAAGCGACATCTACAGAGGCTTCCGCTGATCGAAGCTTTTTCTTGAGAAGGGCGATCTCATTATCGCGGTCAGAACGCTGCAACATAATGTTGCTGATCTCTGCCTGCAAATTCCGGATGGTATCTCCACGCTTCGCAATCTTGTTCCGTAGCTCTTCAATTTGCGCAACACTCTGAGACTGCTGTGCTACGTATTGTTCCACCACCTCCTCCCGCTTCGTCAATTCCTGCTCCAGTTTCTCAATCTTCTCGTGCTCGTCCGTAGCGATGCCCGCGCGTTTTGCCGCGAGGAGCTCCCGGTTGCTGGCAGCCTCTTCACGCGCCTGTTCCAGTTCCGCTTCCAGTTCCCGGATTCTGGCCACGGCCTCTTCGATCTTGACCTCTCTATCACTCAAACTTCCCTCAAGATTTTTCACATCTTGCTTCAGTTGGTCGAGTTGTGAATCCTTTTCCTCAATTTCCCGGGAAAGTTTCAAAGTTTTTTCGTCACTCTCCACGAGAACGCTTTCAAGTTCAGCGAGAGTGACACGAGCCTCCTCGCGATGCCGGTTTGCTTCGTCGATTTCAACATTGAGAGAGTCGACTTTACGCTGCAGAGATCCAGACTCCTGACTGATCTCACGTTTTTCCTGTTCCAGTTTCAGAATTGTTTCCTGTCGTTCCTTTGCAGCACGCTCAAGATCCTCAACACGCTTGTTCGCATGATTTAGATTGCGTAGCGTTTCCTCTTTATCACGGGAAAGATCGGAAAGCTGTTCTTCCAATTCAGCGATAGACTGTTCTGAATCTGATAGTTGTTCTGTCAGATTCGCAATCTTCGCATTTGCTAACTCAATTTCATCCTCCGCCTCTGCAATGCGTTGATCCGACTCTTCAAATGCGCTGAGGCGACGTTCGAGTTCCGCTTCCAGTTGGTCTGCGCGTGCTTTGTGATGCTCGGCTGCACGGTCGCCGTCTCCCACCTGCCGCCGGACTTCATTCAGCTCGTGGTAACGATCTGCAAGCGATTGCTCAAGATCGGCGATCCGAACGGCCTGCTCATCAACAAACACGTTCTTTGCATTCAATGACACGGTAAAAGTAGCCGATTCCTCAGTGAGAGCCTCCAGTTCCCCTTCTTTTTCCGCCAGGGTGTTCTTCAGTGATCGTATCTCATCACGTTGTTGCCTTACTTCAGAGGACAAGTCATTCACTTCTGCGCTTCGATCTTCAATAATCGCCTCAAGTTCTTCCATTTGGCCGGCGAGCTGGTCACGCTCTGCACTTTTCGCATTAAGTGCTATTCTCACATCGCTGAGTTCATGACGCGTATCCTTAAGCTCATTCGCAAGAGCATGGGCTTCATCTTCAA
>JAKSBG010000200.1 GCA_022361255.1 Verrucomicrobiales bacterium
TCGCTGAATCTGCTTCTCTTCATTCGTTCTGCTCTCTATCTTGAGGCAGAACTCCAGTTTACGCACGTCTCACTTTTTGGAAGCAGGTCACCTCTTCCCGATCCCGGGTGCGGAGACTGATTCGTTCTCCAGTTTGCGTGTTGCGTTGGTAGTAAATTCCTCCTCGATTGAAGATGCGATAACGTGGATTCATTCGGCGTAAGCAGCCTAAATCCAAGCGGTTAGAGAGCCCAAACGAGCGCGTCTCAGGAGTAGCAGAGCAGTAGCGGAGTTGTCATTTCATGCACAATTTCATGCACAAATGGCGGGTTTTCGCGGTTTTCTGGTCTGTGCCAAATTTTAAGTCCCTAGTCGTAAGGGAGTTAGAAAAATGGCTCCTCCGGTTGGATTCGAACCAACGACCTAGTGGTTAACAGCCACCCGCTCTACCGCTGAGCTACAGAGGAATTGAAATTCACACCCGAAGTGGCTGGTTGAATCAAACAGCCTTTCGAGCGGACGGCGAATTTGCGCGCTCACGTGACTGTTTTCAAGGGGAAAATGAGGAAAATTTATCTTCTTCGTAAGATTTTCTGTCCTGACGGAGTTTCCCTTCAGGACGGGTTTGGATTGAACCCGCTGAAACGAGATGACGTTCCCTTTGAGCACTTCTGATTCCCCCCGCCGTTCATCGGACGAATTTCCGGATCTGATGGCAGACCATCAGCCCCGGCTTTCCGCGTATATTCGTTCGCTCGTGCTCGATGAGCATGCCACGAAAGATATTCTCCAGGAAACCAACGTGACCTTGCTGAAGAAGGCCCGCGACTTCGAACCGGGAACGAATTTCACGGCCTGGGCCTTCCGGATTGCCTATTTCGAGGTCCTCACCTTTCGTAGAAAAAAGGGCCGGGAAAAAATTCATTTCGACGATGATTTGGTCGAGTCGATCGCGGAATCGGTCGAGCGTGTATCGACCTCCTACGAAGCGAGACTTGATGCACTGGGAAAATGCATCGGTGAACTGCCGGACCGCCAGCGTGAGGTCATTGAACGCCGTTATCTGCAATCAGAATCGGTCCAGGACATTGCCGCCGACCTTGGTTTCAAAGCCAATGCAGCCTCGCAACTTCTCCATCGCGCCCGAATCAACTTGCTCAAATGTGTCACCAGACAAACCACTCCACAAGCTTCCTCCCCTACCCCGTTTGATTCATGAATTCTTCACCGGATAAATTGGAAGATCTCTCGCGGCTCGCGAGCTTGATGCTGGACGGAGAGGCAACGGACTCTGAGTTGGCGAAACTCGCGGAGCTGCTTCGTGAGGACCCCGAGGCTCACGCGGAATTCATCCGCCTTTCGGAGTTGCACGCGATGCTTGAGGCCGAGCCGGAAGTTCAGAAAGCATTACTCAGCGACCAGCTCCCTGAAAATGTCGTTTCTCTTACGGGGGAAAAGTCCGTCTCGTCTCCCCGCTCTTCAATAGCAGCCAGCTCCAACGGAAAAACCACCCGCTTTCCCACGTGGAAAGTTGCGGTCTCTTTGGCTGCTACATTGATCTTTGGACTGTTTTTCATTCTTCGCAGTATCGACTCCCCGACAACTTCTGAGGAATGGGCACAATCCGAAGCGATCGAAGCGACGACCGGCCCCGTTTCACCGGACCTATCCGCTCCTGATCCAGCCGACGATGAGAAACCCGAGTCTCAGTATGAGCGTGCCGTGCTCGCTTCGCTGGGTTCCGGCTCTCAGCAGCGCCCTCCCACGAATTTCATCGCGGAACCTTCCGCCGAAAGAGAGGAAATCTCCTACAACCGCGACATTCGTCCGATTCTTTCGGACAACTGCTTTTCCTGCCACGGCCCGGACGAGCACGGCCGGAAAGCCGACCTCCGCCTCGACACGCGCGGGGGAGCTGTCGAAGGGGAAACAGCCGCGATCGTCGCCGGCTCGCCGGAGGAAAGCGAGCTCATCGCGCGTATTCTCACGGCAGATGTCGACGACATCATGCCCCCGCCCGAGTCTCACAAAAAGCTGACTCCGGCTCAAATTGAGCTCCTGACCCGCTGGGTGACAGAGGGCGCGGAGTATGAGGAACACTGGGCATTCCTACCGATCACGGATGCCGCGCCGGAGGATTTGTCCGGTTCTGCGGTCGACTACTTCGTCGACCGGAAGCTGGAACGTCGTAATCTCACCCGCGCACCGGAAGCAGACCGTCGCACCCTTCTCCGCCGCATCACCCTCGATCTGACCGGACTCCCCCCGACACCGGAGGAGATCGAGTCTTTTCTCGCCGATACCTCAGAGGATGCCTACCGGAAAAAGATTGATGAGCTGATGTCACGTCCATCTTTCGGTGAACATCGTGCCCGCTACTGGCTGGATGCGGCGCGCTACGGGGACACTCACGGTCTGCACCTCGACAACTACCGGGAGATGTGGCCCTACCGCGACTGGGTAATCAACGCGTTCAACGAAAACATGCCTTTTGACCAGTTCACGATCGAGCAAATCGCCGGGGACCTGCTTCCTGATGCCACTCAATCACAGCAGGTCGCGACGGGATTCAACAGATGCAATGTGACGACCTCCGAAGGTGGCGCGATTGAAGAAGAATTTCTGGTTCGCTATGCGGTCGACCGGGTCGCAACAACGGGGACGGTCTGGATGGGGCTGACGGCGGGTTGTGCGCAGTGTCATGATCATAAGTTTGACCCGATGACGATGAAGGATTTCTACAGTCTCTTCGCGTTTTTCAACAATACAACCCAGCCGGGCATGGACGGGAACGCGAAGGATTCGCCACCCGTCGTGAAAGTATGGGGTTCTGCAGATCAGAAGAAGAAAGCGGATGAATTGCAGGCAAAAATCGCCGGTGTGAAAAAGAAGGCGGCGGAATCCCTGAAGACCTTCGATCCGGCCGGGTTGACCTTCGAGCAGGTTGCGCCCGAAATCTTTGATCATGGCAAAAACGCCACTGCCTCGGATCGCGGAGCGGAAGGAAACTTCGGGAAAGGAGATGCTTTCTCTGTCGCCTTCCGCTACATGCTTCCTCAGGAGGATGGTCGCGTTGTGCTCGCGAGCCGAACTGATCCCGCCGACAACGACCGGGGTTGGCGGGTCGTTTGGGAGGACCGCGGAATGGTCGTCGAACTGATTGAGGCCTTTCCGGGACGCATGTTGAAACGCGGCATGACCCGGCGGTTCCGCCCCGGATCCAGCGGACATTTCGCATTCACCTACGACGGTTCCGGCACGTCCGAAGGCATCCAGCTTTATCTGAACGGAGCCGCAGTGAGCAGTCGTTTCGTAAATGAATGGCACGACACTCTTGCTTCAGATTTCTCAACAGAGAACGCTCGTCTTCTCGTGGGTGGATCGGATGACTCCGGCAAACTGGTTCCCACCGTGATGGAGTTCGTCGTTCAGGATCGCCGTCTGACCGATGCAGAAATGAAAGCCTACGGGGAGCTCTATGTCGTTCGGGCAGCCATGAAAAAGGAGGCGGAGAAGCGCAACGACAAAGAAAAAGAACAGTGGAAGCATTTTGCCGCAGTATTTGCGGAAGGTCCACATCGCTCCGCACTCTCCGAACTGGCACCACTGGAGACAGAGCTCTCCAGAATCGAAGCTCACGTTCCGACTACTCTTGTGATGGCGGAAAAGCCTGACAAACCTGCCAAGGCAAACATGCTGGAGCGCGGCGAATACGACAAGCCGGGTGATGAAGTGGCTCCCGCTTTTCCGGAGTTTCTTCCCGCCCTCATGGAAGGTCAGCCCCAAAACCGCCTCGATCTCGCAAAATGGCTGGTCCATCCTGAACATCCGCTCACCGCGCGCGTCACGGTGAACCGGATCTGGCAGGAACTTTTCGGAGTGGGCCTCGTCAAGACAGCAGAAGATTTCGGGACCCAGGGGGAAAACCCCAGCCACCCACAGCTGCTCGACTGGCTCGCACACGGCTTTATCGAATCCGGCTGGGACGTCAAAGAGCTGTATCGCACGATTCTGCTTTCCGAAACCTACCGGCAGGATTCCAGCGTCCCGTCGGAAATGGCGAAACATGATCCGGAGAACCGGCTCCTTGCCCGGGGTCCGCGTTTCCGGCTCGATGCCGAAGTGATACGTGACCAGGCACTCCACGTCAGCGGCCTTCTCGATGACTCTGTCGGCGGCCCGAGTGTGAAGCCCTATCAGCCGGGAGGCATCTGGGAATCCGTCGGATACACCAACTCAAACACCCAGACCTTCTACCAGGATTTCGGCCCGTCCGCCGAGCACCGGCGTTCTCTTTACGCCTTCTGGAAACGGACTGCCCACCCGCCCAATCTCGCCATTTTCGACGCCCCGAACCGCGAAAGCTGCGTGATGCGACGCGAGAGAACCAACACGCCACTTCAGGCACTCGTCCTGATGAATGATCCCCAGTATGTGAGAACCTCACGCTGGCTGGCATTGCGAGTCATCGGGGAAAGCGAAGACCGTGACGAGCGATTGAATCACATGGCAGAGCTCGTACGAGGAAAGCCTCTCGATGAAGACGAAAGACGAATCATCGTCAATTCACTCGACCAGTTTCAAAACATTTACGGAAGCGACCAGACCGCTGCGGCAGCCCTGCTCGTTGACGAAGTGAACGACGAATTTTCCATTCCTCTGACCGATTCGAAGAAAGCTCCCGAACTCGCCGCCTGGACCATGGTGGCGAACCAGATGCTGAATCTCGATGAGGCGATCAATAAGAATTAGAGGAGTCGAGTAGGAGAGGAGTATAGAATTTTGCTCCGCCACCCGCTCGCACTCTCTGAATTTTTCACCTTTTACCTTTCACCTTTTACTTCGCGAAGCGATATGAAACCAATCGAAGATTACATCACGCTGGAGACTCGGCGGCAGTTTTTCCAGAAATCCGCAGCTGGCCTTGGAGGCGCAGCGCTGGCTTCTCTCCTCGGGACGGACACCGGACTTTCCGCCACCGGAACCATTGGCACTTCCGGGAAAATGCCGTTCCACCATGCTCCGAAGGCAAAGCGTGCCATCTACCTTTTCATGTCCGGTGCCCCCTCCCAGATCGATCTCTGGGATCGCAAACCGGAAATGGAAAAATGGTTCGACAAAGACCTTCCCGAAGAAGTACGGGACGGACAGCGCCTCACGACAATGACTTCGAAGCAGGCCAGATTCCCGATCGCTCCTTCGATTTATGAATTCCAGAAACATGGTCAGTCCGGAACGGAGGTCAGCGAGCTGCTTCCTCACACCGCTAAGATGGTCGACGACATCGCGGTGATCCGCTCGATGTGGACCGAAGCGATCAATCACGACCCCGCGATTACCTACATCCAAACCGGAAACCAGATTCCGGGCAATCCCAGTCTCGGGGCCTGGCTCAGCTACGGACTCGGAAGCGAGAATGAAAATCTGCCATCTTTCGTTGTCCTCAATTCCACCTGGTCGGCAAAGCGCGACGCGCAGGCCCTCTACCAGCGCCTCTGGGGATCCGGCTTTCTTCCTTCCAAACACCAGGGCGTGGCCCTGCGTTCCCAGGGAGACCCCGTGCTCTACCTTTCTGATCCGAAAGGCGTAAATCGCGACGTTCGCAGGACGATGCTCGACGGCTTGCAACAGCTGAACCGCAAGCACTACAACGAAGTGGGTGATCCGGAAACACACGCGCGCATCGCCCAGTATGAGATGGCTTTCCGGATGCAGTCATCCGTTCCTGATCTGACCGACCTCTCAGACGAGCCCAAGCACATCCTCGACATGTATGGACCCGACGTAACCCGTCCAGGCACCTTTGCTTACAACTGCCTCCTCGCCCGTCGCATGGCTGAGCGCGGCGTTCGCTTCTCCCAGATTTTCCATCGCGGTTGGGACCAGCACGGCA
>JAKSBG010000206.1 GCA_022361255.1 Verrucomicrobiales bacterium
GATGCCAGCCGTGATCGGAAAAAAGGAACAGCCAGGTGTTGTCGGCGTGCGGGCTTTCGCGCAGCGCTTTGACGACGCGACCGACCTCGGCGTCGACGGAGGCGATGGAAGCGAGGTAGGCGCGGATGATAGCACGCCAGTAGTTATTCCCGGTTACCCATTCGTGGTTCCAGAGTCCGGGCGCTTCGATGTCCTGATCGCGTCTTGGTTTGTTGCCAAAGTAGGGGAGGTCGTCGTTGTCGTTCTCCAGCAGGGGAGGCAGATCAATTTCCGCGCCGGGGAACAGGTCGAACCATTTCTGTTCCGCATAGAGAGGGGTGTGGGGGCGGTAGAAGCCGCAGCCGAGGAAGAAGGGGCGGTCGTGGGTATCGCCGAGCTGCGCAATGACCCGGTCGGCGATTTCCCCGTCGAACGAAGCGGCCTCGGGGTCGGACGGTTTCGGTCCCACCCTTTTTCCGGGATCGGCCGGCGGAACACCCCAGTCGGAAAGGCGGTCGCCGTTCCGGTAGCGAAGAAGTTTTTTCAGAAAAGGGCCGTAGTGGTAGCGCCGGAATTGCTGCCAGTCGGGCCAGGCACGGTTGCCGTGTCCGGAGTGAAACAGTTTTCCGAAGCCGGCAGTCGCGTATCCGGCATCGCTGAGGGCGCGGGGGAGACTAATGACATTTCGGAACTCGGGATTATCGCGAAACCATCCCGAAGGGTTCGTCGTGATACCCGTTGTCGCCGGACGCAGTCCGGTCCACAGCGAAGTGCGCGATGGATTGCAGACGGGGGAGTTGCAGTGGGCGTTGGTGAAAAGCAGACCCGATTCCGCGAGTGCATCGATGTTCGGGGTACGGGCGTCGGGATGTCCGCCGAGGCAGCCGACGTAATCATTCAAGTCATCGATGACGATGAAGAGAACGTTCGGTTTCGCCTTTTTCTCCTCCTGACCGTGGAGGAGCAGGGGAGCGAGAAGAAGAGCGAAGGCAATGAGACGGGAAATCATAGGAATCACTTCTTCGGAGGCGCCGCAAGCAGATTGCCGAGCACTTTTTCCAGCTTCCGGGGGTGTCCCTTGATGCGGACATACTCGTGCCGTTTGTTCCAGTCCCGCTTCCATTCGCTGTTGCCGTCGGAGTCAAAGACGGCACGGCCGTCCTTCATCACGGTCCAATATTCCTCCTCCGCTCCGCGCACCGCGAGCAGGACAGTAGCGAGGTCGTGGTTGGGTTTGCCGTGATCAATGGATCGTCCTTCGTGAAACGGGCGAAGTTCGTATGAGCGCCGGACCGGATTCTCTTTCGGGGCGTCCTGTAATTCCGCGCCATTGTCCATCGCACCGCCGACCTCGTAGCCCTGCCAGAGAATCGGTGTGGGCCATTCGTTGGCAACAGTGACGGCAGAGGCCGGGTCGAGCTTGATGTTGGTCTCCGGACGATGGGTCCGGGGGAAGCCGCCACCCATCACCAGTAGTTTTTTCACCTTGGACTGTACCAGCTCTGGTTCGGCGCGGATGAGATCTTCGAGATTGCTCAATGCGCCAACACTGCAGATGACGACGCTGCCGTCGGGCTGCTTTTTCAGGGTGTCGCGATAGATGTCGAGTGCGTCGGGCATTTCATCATCCGGCCTGGCATCGTGGGGAAACTCATCTCGCAGGGCCGCGCAATAGCTGCTCGGTTTTCCTCCCACCTTGGCGCCGTCTTTGTCTGTGCCGATGGGAATGTCGCCGCGACCGTACCAGGTGTTGATTGCATCGACGGCTGCGGCCGATGCGTTTGACGGGTCCTTGCGGTTGGTGACCACGGCGAGGATTTCCGCTTCCCCGAGATCAGCGAGCGCATTGAGCACGGCGAGAGCGCCTGCGTCGTCGCAGTCGTTCGCCATGTCGGTATCGAAAATGACCTTTACCGGTTCAGCGGCAGCGTTCACTGCTGCGAGAAGGAGAAGGGCCGGAAAAATGAGGAAAGATCGCATCGTCTATTTTCCGGCAGGAGGTTCGGAACAGAGCTGAACAAAAGCCTCGCGAACGCGGGCGGTTTGTAAGTCGTTCATGATCAGATACTGGTCGTTTCCTTTCTTTGCGGGAAAGAAATCGGTGCGGCCTTCGTCGTTCACTTTCACATTTCCGTTCGGCGACAGATCAAAGTATCCGCGATCCGGATACACCGCGTAGAGAACCGCAGTGAGATCCCAGGTGGGACGGTCGTGCGGTTTCTCGGGCACGTAGTCGAGGTAGCCTTCCTTGACGATATGGTGGTCGAGGTAGTTGTAGTCTTCCATGATGCTCTGCCACGGATAGGTGGCGGCAATCCCGATTTCGAAACCGCTCCAGATGAGTTTTCCGGGCCAGCGTTCCGCCATCTCCTGGGCGGAGGGGACGTCTTTTTTTACGTTGTATTCGAGATGCTGTGTGCCGAAACGGATCGTTTGAAAAGCCCCTGCCATGATGATGGTTTCCTTGACTTTTTTCTTGATAAGATCCGCACCGGAAAGGTCGGAATACTCATCCGGTTTCGAGTCGAGCAGGCGGGCGAGATTGGTGAAAAATCCGACCTGGACCAGCTTCACCGAGTTGTCGGGTTGAGCGGCGAGGGTCTTGCGGATCAGGGCGACGGCTTCCATCGCATCTTTCCCGGAGGCGAGGTCGTGCGGGTAGACGAGGTTTCCTTCGTCGTCCTTTTTCCGGGCAAGTCCGTTGTATTTGCCCTGCTCCGGAGTGACGCCGTCCCGGACGACACCGATGGGAACGTCGGGCGCGCCGTAGAAGGTATTCAGTGCATCGATGAAAGGGGCGGAGAGTTCATGGTCTTTTGTTGACGTGACGGCGAGGAGTTCCATCGCGCCGCGACGCTCGAGTTGATGAATCATCGCCAGCGCCATGGCATCGTCGATGTCGTTACCCATATCGGTGTCGAAGATCATTTTCACCGGTTCGGCAAAGGCCGGAACAGCAAGCAGGAGTGATAGGAATGTCAGGATGGTTTTTTTCATGAGGGTTTGTTTCGTTTCATTTTACCGGCGCGCCAGGCGTCGAAGACAGCTGCTCCAACGATGACGAGTCCGGTGACGAGAAGTTTGACAGGCTCAGATGCCCCGATGTTGGCGAGGCCGGCTCCGAGAGTTGCCATGATGAGCACGCCCAGAAAGCTTCCGACAACTGATCCGCGACCACCCATCAGGCTGGTGCCTCCGATGACGACGGCGGCGATGGCGTTTAGCTCGAGACCGTCTCCGGCGTTTGGATCGACGGCTCCGAGTTTTGAGCTGTCAAAAGCGGCAGCAAGTCCCGCCAGCGCGCCGGCGATTCCGAACACCGCGATTTTGATCGGACGGGTATTGATACCGGAGAAGGTGGCGGCCTCTTCGTTTGCTCCGATCACTTTTACATAGCGCCCGAAGACGGTGCGACTGAGAATGATCTGCCCGGCAATAACAATGAGGACGGAGAAAAGAAAGGCCCACGAGATGCCGATGCCGGGAATGGAGGCTCCCAGCCACTCCACCGGTTTGCCGATGTATTTCGTTTGTGATCCCGTTCCGAGATAGGCGAGTCCACGGGCGATCAGCATCATGCCGAGGGTGACGATAAAGCTGGGTACGGCGAGCCGGACAGTCACCCATCCGTTGACCCATCCGCAGGCCAGTCCGGCAATCATTCCGAGAGGCAGGGCGAAAAAAAGCGGCCAGCCCCAGTCGACCATCGCCAGCCCGAGCATCGCACCTGCGAAGCCCATGACCGACCCGACGGACAAATCGATTCCGGCTGTAATGATGACAAAGGTCATCCCTACCGCGACCACCGCGAGAGCCGGAACCTGGTTCGCAATCTGATTGAAAGTGGAGTTGGTCAGGAAATTGGTGCCGAAATATCCGAACACGGCGACGAGTGCCACCAGCACTGCGACAAGTCCGAGCGATTCACCGATGCGTGAGAAGGGGTTGGGCAGCTTTCGTTCGGTAGACATGATGGAGAGGTTCCGAATTCTAATTATTCCGCTTCAGCGATTCGAGGAGGGATGAAACTTCTGCGATGACAGATTCACTGCTGCGGATGGTCCACTCCTCCCAGTTCGTCCATTCCAGTTCGATGGTTTCCTTCCCCGAAACGAGCGTGTAGGAGTCAAAGTCGATTCCTTTGTCAAAGGCGGCGGGGCTGTATTGCGTCGTCACTTTCCAGTCGTTTCGGAGGAGCAGTTCCATCAGCCGGTTTCCCACTTCCGTTTCGACCAGCTCCAGTTCCGCCATTGTCTTTTCCGGGGTGTCAGCTAACAGGGTTGAGTCGGAGAGGTAACAGGGTCAGGCCGTAGACTTCACCCTGTTGGATGTGGCAGATCAGAGTGTTTCTTTGGTGACGAGATCGACCGGCGTTTTCCGGTCTTCCGGTTTGCCTTCTCCGGAGAGGATTTTGAGCGCGGTCTCGATTCCGAAAACAGCGAGCTGGTCCCCGTGCTGATCAGCGGTGGCGAAAATGCGACCGTCCCGGATCATTGCCTGAACGGCGGAAATGTTGTCGAAGCCGACGATTTTCACCTGGTCCTCTTTTCCCGCGGCCTTGACTGCGGCTGCGGCACCGAGCGCCATGTTGTCATTGCTGGCGAGAATGGCGGCGAGCTCAGGGTGCGAGGTGAGAATGCCTGCGGAAACGGTATTGGCTTTCTCCATTTCCCACTGGGCGCTCTGAACGGAGACGATCTCTGCACCTGCGGCCTTCATCGCATCCTCAAATCCGGCGCGACGCTGTTGGGCGTTGAAAGCAGTGGGGACGCCTTCGAGAATGGCAACCTTGGCGCCGGCACCGAGCTGTCCGGCGAGAGCGTCGCCAACGGCTTTGGCTCCCTCACGATTATCCGGTCCGACAAAGGGGACCGTTGCTCCCGCTTGCGAAAGGACGGCATCGTCGAGTTTGTTGTCGATATTGATGACGGTGATTCCGGCGTCCTGCGCTTTTTTGAGAGCGGGGACAAGAGCTTTCGAGTCTGCGGGGGCGATGACGATGGCATCGACTCCCCGGGCGACCATCTGCTCAACCAGCGCGACCTGTTGGGCGAGATCGGTTTCGTTTTTGATCCCGTTTGTAATGAGCGAGTAGCTTTCCGCGTTTGCTGCCTGGTGGGATTTGGCCCCGTCTTCCATCGTTTTGAAGAACTCATTGGCGAGCGATTTCATGACGAGGGCGACAACGGGCTTTCCGTCATTGCCGTCTGCTTCCGCGTCTCCGCCGGAGTCATTACAGGAACTCAGGAAAAGGGCCGCTGCGATGCCCGGAAGGAGAGCAGAAAAAAGGAGGTTTCGTCGGGGGAATGCTTTCATGAGTTCGCGAGAATGCCTGAAAACAAACGTTTGCGCAAATCTTTTTCCGTTTTTCCGCGGGCGTATGCGAGCCAGTTTCAGGCCTGTCCCAGAAAGACCAATTCGAGGTAGCGCGAGAAAGTGGCAGCGAAAAATTCTTCGTTCGATCCGAAGGTTTCGTGGCGATAAATGGACGGACTGTGCCCCGTGGAAAGCAGGTAGCGATGAGTCGCAGTTTCTCCGAAGCGAATCCACGGGGTCGCGGATGCGCATTCATCGCGGAGAATCTCCCACCGGGGCAGAGGGAGGACGGGCCACGCTTCCCCGCGCCGGGCTTCCAATCCGTCGGACTGCAGGAGGTAGGAACGGATTTCCCCGGGTAGGGAAAGGTCGTGGGTTTTTTCCCAGTCCGTGAGCTGTGATTCGGGAACGGGTGGGAAAAACGAGGCATCGATTTTTTCCGCGCGCGCCTGTTCTAACTCGGTCAGGCGAATGATGTGGGCTTTCCAGTCCATGACCGGAACTTTTCGACCGAAGCTGTCGAATTTCTAAGGAAAAAACGGCCTGATTATCGGGGGGGGATCGAAAATCTATTGCCGTTGACGTTGCCGTTGCCGTTGCCGTTGCCGTTGCCGTTGCCGTTGCCGTTGGAACCAACGTCTTCTTCGTCGTCAAAACCACCGATTTCGATGAGCGTTCCATAGACCTTAGTCGATGCGTCGAGGCCTTCCAGAACGTGAAATTCGTCGAAATAGGAGATTCCGTTTGAGGTGGATTCTCCAAATTCAATTTGAAACTCAAATTCCACGTTGTTGAAACTCAGTGTCTGTCTTGCGGTTGGGTTGGCCAGTTTTACGTAGTCGGCATCCGCCCATGGATCATTGGGATCGCGGTAGTTTGGAACGTTGATCAACTCAAGATCGAAGTCGAATGTGGAAACAGCTGAGTATCCCGAAATGTTGAAATTTAAATCGATTCCGACAGTTACGGCATCTGCTCCGGAGTCGGCTGCGATGGTTCCATTGAAGTAGGAGAGGTCTCCAATCTGGAACCGGTTCCCGGGGGACACCCCGTTGAGAACGGCACCATTAAATCCAAGAGAGGATTTGGTGAGGGGAGAGGAAAGAATATCCGCCGCGGCCAGTGATGCATTGCCCCCGAAAAAGCGATTGATGTCATACTGATCGTAGTAGTCTCGCCCCCACTCGAAGTAGTCTCCGCTGCTTCCCCCTGCCAGGTTGGTTTCTCCTCTCGCTGCTAGGGTGGGATCAGAAAAATTCCCCGTCACATTTCCGTCGATCTCCGCTTCCTCTGCTGCGAGCGTACGAAGGGTGTTTGAACTGTCCAGATAGTAAGGGCTTGTCGAAACGGCGCGGGCTTGAATGAGCACGCCGGAAGGATAGTCGTTTCTCTTTACTTTAAATTGTCCGGAGTATTCCTGCCAGGGGTCACCACCGATGCGATACTGTAAAGTTGAGACAGAAGGATCGTTCGGGTTGGTCAAAATTACCTTTATGTTTCGACCGGTGAACAGTCCAAATCGTTCGCGACTTGGCAGGATAAACGGGTTGGAAAGCCGGGATACGAGCGGTGTATATGTTTCGTTCACTCGTCCGCTGTTCGTATACGCGGCAGTGGAGGCGACAGCCTGGGCGGAAAGCGAACTTCCCGGGGGTACGATGAGCGGTGTCAGATAAGGCAGCCATTCTCCGTAATCTATG
Source organism: Verrucomicrobiales bacterium (assembly GCA_022361255.1). Classification (GTDB taxonomy): domain Bacteria; phylum Verrucomicrobiota; class Verrucomicrobiia; order Verrucomicrobiales; family DEV007; genus Arctic95D-9. Next base: position 6,996 of record JAKSBG010000206.1, read on the forward strand.
CTGTAGAAAACTCTCGAAGAGCCTGCCGGATTCGGATTGGATAAGGCGATTGGATCTTCAAACTGCTCGATCGGATAGGATCCACCCGGTCGGGAATAAATCGGGGGATCCAGATCCGCTACGGAGGGGGGAGGCGGTGGTGGCGGAGTGACCTTCGGAGCCGGAATTCCGGTATTGGGAACAGGAGTCACGCTAATCGCTGTCGTACCCGGGGCCGAAGAAGCGGCAGCTTCTTCGTAGTCCCAAATCCATTTGTCTTTCGAAGCATAGGAAAAGGCAACATTCGCTTCTGATTCTCCGAAATCCTCCGTGTCGAGTGATGGATTTTTCTCAAAGCTTTTCACGCCCGGGGTCTCCCCTTTGTTTGTCAGATAAAATCGCAAATGCTTTGCGTCCCAGTAGGCGCGAAGGCCACCTCGATAAACTTCATCTTTCGTCTGAATCTTTGCGGTGACGGTGGCGTCGAGCTTTGATCCCGCCAGACCGGGAACCTTTTCTCCGTTTGCCAGCTTCTGCTTAAGCGCTGACAGGACATCTTCCGGTGTCTTCGCCTGAGAGAGATCTCCTCCCGATGCTATGTAGGCGATGATGCTGCGGTTAATGGTATCGACGTCACTGGCAAGCTTTTGCGTTTGCGCGGATTTGACGACGTGGCTCATCGAAGAAACTGCCAGTGCAGCGACACTGCCAATCAAGGCGATCGCGAGGAGAACCTCGACGAGCGAAAAGGCTGTGTTTCGTTGGGTGAGCATAGAGTATAGAAATAATAAAAACCATATTTAACTTGTCAAGCAGAAATGAAGATAAAATCGGTCTCTAATTTGCGAGAATTCTCCGATTTGCGAGA
>JAKSBG010000348.1 GCA_022361255.1 Verrucomicrobiales bacterium
AGAGAAAAAGGTTATTCAATTGCTTCTTACATCAGCCCAAACGCAGTTTGTCATTCAGATCTGGGTGACAATTGTTTGGTTGCAGATAATGTGGTAATAAACCCATTTTCCGAAATTGGAGAAGACAATTTTTTCTGGGAATTCAGCCTAATTTGCAACGATCTCAAAATCGGGGATCACTGCTATTTTTCGCCGCGATCAGTTATCAGTTCCTATTCTGTTGTCGGCGATAACTCCGTTATCGGTACGGGGTCTATAATAAAAGCGCATGTAAAGATATCTAAAAGAACCCTCGTAGGAGCGAAATGCTACATAACGAAGGATACTCAGGAAAAGAGTGTCTATGGCGAGAGGAATTCGGAATTTCTTGGCTGCGTAAGTGACAAGGTAAATGTATCTGCGTGAGTTGATACTCTTTTGTATCGAATGAAAAAAATCGCCATTCTCCAACCTAACTACCTACCTTGGAAGGGGGTCTTTGACCTCATCAACCGAGTCGATACATTCGTATTTTTTGACGATGTCCAATACACGAAGAAAGATTGGAGGAACAGAAATCGCGTCAAAACTCATGCGGGATTGCGCTGGATAAGCGTTCCTGTGACGAATGGGAGCAGGGATACATTAATCAAAGATGTTGAGATTGATGGCAAAGCGAACTGGGCCGAGAAGCACTGGAAAACGATATCGTTAGAGTATAAAGCTGCGCCATTCTTTAATGAATATGCTGACTTTGTAAGGGAAATTCTTTGCGGTCAGGAGTGGGGTAATCTTTGTGACCTTGATATTTATGCGACAAAGAAAATCTCTGATGTTTTGGGGATTGATGTGGAATGGGTTCGTTCAAGTGATCTGGATCTATGTGGAGATAAAAGCGGCGAGCGCGTTATCAAGATTTGTAATGCTTTAGGTTGCGATTCGTTTATCAACGGCCCGGCTTCAAGGCAGTTTATGGACGACGATTTATTTCGGGCCGCTGGCATAAAGTTGGATTATATAGAATACAACTATGAACCCTACCCTCAGTTGCATGGGGATTTTGTTCACGAGGTTACCGTTCTGGACGTGCTGTTTAATTGCGGTCCCGAATCGGCCAGTTGGATCTTTCACGAATCATGAAGAGTTCATGGCAGAGGATTGGGAAAATTTTTGAGGTGTCACCGGAGCTGAACAACGGCGGGTCACATTCGGCAGTTCCGTTTGCCGTTCCTTTGGGGCATGATGCTTATCGAGTCTATTTTAGTACGCGCGACCCCGAAAACAGGTCCCATACTTCCAGTTTTGATTATTCGCTTTCTGAGAGACGTATAATCGACATGTCGGAGGAACTGCTTTTCGGTCCGGGTGAGCGCGGACATTTCGACGATTGCGGTGTGACTATGTCTGGCTGCATTAGTGAAGAAAACAAATACTATTACATGGGGTGGTCTCTCCCCAAAACAGTACCTTTCTCTAATGAGATTGGACTCGCTGAACTGGATGGAAACTCAAGATTTCGTCGGAGTTCGAATCGTCCGGTTATTGGGAAATGTGAAAAAGAGCCGCTAAGTTTCGGTTATCCTTGGGTTCTAAAAACTGATAGCCAATATATGATGTGGTATGACACCATCTTGAGTTGGCCAGGGAACTCAACGGACGACTACGAATTTGTACTTCGCGCTGCAGTATCCCAAAACGGTGTGAGTTGGGAAAAAATCTATGATGTGGAGTTTCCTTTCCTGCCGGGCGAGAGAGCAATAGCGCGACCGTGTATCGAGTATGAAAATGGAATATTCCGGATGTGGGCATCGATAGACAAATACGGAAAATACTCTCTCTGTTACGCTGAGTCCAAGGATGGGTTCCTCTGGCAGCGATGTGAATTTAATTGGTCTGGCCATGAGACTCCAGGTGAGTGGGAATCTGATGAGCAAGCGTATCCGTTTGTATTCAAATCAGGAACTGACCGGTTTATGCTCTACAATGGGAATTCCTATGGGAGAACTGGAATAGGTTTAGCAGTCGAATTGCGATGAATATTCCCAAAGACCTTAATAGCAGTTCGATTTCGAGCGAAGATCGGGAACGGGTTTCATTTGTGGTTGCTTGCTATCACAGTGAGAAAAGTTTGCCGGGAGTAGTAGAAGATATCTTTCGCGCCTTACCGAAGGACAGGTTTGAAGTCGAACTTATTTTAGTCGATGATGGATCTAGTGACGGAACTTTTCGTGTGATTAGAGAAATTGCGAGTGATAATCGGGGAGTGAAGGGTGTTCGTTTGGCGCGGAATTTTGGACAACAACATGCTATGTTGGCTGGGTTTCGTGAATGCTCAGGATCAATTGTTGTATATTGTGACGACGATGGGCAGTCCCCCGTTAAGGATATTGCTAAGTTGATTGATCCAATTCTTGGCGGTGAAGAGTATGATATGGTCTGGGCTGCATACCACACTCCAAACGGATCCATGTTGAAACGGTTAGGTAGTTACGGGAATGAATTAATGGCCCGCTGGTTGTTGAAAAAGCCGAAGGACCTGGTATTTGGGAATCTTTGGGCTTGCAGGAGGTTCGTGATCGACGAGGTGATTAAATGCGATAATCCTTTCCCTTATTTGGGGGGGATGTTCCTTCGGGTGACAAACCGTATGGGGAATGTGTATCTTGATCGGGGGCGGTCCGATTATGAGGAGACTACCTATTCGTTTCGTAAACTTCTTTCGGTCTGGCTGAATGGCTTTACTGCGTATTCGCTGATTCCGCTTCGGCTAGCGTCGGTTGCTGGGTTTGTTTTTGCTCTATGCGGGTTCCTTTATATGGGGTATACCGTGGTGTATAAGCTTCTTCATCCAGAGGTGCAGATGGGATATTCATCATTGATGTCTGTGATGCTATTTATGTTTGGTATTGTGCTCGGGATACTTGGTATTATGGGTGAGTATATCGGTAGAATTTATCTCAATATTAACAAACTTCCCCAATCGGTGATTAGGGAAACGGTTGAAAGTGAAGAATGATTAAATCGGTAGGCATTGCCGGCGGTGGGTTTGGTGGGATTGCAGCTGCGTACTTCCTGAGGACAAAAGGCATCTCCTGTCGGGTGTTTGATCATAGGGATGGGATTGCGCAGGAGGGCGGAAGTATCACAGTATTCCCAAATGGCATGAAAATTCTTGCCAAGATGGGCCTCGCTGAGGCTGTAGCGAATGCAGGTGCGATAATCGAAAATGCGCGCTTTCTGGATCAGAAGGGTAATTTTCTGGTCAATCGTTCGATGGGGTTAGAGGAGATTTACGGTGTGCCGACTGTTACGATTCGTAGGCGGAAGTTGTTACAGCTCATGTATGAGCAGTTGGTTAGCAGTGGTGCGGCCATCGAATTCGGTAAAACAGTTCAAGAGGTTTCTTCCACCAATCGAGCGGTATTGAAGTTTGCCGATGGAACTGTTGAGGACTTTGATTTTGTTATTGGAGCGGACGGGGTGCATTCAAGTGTGAGAGAGTGTATCTCCGGGGGTGCAGTTAATGAGTTTTCGAATCTGATTTATTTTGGAGGGATCGTAGAACGTGCTGCAAAAGATTTCAGTTTTCATCAGCGCACTCAATACGTGAATGTTGGAAGGACAGGTTTTTTTGCATACAGCTACATCGACGGAGAGAGTGAGAGTAGTCGCTCGATACTTTGGTATTGCTACTTCGCTTCACCTGAACCGGTAAAAAGGGGGGGGAGAGCGAAAGAGTTTTAGAGCGTAGAGCGAAGGAGAAGTTTGGAAGTTGGTGCGAGCCGGTGCCTGAGCTAGTGGAAAAAAGTGACTCTTACTGCATTGCAAATGTTCGGCGGATCGTTGGCCTCGAACGATGGTCGAAAGGAAGGATTGCGCTAATAGGTGATGCGGCTCATGCGTTGAGCCCGGTGTCAGGGCAGGGAGCAAGTTTGGCAATGGAGGATGCAGAATTATTAGCTCACTTGGCCGGAAGTCAGAATTTTTCTGATTTTGGTTCTATGTTTTCAAGATATGAGTGCCTTAGGAGGGAGCGGGTGTCGGGATTGTTTGAACGTGCAGAACGGAGTTCCAAATTGATGATGATCAGTTTGCCGAGACCAGTTCAAATCCTTCGGAATCTTGCCTTTTCGGCGCAGGTAAAACTCTCCTCGGAGGAGAAGTTGAATGGGGCTTTTTCCTACTCTCTAGAATCATTCATGGATTAGGCTTTCTGCGGTCTCAGGTTATGGAAACGAGAGGAAGATTATGATACTTTCCGGATTAGGAGATCAGTCGCTGAGACTGTTAGCAGACAGATACAGCGAAATTCGCTATGAAGATTCAATAGGAAGCGGAATTATCTTTGGCTGTCTCCGTGAAACATCGGATACAAACACATCTACGGGTGACGAGATTACCGATTCCTGGGCAAAGGTTTTTGATCTTCAA